>JBAUHN010000361.1:0-2054 GCA_049680295.1 Sulfitobacter sp.
GCGCAAACATTCCAAACTTCAAGCTTGGGCAGAGACGCTCTTTACCGCCAAAACAGGCCAACCTGCCGAAAAGCTGAATTGCGCAGAACTGGTGTTAGAGGCCGCTGACATCGCAGCCTTAGAGACACTTGTCCGACAGAAGGCCCTACCAAAGTCTGAGGGTGGGTTCTTCTTTGGGCATCAGTTTCAAGAAGAAGCCGCCGACGAGAACACCGAGCAAGACCTCGCGTTTTGCGCATGGGCGAAGGACGCGCTCACCAACGGTCAAACCGTTGTCTACTCGTGCTGGTGGTGAGCGTCATGACAGAACAACACACAGTCACCGCAACTACCCGCGCAATCGCGGAGCAGAACGATCGGTTCCGCAGAACGTGGGGTGCTGATTTCACCGTTCCCGGCCAAATTGTCGTCACGCGCGGGGTGGCGGACCTGCCCCAAGCTGCCATCGCGATCATTATGCAGCGGGTGCAACAATTCTCAGAGTTCACCGAGGACAATGATCCCTACGGCGAACACACATTCGGGGCTTTTGAATTTGACAGTGCTGGCGAGACGTACAGCATTTTTTGGAAAATCGATCTGTACGATCTGGCCTATAACATGGGCAGCGACGATCCCGCCAATGTGGACGCCACGCGGCGCGTTCTGACCGTCCTCCACGCCTCCGAATATTGAACAATAACCCTCGCCTCACCCAGTTCGCTGGGTGGGGCATCCCTTCCAATCTCACCACCAACAAAAGGAATGACCCAATGAATGATCAATCTCACATCACCGCACATGTCCAAGACGTTCCGTTTGCGGACCTGCACCTCTCTGTTCTGAACCCGCGCACTATCGTCAGCGAGGCCAGCATTCTGACTTTGGCTGACAACATCAGCGCCTATGGGCTGATCCAGAACATCGCAGGCTTTGCGGAGAAAGACGGTATCGGCGTGGTTGTCGGCGGACGCCGCCTTTGCGCACTTGCCCTCTTGCAAGGCGACCCGCGTTTTCAAACCGTTAGCGTCAAAATGGCTCCTGATCTGGAAACCGCACAAGTCTGGGCGACCAGCGAAAACGCACAACGTGAAGCGCTGCATCCCGCCGATGAAATCCGCGATTTTGGCGCGATGGAAAAACGCGGGGCCACAGTGGCAGATATCGCAATGGCGTATGGGGCAACCGAGGCGCATGTCTATCGCCGCCTTGCCTTGGCCAACTTGCCAGAACCCGTGATTGACGCCCTGCGCAAAGGCGAGATTAGCCTGTCGAATGCGGCCGCCTTCACCATCAGTGATGATGAAAAGCTGACTTTGGAAATCTTGGAAAATGTGCGTGGCCAAGGCGAAAGTGATCACCGCATCAAAAAGATGCTCAAACCCGACGCTGTGAAAAACAGTGACCGCCGCGCCGTGTTTGTGGGCTTAGAGGCCTACAAAGCCGCAGGGGGTCGCACAGGCAGTGATCTGTTTGCAGAGGAAGTTCTGATCGATGATCCCGCCATTCTTGATGCGTTGTTTGGCAAGAAGCTGGAGGAGGCAGCCGTTAAATTGCAAGCAGAGGGCTGGAAATGGGCCGAGGCCATCGGGGACAGCTATATCGGTTGGTATCAGATCGACGAAATGAAACTGTCACGCATCTATGCCGAAGGCGGTACGTTGTCTGACGATCAGAGCGAAACCTATGACACGCTATCAGAGCAAGCCGAACAAGATGTGTTGAATGATGATGGTTACGCCCAGCTTGCAGCCTTGCAAGTGATCCTTGATGGGTCGTTTACCGAGGATCAAAAAGCTCATGCAGGCGTGTTGGTCTACATCGACACACACGGCGCGGTGCAGGTTGAGGCTGGACTTGTGAAAGGCACAGACAAAAAGGCAGCGATTGACGCAGGTGTTCTGGAAAAATCCAACCACGTGGGCAGCACAGCCACCAAGTCGCCAATCTCGCAAAAACTGGCGATGGATTTGGGGCGCATTGCTACGGGAGCACGTCAAGACGCAGCCCTACGCGATCCTGACCTCTTGCTGGCACTCTTTGCGTTCCAACTATCAGGCAAGTCTGGATACACA
>JBAUHN010000362.1:0-4156 GCA_049680295.1 Sulfitobacter sp.
ATCCAATTGCGTGCGCACGACGTACTTCGTGATGACGGCGTCGATATTTTCAGGCTCGCTGAATTGGCTCAAATCACTGCTGCCAAATGTTGCCTCGGCGCGTTCCTGAAACACATTCAGTTGTTGATCAATGTCAATTTGGCCAAAAGATGCGGGCAAATTTAGTGCTTTTTCGAACAAGGCGCGCAATGGCGGTTGCCCCATCAGAGTGAACCATTTGGTGTCGTTGGAACCCTCCATTTGCGCCACATCGGACAACGCGCGTTGTGCGTAAAGGGCAACGCGCATACTGTCGTCCTGATTTCCCGTGGCGATCTCAAAACTCGATGCTTTGTATTTTTCAAGCACGCGGTTTGTTGAAGCGGACAATCCTGCTCGGGGCACCTCGCCCGGACCAAAACCGAAAGCGGCAGACAGTTCAGCATAGTTTGGGTTGGAAAACCGGTTGGCCAGAGAATCCGAATTGATTGTGCCTTCCTCCAGAACTTTCTTGATGAAATACCGGTTGTCGATATCGCCTTCCAATCCGAATGCGCCCAATGCAACTTCCAACAGTTGCCGATCCGCGACCAGTTCTTCGGCCGATGTCACTTTCGCGATATTCTGCTCAAAGTATTCTGTGGCGCGGGCTTGCCTGGCTGACGCGGAAAATGCTGCAAACTGCACGTCATAAGTGCGTTGCAAAAATCGCCAGCCGGACAATCCGGACGAAGGGATAACCGGCGCAAACATCAGATGGGATGCACCGCAAGCAACCGATCTTCGCGAGGCAACAGCGCCCGCAAAGACTTCAGCGCGCCATAAAACTGTTTTTCGATCAGATTGCGGGTCGCATCTGACAAATGGTTGCGGCTGTCTGTATCGGTAAAAACCTGGCTTAAAGCCTCGATCTGACGCAAAAGCGGAAGGTGCGCGTCTTCGGGTGACGTATCACCGCTCAGAACCAGTTGCAGGGCGAAACATACACGCCGAACCGGTGTATTTGCATCTTCGGGATGAATGGCATCACGAAGCCGCAGAATGTTGGCGTCGGGTGTCATGATCGCAAGACGACATCTACGGTCGCCATTCTCGACCACTGCACCGTTGATCAACACCCGCTCTTTCGGGCTTAATTTCAGGACGAGACCACTCAAACCGCTACCCCTTCGAGTCTTAGACCACGCATGATCGAGGTGTTCACTTCTAACAAAGGGATCGCGGATTCCTTTTCGCGCAAGACCAGACCCGTGTGATGCTGGGTGAATTGAGCAAGATAGAAAATGCGCGCGCGCAAATCATCTGGCAATTCGTTTTCATCCCCGGCAACGTCTGTTGCAAAAGCGGTCCAAAGCGTTCGGTTTTCATGCATTGCGGCAACAAGCGCGTTAAAGTCGTTTTGCTCGATTGCGGCCTTAAGCCTGTATGTAATTTTGGCAATTACATCGTATTCAATACTGCGGGCAGACCGGATTGGGGCTTTTGTAGGCGCATATGCGCGTTGAGCCATGGAAATTGCGTTCACATTGCCACCTTTATTGTTTTTCCGCCCTCAAATCGGGCCAGGGATCAGGGGCGCGCGAATTTCGCGCCCCTGAATTGTCTTAACGGAAGAGTGCCAGGATCGTTTGTGGCGCCTGGTTGGCAATCGACAGAGCCTGAACACCAAGCTGTTGCTGCGTTTGCAAGGCCTGCAACCGAGCTGAAGCTGCTTCCATGTCTGCATCAACCATCGAACCGATGCCTGATTTCAGCGAGTCCGTCAGCTTTGAAATGAAATCGGATTGTGTTGAAATCCGACCCTCAGCGGAACCAAAAGACGCGGCGGCATCAATCGACGTATCAATCAAGGTTTCGATGCTGGCCAAAGCAGATGTTGCACCCAAAGCGGTTGAGACGTCGACGGCGGCCAGAGCACCCAATCCACCAGCGTTTGCGTTGGTATACTGTGCACCGACGGCGATGTCAGTTGCACCGGCATTGGTGAAATCCAATTGCCCCGGTGAACTACTGTCGTAGTCAACCGTCAGGCCAGTAATATCCAGCGCGTCAATTGCGTTTTTCAGCCCAACAGCGACCATATCTGACGGCGTTGTCGCGGCTTCGTCGTCTGCGGTTACCGTATAGGATGCCTCTTGATCGCCGATGCGCACCGTAATGCGTTCACCCTCAACAAAGGCAGTACCGGCACTGTCGTCGATCACAATATCACCAGTACCGCCGGCTGCGTCCAGCGTAAATGCCACTGTGTCACCCGCACCCGATGTGCCAGTGGACGACCCAAAAACGTCATTGGCGACATAGCCGCCGGTGGACAGGTTTTGGCCAGTGACCGTGATTGACGCTGCTGTAACGTTACCAGCTGCATCGCGATCCAGCGACGAAAGAATTGATGCGGACGCGGTTGCGCCATCGACCAAGTTCAGCCCGTTGAATTGTGCGGCACTGACCACGGACGCAATCTGATCTTTCAAGGCAGTGACATCAGCGTTGATCTTTGTCCGGTCAACATTGTCTTCCTGCGCGGCAACGATTTTGCTTTTCATTTCGGTCAGCAGATCGGTGACTGTTTCCGACGCCTGACGGGCCACGGCAACTGATGCTTCCCCGAGTGAAAGACTGTCTGAGATGGCCTTGAACCCTTGTACGTCAGAATCCATAACCTTTGAGATCGCCCAAACCGCCGAATTGTCGCGCGCGTTGGCGACCGACTTACCGGTAGAGATTTCGCTTTGGGTCATCGACAGGTTAGAGTTGATGGATTTGAGTGTTTGCAGCGCGACCATTGCACTGTTGTTGGTAAGAATACTGGACATAGCTTTTTCCTTTGATCGGTGACGCTTTGCGCCACAAAAATGTTCGTCTGCTGTTGCGCAGGCGGACTAAAGAGTCGTTCTGACCAATACGCCGTCGTGTTATCTACGGTGTGCCACCCGACCTCGGATGCAAGACAACCTTAGGGGCGGAAAGGCTAACGCATTGCTAATGTCCCTCGCCTTGTTGCTTGGTGTTTTATTCAATTTTGAAACTATGACCGTCTTTCAACCGCGCCGGTGTTGATCATCTTTACGCTTCGCAATTCACCAGATTGATCATAGGTTTCAAGCGATGATCTTACCCGTTGCAAAACGGCGATTTTTTCTGTCACGCTGCGAATACCCTGTTGGGCGCGCAACAATAATGTATGATTTCTGGACAGTTTCTTACGCAGATTTCCAAGGTTATTGTCGCCCGGGCCGCTGTCTGCCGCCAGTTGTGCGACAAGGTCCGATTTTTGAGCAACCAAACGCTGGATTTGGTCAATATCGCCGATTAGCAGCGCACCCCGTTCCGCGTCCAATAGATCGTGCAGCGCATCAATTGCCTGCATCCGGTCACGTTTTGACATTTTGGTGCTCCTTCAAAGCTTCGTAGATAGATTCGCTAAGGCCAATGCCGCCGACACGGACCATTTGCAGCGCCTGTTCCTGTACCAAAAACGAGGCGAACTGATCTTCCCCGGTTCCGCCACCGAAACTTGACCGGGCCTCGCCGAACCCTGCAGCCTTCAGCATTTCGGCAAGAAAAGTGGCTTCCAGGTTTTGGGCAACCTCGCGCAACGCATGATTGTCCTGCGGAGTGGGTCTTATTGCGGGCGTTTGCGAAATTTCCATCTGAGGGAATCCCTTCAATTGCAGATACTTTTTTGGATCATCGGCGAATTCGGTAAAGAACCAGTAACTAACGCCGGTCATAAAGCAGCTTATTCGAGGAAGAACTCCCAGAGGTAGGTTGATGAATGATCCTTTCACGTTGCAGTTAACGGCCAAAACAGCCGCGAAATCGGCACCGGCCAACACTGAACCGCAACCCGCGCAGGAAGGCGAAACATTTGACGAAATGTTTTTGCAGACCGCACAACGCCTGCTGGAAAAACCCAAGTTGGCGACGGCAGTCACGCCTGATGCGGAGGCTGTTGAAGACACCGAAGCAACGAAGGAAATTGATGCGGCTGTCTTTTCGCCGGACCTGACCAAAACTGATCAATTGGCTGATCCTCTGCCCGAAAAAGACGTCGTATCGGACTTGAAACCTTCAAAGCATGTTGCGGACCAACCTGTGCTTACGGCGCAACCCAAAGGTGACACGGAACAAGGTAATTCCAGTGTTTCGGTCGCGGCTTCTGGGTCGCTTATAG
>JBAUHN010000363.1:0-1974 GCA_049680295.1 Sulfitobacter sp.
CAGATAAACGGTTAGCTAAAACACTGCCAGCAGAACCAGAACCAACTATAATGTAATCATATTCGTTAATGCTCATTGTGCAGCCGTTATTATCAGTGTGGTTTCACGAACATGACTTGCCAGAAAATTTTCAAACATCTCTGGCGCTATGCCAAGGCCTGGTAGGTCGCCAATATCAACACAACCATTTTCCATCAGCGGTGTATTGAATAATTCTTCACGCAAAGGGTTGATGTTGGAGTCAATTTCAAGCAATCCATCGCCGCCGATTGCTGCCAATAAATGCGCGGATCCTGTTAATCCAATGCCAGCACCCAAATAATGCGGACAATAGCGCCGACCATTTTTTAGGATATCTTTGGCAACAGGGTATGTGCCACTTATGCCGCCCCATTTGCAGATATCTGGCTGAATGACCGCCAAACTTCCGCCCGCAGATGCGTTCGCAAAATCATCGCTCCCCATGATATTCTCGCCCGCTGCTAGCGGTATTTTAGAATGCCTTGCAAGCTGCGCCCAATCTGCTGCCGGACTGGTTGCCAGTAAAGGTTCTTCCAACCATTGAAGGGGGAAGGCTTGCAGTTTTGGCAACATGGAAAGTGTTTTATCAACGCTCCAACCTTGGTTGGCATCGCACATCATTTGTTCGTCTGGGCGCAGGCTATCAGCAACAGCTTGCAAATTGGACAGATCCACATCATCCCCAAAGCCGATTTTCAGCTTAAACGCTTTGTAACCAGCCGCCCTGCAACGTGCCACGGTTTCTGCGGTTCCTGTCGGATTAATACCACTGGCGTAGGTGCTAATGACAGGCGATGATCCCCCTAGCATTTTAAACAGCGGAACATTTGCGCGACGTGCAACCAAATCCCAAAGCGCCAAGTCGATGCCTGCAAGACATTGAGCAATCGGCCCTTGCTCACCTGCCTGTATAGCAAGTCGCTCAAAGCGTTTTGTGAGTATGGAGAAAGCTTCAGCAGGGCCTTCAAACGGCGTTTCAAATAATGCTGGAAAGATCGCAGTTTCCAAAAGTCGAGCGCGATGTTCTGCGCCGCAAGAAGGAAAATTACACCAAACTTCGCCTAAGCCAACTGTACCGTCTTTATCTTCAAGGCGGACAAAAACTGCAGGTCGATCATGCATAGTGCCAAAAGAGGTGCGCACCGGTACGGCGCATGACGCGCGCATCACAAATGCTTCTGCCTTGATGATATCCAACGATATTGACGCCTCTTTCAATTCAGAAGGTAGCCAATCACGCATTAGGAGTTCCCCACAAATCGAATCTGTCAAATAGTTCTTCAGGCGCATCTGCCGCTCGCATCTGTTCGATCAACGCCGTCAGCAAACGTGCTTCAATCTGAGGATCGACAATTGGGGTATCTTGTTTGGGATCATTCTCCAGGTCATACAGCCGGGTCTGTGTATCTTCAAAATTCATACCTTGCACTTCAATCACGTTGCCTTCAGCATTGGCCCTAGGGCTAACCCGCAATACAGGCACCCCTTTGGTGAAATCAAACGGATTGGCCAATGTTGCTTCCACCAATTCGCTTATTGCAAAGCGAGATGTCATGCGCGTCGGCATCAAAGTATATTCATAAAGGCCATCAGCGGTTAGTTTTTCTGGGTAGCGATGATAGACATAGCGACCATCGGTAATGTTCATTGCTGCGCCAAAATATCCAAAGATCGCCGTATCGCGAATGCGTTGATCCTTTTCCAAAAGCGGCAAAAGAGAATGCCCCATTACGTCAGCTGGAATTGCATGATCATGTAGATTGAGAATCGTCGGCATCAAGTCGATTGATTGAGTGAGCGCAGCGCGGTGCGTCCCGCCCTGTGCAGCATGATCAGGATGATACACCAACAAAGGAATACGGGCGATCTCATCATAAACCGGCATGCGGTTTTTCGACCACCAATCATGTTCACCCAATAAAAAACCGTGATCTGTTGTCAGCACCAAACAGG
>JBAUHN010000364.1:0-5695 GCA_049680295.1 Sulfitobacter sp.
GGTTGGGGTTGACTGGCCCCTTAGCGAGGTCAATTGCGGGTGCTTGGATGGATGCCAATGTCCCTGTAGACCAGATTACAATTGCCGCTGATAGTTTTCTCACTTTGCAGGAGATGGCAGCGGTGGGGCGCGGGATAGCCGTTCTGCCCTGTTTTGTCGGTGATCGGGACGATCGGCTGCGGAAGCTTCCGCACACCATGCCGCCAATGAAGGTTCCACTGTGGGTTGCTCAACATGTGGATGCCATTGAAACGCAACAGATGCGTGCGGTGAAAATGCGATTGATCAGATTTCTGGTAGAGCAACGTGATCTTGTTGGATAGCCCGACGATGCCACAAAGAGACCCCATGAGGCAGATGTCCA
Source organism: Sulfitobacter sp. (assembly GCA_049680295.1). Classification (GTDB taxonomy): domain Bacteria; phylum Pseudomonadota; class Alphaproteobacteria; order Rhodobacterales; family Rhodobacteraceae; genus JBAUHN01. The sequence continues at coordinate 365 of JBAUHN010000364.1, forward strand.
TTCTAGATATTGGAGTGACGGATATGTTCCACCAAACCCCAGATCGTGTTGTTGTGACATGTCAACGTAGAGCCGCCTTCATGCGCCGCTCAAAACCGCCGTCCAGCTACAGGAAGCGCTGCCGCCGCCGCAGTCCGCACAGCGTTGGTTGGACCAAAGTCGAAAGGTTGGGTTGACCTAGGTCCAATACAAGGCGGGACCGAAGCCCAAAGCCAAGTCTCACCATATATGACAGTTAGATTTCAGTTTTGTGACAATCGACGCACCGATGACGTCACTTCGTAACATGACTGGAATGCTGAATGTTGAATTTTTCTGACCCTATCTGGGAAACTATTGCGCGGTTTGCGATCAACTCGGTGGCAATGTCGCTGCTTGTTTTCGGAATGTATTACCGCCGCTATCGCGACCGGGAGCTTGCGACGACCGCGTCCATGTTCAACATCTTTGCATTTGCCGTGCTAACGATCCTTTCGAGTGTTCAGTTCTCCCTCGCTGCCGGGTTTGGCCTGTTTGCCATTCTGGCTTTGTTCAGCCTGAGATCGGAACAGATTGAAAAGATCGAGATAGCCTACTTTTTTGGGGCTATCGCAATCGCAGTGATTTGTTCGGTCCTTGGGACTGGTCTTGTGTTTGTGCTTTGCATCGTGAGCTTTGTAATTGCTGCAGCCTGGATTCTTGACCACCCCAACATGATGAAATCCGCCCACGGTGCGAAAGTGACGTTGGATGCGATCGACCCCGACATCCTTTCCGATACCGAGAAAACCCGCCGGCTTTTGTGCGAACGGCTGGGCGTCGACGTGATGACCTTTCAGATTATTGAGCTGAATTACGTAATCGACATGGCCCGCATCAACATCTTTTACCGCAACTGAAAGGCAACGTGATGACCTATATTATTCCTAACTTGGACCTTGCTTGGCTGACCGACGGCTTTGCCCCGATCACCTTGGATCAGCTTAATCAAAAGGCGGAAATGCTTTCGCGGATCGACAACAAATATGTGATTGACCGCTGGATGATGGAAAAGGTCCTGCCCGAGCTTCTGGAAGAATTCGACATTCTGGAAATCGAGCATCGGCGCGCGTTCACCTACAATACGCGCTACTACGATGATCCCCAGCGGAGCGCATATTATGAACACCATCAAGGATTGCGAAAAGGGTTCAAGGTGCGAGTGCGGCGATATGCGGATGCGAGCCTGTGCTTTCTTGAGGTAAAGGTAAAAGGCAAACGCGGCATGACAGAGAAACACCGCTTGCCCTATGATCCTAACGCGTTGGAGACGCTGACGCCCGAAGCATTTGAATTCGCGCGCGACACTTACTCTAATCAGTATGACAAGCCATTTGAATACGATCTGGGTCGCGCTCTGGATGTCCGGTATCAGCGGATCACACTGGTTGCCAAGTCAGGCGGTGAACGTATGACGATTGATGCGAAGCTGCACTTTGCTACCGCGGATCAGACCCTTGATGCCGCAAGCGACGTTTTTATCGTCGAAACAAAATCTGCTCTGGGGCGTGGGTTTGCCGACAAGGCCCTGCGGCGTATGCACGCCCGTCCAACTAAGAAGTGCTCCAAGTATTGCATCGGGATGGCGGCCCTGGGTGAGGTCAGTCGCTGGAACAGGTTCATGCCAACCATGCGCCGGCTCCACATGGTTAAGGGCACGAACCTGGTTGCCAAACCGTCAAAGCGTCAGCTTGCGGCCTGATGCCTACGCCGACAAATACGCACTCCACCAAACTTTTGGTGGGCTGCGTAGCTTTATCAGACCAAAGTCGGTAAGTCGGACAGGTTCGCTTGAGTATGCTGGCTTGATCGGTGCCCCATGCTTATCTGTGCGATTTCCAAATTTGTTCCGATGGCGGCACCGATACTCGCAACTGGGAGGAAACGCGATGATCGGATTTAGAACTGCAGTATTGATTCCTTTGGCTGTGGCCAGCCACATTGGCACGGCGCAGGCACAGGACCGCGCGATGGGGTTTTTCGTAACCAGCGCCGGATTGGGCAACGGCGCAGATTTGGGCGGGCTGGAGGGGGCCGACGCGCATTGTGATGCGTTGGCGACCGCAGCGGGCACCACGGGTCGGACGTGGCGCGCCTATCTCAGCACTCAAGAAGACGGAAAACGCGGGGTTTCTGCCCGATACCGCATTGGCAAGGGGCCCTGGTACAACGCAAACGGAGAGTTGGTGGCGAGCGATCTGGATGAATTGCATCTGAGCCCAAACATCATCAAGCGAACAGCCGTTGATGAGAGTGGGAACAAAGTCAACGGTGTCGGCGACAGCCCCAACCAGCATGACATTCTGACCGGATCCATGGCGGATGGGATGGCCTATTTTCCTTGGGCCGAGGGCGATCACACGTGCAGCAACTGGACCAATTCCGGTGAGGGAAGCGCGCAAGTCGGGCACCATGACCGCCATGGCGGGGGCAACACCTCGTGGAACTCGGCACATGGTTCCCGTGGATGCAGTCAGGAAGCGCTGACGGGAACCGGTGGTGCGGGTCTATTTTACTGCTTTGCAGCTGAATAGATGTCTCAGCGAGCGGGTTGGCAGTCTGGACTGCCAATCCGACAAATTGCTTACCTTCATTTTGGTGCGTTGGCAGGACCGTAGAGAAGCCCAGAACATCAGACTTTAGTCCGAAACCTAGTCAGACCATTGAGCCGAAACTCCTAGACGATCTGCCGATGTGGCGCGTGTGCCTGAACGCTAAAATCGCACCACCAATCAACAAAGGAGAACAAAAATGACACGTTCAAGGTTACTTCTCTCTACATCTCTCTGCCTTGTATTTTCGATCCCGGCCTATGGTGCCGAAACTTTTGGACAGATTGACACCAACAATGACGGTTCGCTGAGCCGCAATGAACTCGCATCTGCATTCGGCACAAGTGGCGCAGATCGTGTTTTGGGTCGATCCGACGGAAACAATGACGGCAGAGTGAGCCTGGCCGAAGCGCGCTCATCCAGCGATGGGAATGAGAGCGATGATGAGGAGGACGACGACGAAAGCGATGACGGCGAATCCAACAGCGGTGGCCATAATGAGAGTGATGACGACGGCAGCGAAAGCGACGACAGCGGTGAAAGCAGCGACGGTGGCGAAAGCGATGACGGTGGCGAAAGCGACGACGGTGGTGAAGGCGATGACGGTGGCGAGAGTGGCGACGACGGTGGCGAAGGTGGCGAAAGCGACGACTAAGGACCGCCCTAATAGCGACTTTGTAACGTGAAAGACTCTGGCTGGTTTCGAGTAGATTCCAGCCAGATCACGTTTGCATTCGACAATTCGTCGGCGTTCGCCTCCGAAAAAACGATGCTGGAATTCACTCTTCAGGAAGCAATATGATCTCAGAAACAAAGTTTGAAAAACTCTTCTCTTCACCACTCTTTCGATACAACGTGGCCAATCATCGATCGCTCAGCGCTGCACTTCTGAAGGAAGGCGCTATCATGCGCCACGAGGATGAGGGTGTCACAAAATCAAACCGGCTTGGGTGGCATTCGACCGGCAACCTGTTCTCGCGGGACTCTGATTGCATTGTTGAGCTGCGCGTGGCTGCCGAATTGGCTGTGCTTGGAGCGACACGAAAAATGACCAAGAAAGTTGACCCCGAAACACTCAAGCTGAAACTGTTCGGCTGGATGAACGTCAATCCCCTGAACGGCTACAACGCCCCTCACACTCACCCGGGCGCGCACTGGTCGGGGGTCTACTACGTTTCCCAGCCAGACACGGATGACGGCGACTCTGGCATGATAGAATTTGTCGCCCCACGGGTGGATCTGCCACATTGGGAATTGCTGCAGACCAGCGCTTTTCGGCTAAAACGCCGGATCAGGCCAGCTGCAGGTGAAATAATCCTGTTCCCATCTTACCTGTTGCACTGGGTCTACCCGAACGAGATGGATGAGGACCGGGTCACGGTCGCGTTCAACGCAACTTTCCGCAAGTAGGTCAATTCTGATGGACTTTTACCAACCGTGCTGGAGACAGAATCCGGACCTGCCTATACAGGGACCAAAGTCCGTTGGAAAATAATCTGGACACCTTATAGTTAACCCCACTGAAATTGTGTGATGTAAGGCGATGAAGCCGCTAGAAACAACAAAACTGTTATTGATGACCTCGCTCTTTGCGATCTTTCCGTATCGTTTGGAAACAGACCTTGCGGGAAAGCTCACCCTTGTCGCGTCTCTCGCCCATGCCCAGAGCGGCTCTGGAAGTGATGGTGACGGTGGGGATGACGGCGAAGGTGGCGACGATGGGGACGGCGGCGAAGGTGGAGATGATGGTGGCGAGGGCGGAGACGATGGGGACGACGGCGAAGGTGGAGATGATGGGGACGACGGCGAAGACGGAGATGATGGAGACGACAGTGAAGGTGAACGCAAAGCGCCGCGAGCGATCAAAGCTCAGAAGCTCGGGAATGGCGCGCGCATCTTTTTGAGCGATGGGAGCCGTGAGGAAATCCGAAACGGCCAATATGTTCGTTTAGATCGCAATGGACGTGTTCTGGAAAGAAGGCGTGCGCGAAGTAGCGATCTGGCGCGGGCGCGCGCCCTGATTGGCGGACAAGGAACAAAAGTTGAGACTGCACCATCTGGTGTGAAATCTCGTGCGGTCAAAGCCACATATCGAGGAAGCAACGTCGAGATATTGTATGCAAATGGGTGGCGTGAGGAAATATCTTCAGATCGATACAGCCTGACGGATCAGTATGGCAGAACCGTCGCCTCACGCCGCGCGACACAAAAGGACCGAAACCGGTTGAATCGCTTTCGCAAAAATTAGGTCAACGTGGTCGAAACAGTCATTTGTTCCATGCGTCGTGGGCAATCAATGCTGCCTCTACCCTATTGCGGGCGTGAAGTTTGCTCAGAATGACCGTCATATAGTGTTTTACCGTCTTCTCCTGAAGTTTGAGAGCATCCGCCACCTCTCGGTTGCTTTGACCCGTCGCGACCAAACGCAGAATTTCTTCTTCCCGCCTTGTGAGTTCGTCTATCGGATTGTGAGTATTCGCTTTTGGTCTCTGCATGATCTTCAGGACCTGCGCTGCAAGGCCAGGGGAGACATGTGCTTCGCCTTTGGCAATTCCATTCAGAACCCGCCGTAATTCATCTGCTGAGACGCCTCTGAGAACGTAGCCTATTGCACCTACCTGGAGGGCATTGGTCACATCCGTGTCGTCTTCTGACACTGTCAGCATTGCCACGTGTCCTGCGAGTTTTTCAGCGACGATCACCTTCGCCGCGTTGATCACATTTCCCGGCATCGACAAATCCAAAAGGGCCACATCTGGCG
>JBAUHN010000365.1:0-1818 GCA_049680295.1 Sulfitobacter sp.
CTTGAAACAAATGTGGAAATTTCGGTCAACGGGCCGATTGCGCGGGTAAGTGTTACCCAGCGTTTTGAAAATCCGACCGAAGGTTGGGTTGAAGGCATTTACGTTTTCCCACTGCCCGAAGACAGCGCTGTCGATACGCTGAAAATGCGCGTTGGTGACCGGCTGATTGAAGGGATTATCAAACCGCGTGAAGAGGCCCGCGAGATATTTGAGCAGGCCAAACGCGAAGGTAAGAAGGCGGCTTTGCTGGAGCAGCAGCGGGACAATATTTTCACAAATAACATCGCCAATATCGGTCCCGGCGAAGTGGTGATCGTCAATATCGAATATCAGCAGACCGTTCGTCAAGACAGTGGATTGTTCTCGCTGCGTTTCCCGATGGTGGTCGCGCCGCGTTATTCGCCGCAACCGATTGTTCAGACGGTTGATTTCACACAGGGAGGCAAGAGCGGCTTTGGTGTTGTCGATCCGGTACCGGACCGCGAAGCGATTGCAGCGCCAATTCTGGACCCGCGCGAAAATGCAAAAATCAATCCGGTGACGCTAACTGTCAAATTGGCAGCAGGCTTTCCGCTCGGCGAGGTGACAAGTCCGTTCCACGAAATGATCAGTGAAAACCAGGATGAGGCGACACGGATTTTGACACTGAAAAATGACAGCGTGCCGGCGGATCGTGATTTTGAATTGAGCTGGCGCTCCAAGGGCGAAGCTCCGAATGCGGCTTTGTTTCGCGAAACGGTGGATGGCAAGACCTATGTTTTGGCCTTCGTAACACCGCCGGAAATTGACATCAGCAAATTGCCGAAAAAGGACCGCGAAGTAATATTTGTAATTGATAATTCCGGCTCAATGGCGGGCGAAAGCATGGATCAGGCAAAGCTTGCGCTGGAAGATGCCTTGTCCCGCCTCAAGCCATCGGACAAATTCAATATTGTGCGTTTCGACGATACGTATGAGCTGTTGTTCAATGATGCGGTGTTGGCCGATAACGAAACCCGCGCTGTGGCCCTACGCTTTGTGCGCGGCCTTCAAGCTGATGGCGGAACGGAAATGTTACCGGCCCTTCGCGCGGCCTTGGTGGATCGCAATACAGGCGATACAGACCGCATTCGTCAGGTAGTTTTCATCACCGACGGCGCTATCGGAAATGAGCAACAATTGTTTGACGCGATTGCCCAAGGCAAAGGCCGCAGCCGCGTTTTTACCATCGGAATTGGCTCGGCGCCAAACTCATTCTTCATGAACAGAGCGGCTGAAATGGGCCGCGGTACATTCACCCATATCGGTGCAATCGATCAGGTGAAGTCCAAGATGGGCAGTTTTTTTGCAAAACTCGAAAACCCGGTCATGACCGGGCTGGCGGTGCAGGGGGTAGGGGCAGTATTGTCTGAGGTCAGCCCCAATCCTCTGCCCGACCTTTATAAAGGTGAACCGATTATTGTAGCGGCTGTTTCTGATAGCCCAAATGGAACGCTAAAGATTTCAGGCGATTATGCGGGCCAGCCTTGGCTGGTAAACATGGATTTGGCACAAGCAACTGAAGGCTTGGGTATCGGTAAACTTTGGGCTCGCCGCAAAATATCAAGCCTTGAAGCTGGCCGTTCTTATGGCAATGATGTTGAACTGATCAACAAACAGGTTGAAGAGGTAGCCATGGCCCATCATCTGGTGTCCAGCAGAACCAGCCTTGTCGCCGTGGATGTAAAAGTAACACGCCCTCAGGGGGAAGAAGTTACTTCGACCAAATTGCCGTTGAACCTTCCAGCAGGGTGGGACGCGGACAAATGGTTTGAAGATGATGCCGCGACCGCGCCTACT
>JBAUHN010000366.1:0-9644 GCA_049680295.1 Sulfitobacter sp.
CGCTACAAATATATGTAAACGCCATTCAGAAATGTCACCGATTGCGCAAACCAGAAATGTCACCACGGGCACTGATGCGAGCAAGGCTTAGCAGCCCGGAGACCTCATATATCGCAGGGTTGATAAGCCTTGCGGGGTCTGGTTATAGACCAAGCTTGCGGCGCTCTTTCTTGTTGTAGAAGGCTTTGATGCCTTCATCGCGCACGAGCTCTTCGAAGGCGCGCCAGGCGAGGACATCGCCGAAGAAGGGCGGGCTGTCGGAAATCGTCAACGTTCCGAACTGGTTCTCTACGGACAGGATCCAGCCGGGATGGATGCTGGTCTTATAAATCTCGACGTCGAAATGATGCCCGTCGATGGTCACGATCTGTGTGTAATCGGAGAATATTATATCTGGGTCGTCTTCGGTATCCATGCCACCAATCTTGGGGCTATTCCGCCACGTGTACAATCTTCTTCTTGGCCCGTGATCCTGACGGCCGCCCAGGCGTTTTACCGTTTGGCTTGTAGCCCATCTTCTCAGAATTTGTCCTGACTGGATATTTTGGTGGGGCTTTATCTTGGATCTCTTTGATATGCTCCAGGACTGCACCAAGGCGCTTGTTGTCGGTGATCGCGGCATGTGTCACGCGTTGATCCATATCGAAGATCTTGTAGGGCAGGGAACGGCCTTTTGAGCGCACCTCAAACCTGCCATCGACGAAGGCGTAGGTGTCTACGTATTTACCGACCAGACTGCGCGTCACATCGTTCTCTTCTAGCATGATCCGCTTGCGGTCATAGGAGAACGTCAGCTGTTTACCGACATAGCGTGTATCGCGCCAGCATAGCACATCATCGAGCCGATCTGGCTCGACATTTAAGGCGCGGTGCAGGTTATCGGACTTGGCAGGAGCCTTTGCAAATTGCGCGTTGTGACGCTCCTTAAAGCCTTGCAGATAGGCGTTTCCGGCTTCCATATCCGAAATACCGGCAAGCCTCAGTTCCTTCACCAACCGGTCCTGTAGAGTACGGTTGGCACGCTCAACGCGACCCTTGGCCTGACTTGAATTGGCGCACAGAATCTCAACGTTCAGCTGGTTCAGCGCACGCCCAAACTGGGTCATACGCGCACCACCTTTGGCGTCTTCCTTGGCCACCCGGAACACCGTGTGTTTGTCGCTGTAGAAGGCGACGGGGCGACCGTGTTCGAGCAGATAGCTTTCCAGTGCTTCGAAATAACTGAACGTGCTCTCGGATTTGACAAACCGCAGTTCCATCAAGGTGCTGGTGGCATCATCGATGAAAACGAGCAGGGTGCAGGGACCTGCGCGATCTTCAAACCAACGATGGTCTGACCCATCGATCTGGATCAGCTCGCCAAAACATTCTCGGCGTAGACGCGGCTGGTGAAACCGGCGGCGCTGCTTGCGCGAAAGCCAGATGCCATCTTCAACCATCCACTTCCGAAGCGTCTCGCGAGAGACTTTGAAGCCATGATGTTCGGCCAGCATCTCAGAAGCCAATGTCGGTCCGAAATCCGGATACTGTTCCTTGATCAGGCTCAACGCATAGTCGCGTTTGGCTTTGTGGATCTGATTGTTTGGAATTTTGCCGCGCGATTTGTGCCGGATCGCCGCTGCGCCATCCTGACGGTATCGCTTGAGCAGCCGGAAAACCTGACGACGTGTCAGGTCCAGCATGTTCGCAGCGTTGTCGACGCTCAGCCGGCCATCATCGACCTGCGCCAATACTTCCACACGGTTCAACTCGCGCTCGCTCATCATCACCCATCCCATGCACAAACTCCCTCAGCCTTTTGAGGAGAGTGACACTTCTGCTTTGCTTAAGAGTGACATTATCGCTTTGCGCGTACACCAGAGTTTCGCATAATCAGTATTATGTAATAAAAGAACTATTAGTCCTACGCTGCGACCCAGCCAGCCAGTGTGCATGCCCAATGAGCGCACGGAAATAGCCGCAACAATAATCTTTCTTAGTCACAATTTGGCCCCGTTCCCCCCTCAAAAACTGATCAAGTTCTTCAGTCAAATTACCAGATTGAATCCAGTTTGCAGAGTTCGGCCAATAGGTGAATTATGAAAAATCCGTTAACAGAATTGAATAGTTTGTTGGGATCTAACTACAAAAACGCCCTCAGCGATATTACACATCCACGCGACGCCGATGTTCCTACAGCAGCCAACACCAACGGCGCGATTTCTAGAACGGTTGATGATACGTCTCGTTGGGCCGACACCGCGGCGATGATGAAGATACTGGATCTGAACGAACAACCCTGGCTAAATCCAATCTGTGCGCGGTTTATTTCAGTTCTCAATCTCCGGCTGGACCGTATGGAAAATCAATGGGACGCGATGTGTGTTCCATCCACGCGGGTTTCGGCATTGAAAGTCATCCAGGTTGAAACGCAAAACATTGTTGGGACCGCACGTGCCGTTGGGTATTGCGATCTGGGCATGCTGGCGATGTCACTGGACCAGGGCATTTCGGATTATCTGTCGGGTCAAACCGACCCCGGCACATTTGAGGTGATTGAGCGGATGACAGATGGCCTGATTGTTGCAGCGGCCAGAATTGTACGCACGCATCTTAGCCGTGCGGCAACTGCCTAGAACCTACCCCAGCGCGTACCCTGCCCCACGCACTGTTCTGATCGGATCTGATCCGCCGTGCCGCATCAAGGCTTTGCGCAGACGTCCGATATGCACGTCGACAGTGCGCGAATCCACATAGATGTCGCGTCCCCAGGCCCGGTCCAACAGCTGCTCGCGACTGAACACGCGACCGGGTTTTTCCATGAACATCGACAGCAGGCGAAATTCGGTCGGGCCCAATTGCAGTTCGGATGTGCCGCGATACACCCGGTGGCTGGTCGCATCCAGTACGATGTCGAGATATTCAAGCCGCTCACCGGATGCTGTTGGCCGGACCCGCCGCAACTGTGTCCGCACCCGCGCCAGTAACTCTGCCACTGAATATGGCTTGACCACATAGTCATCCGCGCCGGTTTCCAAACCGCGCACTTTATCAATTTCCTCTGAGCGCGCGGACAGCATTATCACCGGTATATCACGGGTTTCCGGCCGTATCTTCAACTGGCGGCATACTTCAATACCACTTAGATTTGGCATCATCCAGTCCAGCACAATAACGTCAGGACCCTCTTCGTCGACCAGTATCAATGCATCCTCGCCGTTGCTGGCACGGCTGACCGCATAGCCTTCTGCTTGCAGGTTATAGGCTAAAACCTCGATCTGCGCCGGCTCATCCTCTACGATCAAAACCCGTGGCTGACTGGCAGACATACGCGTCTCTCCTTACAAGGTAACTGAGGTTTTATCCGCCTTTGGCCGGGCGTCCTCGGGGTGCGCGCCGGTGACCAGATAGATCACCTGTTCGGCAATTGCAGTCACGTGATCGCCCATGCGTTCAATGTTCTTGGCGATGAAATGCAGGTGCATGCAGGCGGTGATGTTGCGCGGATCTTCCATCATGAATGTCAGAAGCTCCCGAAACAGCGCATTGTACATCTGGTCCACCTCCTTATCGCGGTTGATCACATCCAACGCCAGTTCGGCATCGCGCTGGATATAGCAATCCAAAGCGTCCTTTAACATATTCTCCACTGATCGGGCCATGCGGCGCAACGTCGATGTGCTGTCCTCAACGGCGGCCATCTGACTAAGAACTCCGGTACGTTTGGCCATATTTTTTGCATAATCTCCAATACGTTCCAGGTTGGCGCTAATCTTGATGACGCTTAATATCAGACGCAAATCAATTGCCGTGGGCGCACGCAAAGCAATCACACGCGCCGCTTCTTCGTTGATCGCATCCTCAAGCGCGTCAATGTCGCGGTCGGCCTTTCTGACTTGTTCTGCCAGTTCCTCATCGCGCTTTTCAAGCGACAATGCTCCGTTATTGATCGCGGCCTCAACCATCCCGCCCATTTTCATGATTTGCGCCTGGATCGCCTCTAGGTCACGATCAAAGGCCGAAGCAATATGTTGATCTTGCATGATATTCTTCCTTTGAAGGTTAACCGATACGGCCGGTGATATAGCTTTCGGTACGCGGGTCATTTGGGTTGGTAAAGATTGCGCTTGTTTCGCCGTATTCCACCAGGTTCCCCAGATGGAAAAACGCTGTTTTCTGGCTGACACGGGCTGCTTGCTGCATTGAATGCGTCACGATCACCACGGAATAGTTTTGCCGTAACTCGTCGATCAACTCTTCGACCTGAGCTGTCGCAATCGGGTCAAGGGCTGAACACGGCTCATCCATCAACAGCACCTCGGGCTCGGTGGCCACGGCGCGGGCAATGCACAGGCGTTGCTGCTGACCGCCTGACAGCCCGGTACCGGGCGCTTGCAGCCGGTCTTTGACCTCGTCCCAGATCGCGGCACGGCGCAACGCGCGTTCGACAATGTCGTTCAGATCGGCCTTGTTTTGTGCCATACCATGGATGCGCGGGCCATAGGCCACGTTGTCAAAGATCGACTTTGGAAAGGGGTTTGGTTTTTGAAACACCATGCCGACCTTGGCGCGCAACTGCACCGGATCAACCTTGCGATCATAAATGTCCTCGCCGTCGATGCGAATGTCGCCGGTAACCCTGCAGACATCAATTGTGTCGTTCATCCTGTTGATACACCGCAGAAAAGTTGATTTTCCGCAACCGGAAGGACCAATAAATGCGGTCACCGTCTTGTCCTGGATATCGACATTGACGTCTTTGATCGCGTGGTTGTCCCCATAGTAGACCTGCACATCGCGCGCGGCGATCTTGACGGTGTTGATGTCCACGTCTCTCTCCAGGTTGCTCATATCATTCATTTTTCTTACCTTATTACCAACGGCGTTCAAAGCGGCGGCGCAAGATGACGGCGATGGTGTTCATGGTGATCAGGAACACCAAAAGGATAATGATGCCACCCCATGCGCGTTCATAAAACGCAGGATCCGCGCGTTTGGCCCATTCGTAGATCTGTGCGGGCATTGCCGAATTGGGCGCAAGCAATCCCGACGCGATGCTGTCCGGCGCATTTGATGCGATGAACCCAACCATACCGATCAGCAACAGCGGTGCGGTTTCACCCAATGCCTGTGCCAATCCGATTATCGTGCCGGTCAGAATACCTGGTGCGGCCAACGGCAATACATGGTGGAATATCGCCTGCATTTTGGACGCCCCGACCCCAAGAGCTGCGTCACGAATTGAGGGCGGCACGGATTTCAGTGACGCGCGGGTCGATATAATGATCGTTGGCAAGGTCATCAACGTCAGCACCAACCCACCGACCAAAGGGGCGGAATTGGGCAGGTGCATGTAATTGATAAATATCGCCAATCCAAGAATACCGAACACAATCGACGGCACCGCGGCAAGGTTTGATATGTTGACTTCGATCACATCGGTGATCCAGTTTTTGGGCGCAAATTCTTCAAGATAGATTGACGCCGCCACACCAATCGGCAAAGCCAGTGTCAGCACCACCAGCATCATAAACAGCGATCCAATCATCGACACGCCCATGCCCGCCGCCTCTGGCCGCGCGTCCGAGGCATCGGCACCGGTGATAAAGGCCATGTTGAACCTTTTCTCGATGCTGCCATCTGCAATCAGTTGATCAACAAAATCAAGCTGTTCCGTGCTGATGTTCTTGTCATTAGCAATCTCGGACCGCAGCACCCGGCCTTTTAGGTACCCGTCAACACGGCCGGAGGCGAGAAACTCAAACCGGACCTTCTGGCCAATGACCGATGGATCGGCCAACACAAGGTTTCGCATTTGCGCTTCGACACCTTTGGACAATATCCCGGCCATTTTCTTTGGAGAAAGCTGGCTGTCTGCACCGTCAATCTTTGCAATCTTGTCTTCGAACGCAGACTTCAGCAGCGCGCTGTATCCAAAGGTCGAAACTTTTTTCAGATCGTCCGGATCGCGATTTCCGTTTTTGTCCAACTTTGCCTCTGACAATTCAACGTCCAGCGTGACAAAGGTTTGCTGAAAGGCCCCTGCACCCCGTGACACGATGTTGAAAACCAAAATCATCAGCATCAGCAGGCCAATGGCGATGGCCAGAATACCGTATCGTTTGAAGCGCCGTTCCGCCGCATTGCGCCGCATTGTCCGGGCATCCTGTACCAAAAGCGATGATTTAGGGCCGGTATTGAAACCTGATGTATCCGTCATTCATACTGCTCCCGGTAGGTGCGCACGATGTAAAGCGCCAGTACATTCAGCCCCAGTGTCAAAACAAAAAGTGTCAGGCCAAGGGCAAAGGCGACCAAAGTCTCAGGACTGGCAAAGTCGGTGTCACCGGTCAGCTGGCTGACAATCCGGGTGGTGATCGTGGTCATCGCCTCCAGCGGATTGCCGGAAAACTTGGCGATGGCCCCTGCCCCCAGCACCACGATCATCGTCTCGCCAATGGCGCGGCTGGCGGCCAGCAAAACCGCGCCAACAATTCCCGGCAACGCGGCAGGCAGAACAACCTGGCGGATCGTTTCCGAATGGGTGGCGCCCAGACCAAAGGACCCGTCGCGCATGGATTGCGGCACTGCGTTGATGATGTCGTCAGACAGCGACGACACAAACGGGATCAGCATAATGCCCATCACCAGCCCGGCAGTCAGTACCGAAGTTGCACCGCTCATCCAGTCGACGCCCAATATGCCGTCTTTGCCGCCACCGAACAGTCTGACCAGCGCAGGGCCTACGGTCAGCAGCGCGAAAAGACCATAAACAATGGTCGGGATTCCGGCGAGGATTTCCAGCAAGGGCTTGGCGATCGCACGCAGCTTTGGTCCTGCATATTCCGACAGGTAGATTGCCGAAAACAGCCCAATGGGCACCGCCACGGTCAGCGCTATCACCGAGATATAGATCGTGCCCCACAACAGCGGCAGGATTGACAGGTCGCTGTCGCCCCGGAAATTGGGTGCCCAGGTCGCACCTAGGAAAAAATCCTGCCACGGGTGCAAGCGAAAAAAGTTGATACTTTCGAACAACATCGACAGCACGATGCCAATCGTCGTTGCAATCGCCAGGGAAGCGGCAAGGATCAACAGCACCAATATCGCCCGCTCGACTGAATTGCGGGCGCGAAAATCGCCTTTGGACGTGATGATCGACACCACAGCACCGATCAGGGCCAAGGCCAGCACAACCATCCCCATCATCGCCTGTCCTGATGCAGACATGGCGCGGTACCGATTTGCCGCCTTCAATACTTCTGGCTTCACGTCCGACCCAAGCGCCACGCCCACGTCGCCGAGCAGGCCGCGAATATCAGTATCCCCGGCCCGTAATTCTTGCACTTCGGTCGCGGTGATCGCGCCCTGTGCGACGGCAATATCCAAACCGTTTGCAACCCGGCGCACATCGCTCATCACCAGACCGCGCGATGATCCGTCCTGTATTTGGCTGTCCGGGATCAGTTTGATCACCGCGTTTTCGATCATCATCGGTTGTACTAAAAGCCAAAGCACAAGGCAGCCAAGCGCAGGGATTCCAGTCAGCATCGCCGCATTAAATCCGTAATAGTTGGGCAGTGAATGCAGCACCCGCCGGTCGCCGTTGACCGAGGCCAGTGCGCGCGATCTGGCCAGATAAAACGCAGCGATTGAAAGAATCAGCACGACGGTGAAAATCACACCTGTCGTGCCAAAATTTAAAATTCCGCTTTTGCCCAAACTGCCCATGATACCCCCCCGAGGTCTATGGATGAATTCCAAATGCGTACAGGGCGGTCACAACGCCGCCCTGTTTTCATTGCGTTATCGTTGGATCAGGATCCGCCGCTCATCACCGTCTCTTCGGCGACGATTTCTTGTGTGGCACCCAATTCAGGGTCGGCTACCAGGCCGTATTCGGCCAATGGACCATCCGGGCCTGCCACGTCATCCAGCACAAAGAATTCAGCATATTCTTTCAGGCCGGGGATGACGCCAATGTGGGCCTTTTTCACGTAAAAGAACAAGGGACGCGAAACCGGGTATTCACCGGTAGCAATGCTTTGTGTAGACGGAACCACACCGCCCATCGTCGCCACTTGCAGCTTGTTGGTGTTGTTTTCATAGAAAGACAGTCCAAAGACGCCGATGCCATCCTTGTTGCTTTCGATACGTGCCAGCGTTTCGGTATAATCGCCGTCGATATCAACCGAACGGCCATCATTACGCAGTCCAATACAGGCTTTTTCCGCAGCTTTCTTGTCGTCGCCATTGGCCGCCTTCAAAACGTCGAAATCACCGGTTGCTTCACAGCCAGCCAAAATGACTTTGTCCTCAAACACTTCGCGTGTGCCGTGCTTGGTTCCTGGAACAAAGGCCTGAATGGGCTGGTCGGGGAAGTCTGGATTGACCTGCGCCCAGGATGTGTTCGGGTTGTCGACCAAAGCACCGTCCACCACGATTTTGTCCGACAGCGCCAGATACCAATCCGTCGGCGTAAAGGCAAAGGATGCACCGTTGATGTCAGAAGCAAAAACGATGCCGTCATAGCCGATGCGCACTTCGATAATATCGGTGACACCATTGGCCGCACAGGCTTCGACCTCGCTGTCCTTGATTTTGCGCGAGGCATTGGCCACGTCAACAGTGTTTTCGCCAACGCCCTCGCAAAAGCGTTTCAACCCCGCAGACGATCCACCGGATTCGACTACGGGCGTTGGAAAATCAAAATTCTCGCCAAAGGCTTCGGCGACAATCGACGCATAAGGCAGGACCGTCGAAGACCCCGCAACCTGCACCTGATCACGCGCAGAAGCGGTGGTGGCGAATGCGGCAGCGATGGCCAAAGCGGATGTAGAAAGCTTTACTAATGACATGGGTTTCTCCTGTCAGAATGGACTGTCGATCACCCCCATGATGATCTAGGTCGCGGCTTAAAGCGGGCGTGCAATGCTTTTGCGACAGGCAGGTAACAGTTTTATGACAATGCGCCTTATTTTTGGCGCAGGGGCAATGTCGGCAAGATGACAGTGAATTCCGCACCTTGACCCAGCTCACTGTCAATCAGCAACCGGCCCCGATGCCGATTGATGATGTGCTTGGCAATCGCCAGACCCAGGCCAGTGCCACCCAGCGCACGGCTGCGATGATTGTCTGCACGGTAAAATCGTTCCGTCAAACGTGGCAGATGCAGTGGGTCTATGCCTGCGCCATAGTCGATAACATGGACCCGCACAGCCGGCTGACGCAGGGCGGGGTCACGCGCAACGGTTTTCATTCGCAGGGTCACCCGCCCCCCTGCTGCACCGTATTTGACTGCATTTTCAATCAGGTTGGTGAACACCTGCGTCAGCTGATCGGCATCGCCCACCATGTAGACCGGGCCTTGCTCCAGATCAGGATCAAGATCGACACCAGCCACGTCGGCCAGTTGCGTGTTTGTATGCACGACTGCATTCAATATCTTATGCAGATCAACCGTTGCATCGGGACGTGAGCGCTCATTCGCTTCTACCCGACTGAGCGAAAGCAAATCACCGACCAATCGGTTCATGCGCCCGGCCTCATCCGCCATGATGCCTAAAAACCGGTCCCGTGCCGCGGGATCATCGCGGGCAGGTCCGCGCAGGGTTTCGATGAACCCCATCAATGCGGTCAACGGCGTGCGTAATTCATGGCTGACG
>JBAUHN010000367.1:0-2777 GCA_049680295.1 Sulfitobacter sp.
CTCCGATCTCACACCCCGGAATACCTTCTGATTTGACCAAATCGTTCAGAGCGTCAACTGAACTGGCATCCACAGCCGCAACAACTGTCCAGTCTCCCCACCCCATCCAAAGTCGCTCTGCTCTTTCAATTGATGAAAGGTCTTTCGAACGCTCCCTGATCTTTCTTGTATCGACGGAAATACCCAGTCGGTTTTTGTTGGCAAGTTCCTCAAGTGTCGGGGCCAATCCGTCACTTGTATCCATTGCGCAACTGAGCAAACCGCGCTCGTGCAGCTTGTACATTGCCATGGCTTGCGACAATGGGCGGTATAAAGGGCTCTCGTTCTTGTCTATCGAGCTGCCGGAACGTAGTTCCAGCACGTCGGACCAGAAACGCCCAGACTGACCAAAAACAAAAACCTTGTTACCCGATACCGCACCGGTCCGAGTCAAGGGCTTCAATTCGCTGTACCCTAACGCAACTCCTACCGCAGAAAGCTTCTCGGATTCGCGGATGTTCCCACCAGAGTACGAGAGTCCGTTTGCTTCGCAAGCCTTCTTCACACCAGACATCAGACGCTCTAAGTCCTCGACTGGCCAATCCCTCGGCATGTCGAACGCAGCCAAGAAGGTCTCCGGCCTTGCACCGGAAGCCGCAATGTCTGAGGCGTTGATCGTGACCAGCAGCCAGCCCAGCCAGAACGGATCTGTTTCTCCCGCGATGACATGGGCTGCCGGTTGTGGCACCGGGTCCGTTGTCGCCACCAAGTAACCGCCGCCGAGAGGAGTGACTGAACAATCGTCGCCAGTCCCACTGGCATATTTCGGAATGATCTCGTCTAATATCCGCCGTTCGCCAAGATCAGACAGTTTCAAAATGCCCATCACTGCTCCTTCCTAAGAATTATCACGCGCTCGGTCGAAAGGCTGGGAAACTGCCTGCGCATCGAGGAGATATTTCTCGGTATATCAGCTTCAATTACAAACCCTACACGTTTTAGGTCTTCCAGAAACCCGGGCAGCATATCTTGGCGTGACGGTGAGGAACCGAAGACGACCGCTGCGTAACCGTTGTTCTTGAGGACCCTTTGACACTCTGCGAAGACTTGCCTCAGATCATTGAGAAAATCGGGGCCTGCGGTTTTCCTATGGCGTTTACTTCTTGCGCCGATTTCGGACTTGCGAACAGGCTCGATATCAAGGTTGAACCACTCCATCGATAGGCGTTGTGCTTTGACGTAGTCAGCCACACCAAAATAAGGCGGTGAAGTTACAACGAGATCGATACTGTCATCCTCAATTTTCGCCAAAGTTTCCTTCGCGTCGCCCAATCGGACCTCCGCGCTTGGGATGGCGGTTGAAGACCAGTGCTGCTTGCTTTCATATGCGGACCTATAGAGCCAAAGACTCTTGATGAACGCGGCTTTCGCATCTCCAACGCGATCAGTCTTGGGCGTTGAGTTATCGCAAATATAACCCCAATGTCTCGTTTCTCTGCAAACCGAGATCAGAACAGATGAGAATACGGATCTACCAATATCCGCATACGGAGAATTATCGAGCGCAATAAGACTCCATAGGCGGCGAAGCTCTGCGAATGTTGAAGCAGCATACCATTTTTCGTGCTGAACTGATTCTGGGAAATCCGCTTGTTCCAATACATTCCACCTACTCGACAATCGGTCGATCATCCGGTCGATGTAGTACAAAACCTTTTGAGTATCGTCGGATATCAACTTGGATCTGGCTATGAGCGCAGATACCGGATTGATGTCGATGCCAATTGAACGCCGTCCTAAACGCTGGGCTTCCACCAATGTTGTTGCTGAGCCAACGAAAGGATCAAGCACCAAGTCCGATTTATCCGTCAAGCGGCTTATTACTGTTGCTGGGACCTGCGACGGAAAACGGCAAGGGTGCCAATGCACACTTGAAAACGGGGACTCGCTTTGCTGAGTTGCGAAGTCCCAGTCATATCCCTCAAGTCGTCGTTTCGTTGCTTGCCGTCTTCTATTGGCTTTGTCTTGTTCTCTCGGTGTCATATAGTATCCGCCCATGCGGCGAAACGTTCACCGAGCTCCTTCGGACTCCAGTTACCCGTCTTTGAAGTGAAGCCATAGACAACGAGACTATCAGACCTTACGCCGGTTGCCCAAGTACCGCCGTCAATTGGATCAGTTGCTTCGATCCGTTTGCTGAAAGCCCCCTTATCTCGGAATGAATATCCGTAAATCCGTCCACCAACACCCTGATTTGAGATGAACTCTTCAACCAAACTGACAATGTCATCTCGACCTCGACAAAACACCCCATGCTCAGTGTCCCGAAATTGGTGCAGAAGGCACATGTTGGGAAGAGGTCCAAGGAAGTCATGGTCTAGCATTTTCTTGGTGTCGAGCGAGCTCTCGCGAAGAACCTCGATCATCTTGTAGTCAGAGTACAGCCAATCCTCGACGCCTAAATCGCCCGCCTCAAGGCCATTGTGAATTGCTTTTGACAGCACTGCCTGCGCCGACACGGTTGGCGGGTCAAACACGAGAACGTCATACGCTCGCCTTCGGAGTTCAAGCCAATACTCAACGTCGGCGGCAAGCCCTCTTGGCAGGATCAAGCTTGTTTTCGGGCCTGCACCAAGGTTTTCGGCCAGCCTCAGAAGCCGTTGTTTTTGGACGTCCACGCCTAGCATCCAGTTCATCCGCGCGACATTGTCCAGATTATCGAAATCGATTGAACCAAAGACCAGTCGAGACAAGGGGTGCTGCCCGCGCACGATGGACATCACAATGTCGAAATCGAT
>JBAUHN010000368.1:0-3238 GCA_049680295.1 Sulfitobacter sp.
GTCATGCACAGAGCCTACACTTATGCGGCGCTTTCTGCCAGCGAATAGCGTAGTAACCGCCCCGGCTTTCCGTTCTCAGTAATGTCCAATAAGTTTGCATTATCGGACGATAAAAGATATGCTGGGAAGCAGTCTAATTTCACTACTGGATTCACAGGAAAATGCCCTCAGAGACCGAGAAATCGACGTCAGCGCACTCTGGCTCGCGTCATGATGTTCAGGACGACGACAGAGATCAAGTGAAAACCGGTTCCCTTACCCTGCCCTCTCATGTGGCCAGTTCCGGTAGGCTTGATAGGCTGGTCGACACGGCCCGCGACTATGCGCGCGCGGCCGCCTCCAACAATACGCTGAAAGCATACGCGAAGGACTGGGCGCATTTTGCCCGCTGGTGCCGGATGAAGGGAGCTGAGCCGCTCCCCCCGTCGCCCGAGATGATTGGTCTCTATCTTGCGGACCTGGCATCCGGGGCGGGCTCCTCCCCTTCGCCGTCGGCGTCCCGACCCCTTTCAGTCTCGACAATCGAGCGTCGCCTCTCGGGCCTCGCCTGGAACGTCGCGCAGCGAGGTTTCGCGCTCGATCGCAAGAACCGTCATATCGCGACAGTGCTGGCCGGGATCAAGCGCAAGCACGCGCGACCACCGGTGCAAAAGGAGGCAATCCTGGCCGAAGACATCCTCTCGATGACCGCCACCTTACCCTATGACCTACGTGGGCTGCGAGATCGGGCCATCCTTTTGCTGGGATACGCCGGGGGCCTGCGCCGCTCCGAAATTGTCGGTCTCGACCTGCACAAGGACGACACCCCGGACTCCGGCGGCTGGGTCGAAATATTGAAGGAGGGCGCCCTCCTCACCCTGAACGCCAAGACCGGCTGGCGCGAGGTCGAAATCGGCCGCGGCTCGAAGGAGCAGACCTGCCCTGTGCATGCCTTGGAACAATGGCTGCACTTTGCCAAGATCGACTTCGGGCCGATTTTTGTGGGCACTGCGCGCGATGGCAAGCGCGCTTCTGAGGCGCGACTGAACGACAAGCACGTCGCGCGTCTGATCAAACGCACGGTAATGGATGCCGGCATTCGATCCGAGTTGCCGGAAAAAGACCGCCTGGCGCTGTTCTCCGGCCACAGCTTGCGCGCCGGTCTTGCCAGTTCAGCGGAAGTCGACGAGCGTTATGTTCAGAAGCAGCTCGGGCACGCCTCAGCCGAGATGACCCGTCGCTACCAGCGCCGCCGCGATCGGTTCCGCGTCAATCTGACCAAAGCTGCGGGGCTCTAGGTCTGATCAAGAGTCGTCGTACCTAGACGAGGCTAATGCCGCGACATGTCGGGAGAGATCACAGCGCGAATGCAGGATGTCGACAATGACCACTTCGTCCGGATGATCCAGAAACACCACAAAATGCTCCCCTGCCCTGACGAACCGCAGATCGTCGGCATCGTCCACGAGAACCGCACAACTCCGACTTTGGGCTTGGCCCTCAAGGATCGCCTGACATCGACCGATCAATTCTGCCTCATAGTGTTCGGCCTGTTTGAGCCCAAAATTATCGATCGTCCATCTGGCGATCTCGATCAGGCTCGCCTCTGCGCGACGCGTCAGCCGAAAGGAGCGGCTCATGAGGACGCGCGGGCCTGCCTAAATGCCCTTCGGATGGCCTCTTGCCCGCTTCCTTCAGCAAGATCGCCCGCCTTGGCCTGTGCTAACCCCTCAAACAGCCCCTGCCGGATTCCGACGAGTTGCCCCTCTTCCCGCTCCAGTAGCCGAAGACCCGCACGCATTGCCTCACTGACGTTCTGATACCGCCCGGATGCGACAAGCGCTTGAACAAGCTGATCTTGAGTTTCGGTCAAAACCACATTGCGTGTCACCATGGGCTGAGTCTCCTTTGTTGGCAATATATGCCAATGTCCATCTTCGATCAAGCTCTACGCCGCCTGCCCGTTGAGCCTGCCATAGAAGCTACGCTCGAGGTGCAACTCCCCTGCCCCGGCTTTCTCGACCATACCGCGCAGATATCCACCCGGAGAGGCGACTTCACCAGCGCTGTGCTTCTCGAATACCAGCGCAAAGGCCGCCGTCGCCACCTGTTTACCCAAACGGTCTTGCGCCACATTCCAGGCGTGTTCCGAGACCCCGATCATTGGCCTGAGTTGCCCTGCAACCCGATGCAGATCGCCCCAATCCTTCACAAAACCACCCAGATTGCGCGCCCAGGATGCAAATTCCGGGCAAGCTTGCATGATTGTGGGCAGATCCAGCGCTGTCCGCGTCTTGCGGACCTCGGCAACCCAGTCCTCCAGCTCTTTATCGACCTGATCCTCAGGTTGGGCGTTAGGCACCACGGCCGCCGCTTCCCCTTTTTCAGAGGAATTACAAATTACAGGATTAAGTTCATTTGTAATTAGTATATGAGGTTCAGAAATGACCTCCCTGGGGTTCATTTCTTGAGTCTTCTCGGATACTTGTGCCTTGATTGCAGTGCTGTTTTCCACAGGCTCAACGACCTGAGTTGCCTTGAGATAGGCCGCCTCGACTCGGTCCTGAAGCTCCTTGAACCAGGCCAGAAGGCGCTCGAGCCGCTCAGAGGCTTCACTGCGTCCCGGCAAACGGTCCAAGAGGTCTTCAAAGGCACCCGTAAACTGCCTCCAGGGCCCGCGTAGTGCCCCGCTGACGGCTGCTTCGATACGGGCGCGGATCATCCGGCGCGCCACAGTGATCTGCCGCTTCAAGCGCTGGCATAGTTCGCGCTCAGCCTGCAACTCGGCCTGCAGTGCCTCGAATTCCTCGACGCGGGCCGAAAGTGGCGACAGATCGAAACCATAGGCCTCGACGATCACACCATCCGCGTTTCTGCGGCCCCACCGCTTGCCATTGGGACTATCCTGAAAGGAGATCACGCCGATCTCTGCCAGACGCCGCGCGTGGCGTTTGAGTGCCGATAGGGAAAAGCCCGTCTGCTCCATAAGATAGGCGTTCGAGGCCCAAACGATCGGGCGCTGCCCCTTCTCCCAGTCCTGTCCTTGCGTGAAGGCCCCCAGTGTATCGATGAGCATCATATCACCGGCCTTCAGGCCGATATGCGCTCCAACACGCTTGAGCGCGACAAATGCCCGTGTTTTGGGTACTGCTACCCGTTCACCGGCGTGGGCAAGTTGCTCAGCAACCCCAAGACCCGGTGTCGGCTTGCGCCAACCTGACGATTGCCCTGTGTTGGACACAACTCTCTTGTTCTGAGA
>JBAUHN010000369.1:0-4460 GCA_049680295.1 Sulfitobacter sp.
TTGTCCCACAACTCGGTCATAGCCCATCGTGATTTCACTGCACCTACAACGAATGGCCGCTTTTCTCTCTGCGGCGCAGCTAACAATTTTGGTGCCTGAATTGCTGCACTTGCTAGCGTTTGCGCAGAAGCACTTCCGGTATGGGCTCCTTGCGGACCTCAGATGCGCCGCATCATCAGCCCGGTGCGCACCAATTTGCCTGACACGGACGGTCCTAAGCGGACGTCGGCCAATGCTTCTTAATGCTGCGGTCGCAGCCCCCATAGTCGCCCGTCGCTGCAACTGCTCGGATTCTTTTTTGGCCAAGATCTCATGGATAACCAAATGGTCTTTCAGTCGGGCGCCTTGGAGGTCTCATGACCACAGGTTTCAACCCAAGCGAAAACTGATGCTAAGGGAAACGCCGAGATCATCTTCATCCTAAAGGTAAATTTTTTCCTTGGCGATGTCGGTTTCTGGATCTGCCGTTCGTCTGGTAGGTACAGGACCAAAATATTCTGGTTCGCAACAAGGAGAAATCAAATGCAATACATGTGCCTTATCTACTCAACTGACGGAACAGGCCCACAGCCTGGCACACCGGAATTTGGCCCCTTCATCAAGAGCTATATGGACTTCACTGAGACCGCGAAAGCCGATGGAAAGTTCGTTGCAGGCGATGCGCTGCAATCCATTTCTACTGCAACCACCGTCTCAGTTCGCGGAGGCAAAATCGAAACGATGGACGGCCCCTTTGCGGAGACGAAAGAACAGCTTGGCGGCTATTACCTGCTGGACTGCGCTGACCTTGATGAAGCCATCAAATACGCGGCGATGATCCCAACGGCCGCCTATGGCCGCATTGAAGTGCGGCCTGTGGTCGTCTTCGACGACGCGTGATCAGTAATCAGGCGTCTATCGATTTTGCGCTGAATGACCCATCAATCAGCGTCTCAGGACACAACGTCTGAGCCGCAGTCGCTGATCAATGAGCGCCTGATAAAATATGGAACTGAGGGAGAATTTTCATGGAATCTATGATTCAAATTTTACCGCAATTAGCACCCTACCAGCCTGCGTTTCTCTGGCTGTCGGTGCTATGCCTTGTCGTACTGGTTCAGAGTTTTCTGGCGGGCGCACTTGGGCTGGGGAAAGGTGATGAAGTACCGGGCGTGCCATTGAAGGGCACCCACAGTGATGCCAGTTTCCGCATTCTGAGAACCTACGCAAACTCGACAGAGAACTTTTCGGTCTTCGTCGCGACAGCCTTTCTTGCCATATTGGCGGGCGTCGGGGTCGCAGCGGTCAATTGGCTGGTTGGCCTGCATGTCGTTCTGCGTATCGTCTATTGGGTGATCTATTATCGTGGCATCGGCAAAGTTGCTGGCGGCCCAAGAACGATTACTTATGTGGCCGCTTTCTTGATGAATCTTATTCTGGCTATTTTGACGGCGTATGCGATGTTAACCTAAGTCGGATCAAGCCGTCAGGAACACCGGTCTCTGGCGGCTTGTCTTCATCATTGGCTGAGGCGCGTAGTGCTTCCACTTTTGACACTTGAAAAGGCGATCGACAAAACCGTTCGAGAAGAATGGGGGCGTATTCTGGCATCCTTGACCGAGAGTCTTGGTAGTATTCAGTTGGCCGAAGATTGCCTTCAGGATGCTGTGGTCTCGGCCATGAACCACTGGAAAAAGAATGGCTTGCCTGACTCTCCTGCCGCGTGGCTGATCACAACGGCCCGCCGCAAAGCGATAGATCAGCTGCGAAGGGCCCAGAATTTTACAGGCAAACAACGGGATATTTCCTACCTTTTGGATCTAGAGAACGAGGCAACGGACGCTGACGAAGCAGAGCTCATTTCCGATAAGCGGTTGGAGTTGATTTTTATCTGCTGTCACCCGGCCTTGGCGGAAAAAACTCAGGTCGCTCTGACCTTGCGACTGATTGGTGGGCTTTCGACGGAAGAGATCGCCCATGCATTTCTGGACAAACCGGATGCGATGCAGCGGCGGCTCTCGCGGGCGAAAAAGAAAATCTCACTCGCCCGTATTCCATTCGGAATTCCAGATCTGGACATCCTGCCTGATCGGATTTCTTCAGTGCTGCGCGTCATCTATCTCATCTTCAATGAAGGGTACTCCGCGTCCTCAGGCAACAACCTGACCCGCGCTGAATTGTCCGATGAAGCCATCCGTCTCGCGCGCATTGTCGGTCAATTGCTGCCCGAAGAAACCGAAGTCGCCGGGCTCCTCGCGCTTATGTTGATACACGATTCACGTCGTCATGCGCGGATCGGGAAAAGCGATGAAATGATCCCGCTTGAAATGCAAAACCGAGCGCGCTGGAACGAAGCGAAGATCGCTGAGGGGCATGCCCTGCTTGAAAAAACTTTGCCGAAAGGACGCGTTGGCCCGTTCCAGCTGCAAGCTGCGATCAGTTCCGTTCATGCCCACAGTTCATCTTGGTCCAATACGAATTGGTCAGAGATTGCTGCGCTTTATGAGGTACTTTACAGTCTGCAACCCTCTGCGATCGTGCGCATCAATCAAGCCGTTGCGGTTTCCTATGCGCAATCGTTAGGTTACGCGATCAAGATGCTCGATGAGTGCGCAAGTGGCGGGGAGCTGGAACGGTACCAGCCATACTTTGCCGCAAGAGCTGACATACTTGCGCGGATGGGCAGGCAGTCGGAGGCTGATGCATGCTTTCAAACGGCGATACGCTTGACTGACAACAAGCAAATCAGGCTGTTTTTGGAGGCCAAAATGCGGCAACTTCGCTGACCCTTCAAAGACTTGGCGCGATTTTCAGAGGATCGAACGCGTCCGGTTGGGTCCATTTTAATGATCCTCTTCCAAACTACTGGGGCATGCAGCGTATTCAATATTCGTCGATTCACAGATGGAACTCAATAACACTGTTCCTCAGTTTGAGGGGTTTTATGATCGGGAAGAAATGTATTCTTCGGAAAGCCTTGCGAGACGAAAAAAAAGTTGAGTGAGATCGAGCGCGCTGAACGATCTCAACCTCAGCGGACACATTCGAAGATTTGAGTGAAACGACAGAATTGTCTGCATACCGCTAGATTGATCTCTTCGCTGCGAAAAGACAGTTTGGGATTTGTGTCTTAAAGCGGTTTTGAAAGGCTGCTCTGGTGAAACCCGCTGCACCGCAAAAAACACGCCTCTGCGACAGCGAACAAATGCTGCGTCAGCGACATGCGTGAACACCAATGTCGGGAAAGTCTGGACCTGTCGCGGTTTGATGCCGCTCCTTTGATAGCATTTACTGCAACAAAGGAGACTGACTATGGGACTGAAACGGACGGACGAATTCCGCCAAGACGCAGTGCGGATTGCACTGACGAGTGGGCTAACACGTAAGCAAGTGGCTGATGATTTGGGTGTCGGTATGTCGACGCTGAACAAATGGATAACAGCTCACCGAGACACTGACATGATATCGAAAGAGGATTTAAGCCTCGCTCAGGAGAATGACCGGCTTCGACGTGAGAACCGCATTCTCAAGGAGGAAAGGGAAGTGTTAAAAAAGGCCACGGTGTTCTTTGCGAGCCAAAAGCCGTGAGGTTTAGGTTTATCGAAGAACACCGATCTGCATTTTCCATTGAACTGATGTGTCGGGTCATGGCTGTCAGTCCACGCGGGTTGCGGGCGTACCGCAGTCGACCTGCCAGCCGTAGACAGCGGTCTGATCTGGTCACGCTGGCGCACATCAAGGAGCAATCTCGCCTCAGTCTTGGCAGCTATGGCAGGCCACGGATGACGGAAGAGCTGAAGGAGATCGGTCTGAAAGTAGGCCACCGCCGCGTTGGCCGTCTGATGCGTCAGAACAGCATATCTGTTGTTCGGACCCGCAAACACAAGGTGACCACGGACAGTGACCACAAGTTCAACATTGCGCCAAACCTGCTGGATCGTAACTTCACGGCGGATGTACCCAACCAGAAATGGGCAGGCGACATCAGTTATGTATGGACTAAAGAAGGCTGGATGTATTTGGCTGTAATCCTCGACTTGCATTCCAGGCGCGTCATTGGCTGGGCGGTCAGCAATCGCATGAAGCGTAACCTCGCGATCCGGGCGTTGGAAATGGCCATCGCGTTCCGGCAGCCACCCAAAGGTTGCATCCATCACACGGATCGCGGCAGTCAATATTGTTCACATGATTACCAGAAGATCCTGCGCCAGCATGGCTTCAAGGTGTCCATGAGCGGCAAGGGCAATTGTTACGATAATGCTGCCGTTGAGACGTTCTTCAAGACCATCAAGGCAGAGCTGATCTGGCGACGGTCATGGGGAACACGGCGGCAAGCCGAGATCGCCATCTTCGAATACATTAATGGCTTCTACAATCCACGCCGCCGCCACTCAGCACTGGGCTGGAAAAGCCCGGTCGCGTTCGAACGAAAGGTGGCCTAAACGAGCACTCGGGGCGGCACAAAAGCGCGACAGGTCCAA
>JBAUHN010000370.1:0-29087 GCA_049680295.1 Sulfitobacter sp.
ATTGGACGCAAGATTTTTATATATCAAAAAAATTACAACGCCTCTAGAATTCCACACCCTTTTGCGCCTTCACACCCTCTTTGAAGGGATGTTTGATCAGGCTCATCTCGGTCACAAGATCAGCGGCCTCGATCAGCTCTGGCTTGGCATTGCGGCCGGTCAGAACCACATGGGTCATGCTGGGCTTTTGGGTCAGCAGGAAATCGACTACTTCGTCTATGTCCAGATAATCATAACGCAGCGCGATGTTGATCTCATCGAGCAGCACAAACTGAATATCGGGATCAAGGATTTGTTCTTTGGCAATTGCCCAGCCGTTTTGTGCGGCAGCAATATCGCGTTCACGGTCCTGGGTTTCCCAGGTAAAGCCTTCGCCGCTCACAAAAAACCGGCATTCATCGGCAAACCGGTCACGCAGAAACGTCTTTTCACCGGTATCCCAGTTGCCTTTGATAAACTGCACCACGGCGCAGGGGATGTCATGCGCAATGCAGCGCATGATCATGCCAAACCCGGACGACGTTTTTCCCTTACCCGCCCCGGTATGCACCATGATCAGACCTTTTTCTTCGGTCTTTCCGGCCATCATTTTGTCGCGGGCTGCTTTGATCTTTTTCATCTTGGCGCTGTGGCGTTCATTGACGTCGTTCATGGGGTCCTCCGCTGCGGTTGTTGGCCAAGTGGTGCCACGGACCAGCCGCACACGCCAGAGGGAATCGCGCTTGACACACGCCCCCTTGCAACCCATTAGGGTTTTGTTGGTGCCCGGGGCTTGCTTTGGGTGAAAAGGGAATGTGACAGGGCTGCGATCAATCTTGGCAGCCCTAAAAACAGCCGCCCCCGCGACCGTGACCGGAGAGGTTTTCTGCCATTGGCCACCCGTGCTGAGAAGGCAGTTCAACCACCCTGACCCTGACGTAAGGGTTCAGGACATCCGCAAGCCGGGAGACCTGCCAACACGAAGGACGAAAACGAAACCGGACGGGGTGTTCCGGGTGTCGGGATATTCGGCCCTTGCCGCCCGCCATCCGCAGCCAGTGTCCATAAGAACTGGAACATTAGTGGTGAGCGATCTGCCCCCTGTCGAATTGCTGGTCTGCGTCAAATGCAGACGTGAAACCGAAGTGCCCGAAGGCGGCACCCGCCCCGGCGAAGCGTTGCACGCCGCATTGGCCAATCGCGATTTGCCCGCGCATGTCACGCTGAAAGCCGTTGAATGCCTGTCAAACTGTTCGTCAGGGTGTTCCGTTGCGTTGCGCGGTGGTCCCGAACGCTGGACCTATGTCTATGGTAATCTGCTTGAAACCGAACACGCCGACACCGTATTGGAAGGTGCTACGGCCTATGCTGCCACCGCCAACGGGTTGGTCCCGTGGCGTGAACGCCCTGAACATTTTCGCAAAAACTGTATCGCCCGTATCCCCCCGCAGGAGTTTTGATCCATGGCCAACCTTAATAAAATCCCCGTCACCGTCATCACCGGCTTTCTGGGCTCGGGCAAAACCACGTTGGTGCGTCATTTGATGCAAAACCCCCAAGGGCTGCGTCTGGCTGTGATCGTCAATGAATTTGGCGATGTCGGTGTTGATGGCGACATTCTTAAATCCTGCGCGATCCCCGATTGTCCGGCGGAAAACATCATGGAACTGGCCAATGGCTGCATCTGCTGCACTGTCGCGGATGATTTCATCCCCACAATCGAGGCGCTGATGGCGCTGGATCCGCAACCCGAACATATCCTGATTGAAACGTCCGGTCTTGCCCTGCCCAAACCGTTGCTCAAAGCATTTGACTGGCCCGATATCCGCAGCCGCATCACCGTTGATGGCGTCATCGCACTGGCCGATGCCGAAGCCGTGGCAGCAGGGCGTTTTGCCCCGGATATTAAGGCAGTCGAGGCGCAGCGTCTGGCCGATGACAGTCTGGACCATGAGACGCCGCTGTCGGAAGTATTCGAAGATCAGATCAGCTGTGCCGACATTATCCTGCTGACCAAACCGGACCTTGCGGGCCCTGAGGGTGTTGCCAAGGCCAAGGCGATCATCGCGGCAGAAACACCGCGACCGCTGCCCGTTGTCGAAGTTGCCGAAGGTGTGGTTGATCCGCGGGTGATCCTCGGGCTTGCCGCCGCCGCCGAAGACGATCTGGACGCAAGGCCCAGCCATCACGATGGCCATGACGATCATGAACATGATGATTTCGAATCCGTAATCATCGACATCCCCGAAGTGTCCGATCCTGCCGATCTGGTCGCCCGGATCGAGGCAATGGCCAAATCGCAGAACATCCTGCGCGTCAAAGGATATGCCGCCGTTGCAGGCAAACCGATGCGTCTGTTGGTTCAGGCGGTGGGCGCGCGGGTCCGTCATCAGTTCGACCGGCCATGGGCACCGGATGAGGCGCGTCAGGGCCGTTTGGTCGTGATTGCCGAACATGACGACGTGAACGTCGCAGCAATCAGGTCCGCTTTGATACAGCCTGCGGCAGCAGCCGAATAAACGGACCCCAGACATGCATGTCGTCTTTCGCGAAAGTCATGGCCTAGAAGAGACCGAGACGCCAATGGATCTGGGGCAATCGCCTGCAGATCTGGTGGTGCTGTCGTTCTCGGACAGTGATCTTGGCGCTTTTGCGGCCGGATGGCATCAGGGCGGCGGCAAGCAGGGTAAATTGCCCACCCTGCGGCTGGCCAATCTGGTGGGGCTGAAACACCCCCTTTCGGTCGACACTTATGTCGAACAAACGCTCAGCGGTGCCAAGGGCATCCTGATCCGGCTGATTGGGGGCGTGTCATATTGGTCTTATGGGCTGCAACAGGTTCTGGCACTGGCGCAGGCCAACGGCATCGCCTTGGCGGTTTTGCCTGCAGACGGACGTGTTGATACGCGTCTTGATGATATGTCGACCTTGCCGGTCTCGACCCTGCGCCGCCTGGCGCATCTGTGTGACACTGGCGGCGCCGTCGCAGCGCAAGCCGCCCTTGCGCAAATGGCACTGGCATCAGGGCTTTATGCAGGCCCGGTGCGCGGGGCCAAAGCCTTGCCCACGGTTGGCGCATGGACGCCCGAGGACGACGTTTGCTGCCCGCTGGTGATGGGGCCGGATGATGCCCCTTTGGTGATTATCACCTTTTACCGTGCCTATCTTGCGGCCGCAGACCTTGATCCAATACGCGCGTTGTTCACGGCGCTGCGCGCCCGCGGATTTCGCGCCTTGGGGTTATTCGCGCCATCGCTCAAGGCCCCCGATGCCGCCCCCTGGATGGCCCGGCAAATCGCTCATCTGTCACCCGCAGCAATCGTCAATGCCACCGCGTTTTCGGGCAAAGGGGCAGACGGCACGTCGCCGCTGGATGCAGGCGATGTACCGGTGTTTCAGGTGGCGCTTGCAACATCGCGACGCGATGCATGGGCCAAGTCCGAGCGTGGGTTATCACCTGCCGATCTGGCGATGCATGTGGTATTGCCCGAAGTCGACGGGCGCCTGTTTGCGGGTCTTGCCTCGTTCAAGGAACCGCAAACCCGCGACACAGACCTGCAATACGCCCGTTTCGCCCACAATGCCGAAACCGACCGGATCGAGGCGGTCGCGGATAAGGTCCAGTCTTGGGTCGATTTGGCCTGCACACCGGCAAAGTCCCGCAAATTGGCATTGGTCCTTAGCACTTACCCCGGCAAAGACTGGAATATGGCCCATGCTGTCGGCCTTGACGCGCTGGCCTCGGCAAGGGCGATTTTAGAGGATCTGGGCGACGCTGGCCATGGGGTTGGTCGGCAGCGTGATCCGCTGGATCAGGCGCTTTTGGTTGAAACGATCAACTGGCCGCTGTGCGACTACCAATCCGCGCTCGGCACCCTGCCCCAGCCCTTGCAGGATGACCTGGCCGCAATTTGGGGCGATCCTGCACAGGATGCTCCGGGCGGGCAATTCCGGTTCAAAGCCCTGCGACAGGGCAACATCGTCATAGCCTTGCAACCTGAACGTGGCGCGTTTGCCGCGCGCCATGATGAGTATCACGACCTGTCACGCACCCCCTGCCATGGCTATGTTGCATTTTATCTATGGTTGCAGTCCCAGGTTCAGGCGCTGGTCCACATTGGCGCGCATGGCACATTGGAATGGCTGCCGGGTAAATCCGTGGCGCTTTCAGATCATTGCTGGCCCGAGGTTCTGATCGGGTCGATGCCGGTGATCTACCCTTTCATTGTCAATGACCCCGGTGAGGCCGCGCAGGCCAAGCGGCGAATCGGGGCTGTGACATTGGGCCACCTGCCCCCCCCGATGGCGCACTCTGCGACCCCGGACCGTCTGGTCCGGCTTGAGGCGCTGCTGGATGAGTTTTCCAATGCCGATGGTCTGGACCCGAAGCGCCGCGACCGGTTGCAGGACGACATCCGCGCCGAGGCACAGGCTCTTGGCGTCGAAGGCGATCTGGGCCTTGATCAAGCCACCTGTTCGGCCGAAGCAATCACCCGGATCGACCGGTTTGTTTGTGACATCAAGGAAAGCCAGTATGGCGATGGCCTGCATATCTGGGGCCGCACGCCGCCCGTTGCTGCCCCGCATGAAACCGACACCTCCGTTACCGCTGAACGCCACAGCGTGATTGCGGCGCTAAACGGGCAACGCATTGCTGGCGGTCCGTCCGGTTCACCCTATCGCGGGCGTCGCGATGTGCTGCCCACCGGGCGCAACCTCTATACCACCGACCCGCGCAGCGTTCCGACCCGTGCCGCCTACGCCCAGGGTGTCAAACTGGCCGAAGAATTGGTCCGGCGTCACCTGCAAGACGAAGGCGACTGGCCACGCAGTCTGATTGTGGACCTTTGGGGATCAGCCACCATGCGCACTGCTGGCGAGGAATTCGCAATGGCGCTGCATTTGCTGGGCGTGAAACCGATCTGGGATCAGGGGTCCGAGCGGGTGTCAGGCATCGAAGTACTGCCAATCACTGATCTTGACCGTCCGCGCATCGACGTGACGTTGCGCGTCTCGGGCCTGTTTCGCGACGTGTTTCCGACGCTGTCAGCGCTTTTTGGACAGGCCACGCGGGCGCTTTCGGCCCGTGACGAAGCACCTGACTGGAACCCCTATGCGGGCGGGTCGGCCACCGCGCGTGTCTATGGGCCAGCACCAGGACGGTTTGGCCTTGGGATGGGTGCTGATCTGGAAACCTATACCGACGAAAGCCGGGCAGCAGCCGGGCAGGCCTGGCTTAGTGCCAGCGCCTATGCGCTGGATGGCACAGATGCGGTTCAAGATGCAGATGGCATTCGTGCGCGTGTCGCGGCTGCCGACAGTTTTGTGCACCTGCAGGACCTGCCCGAAACCGATTTGTTGCTGGCCTCGGATTATGCGGCACATGAGGCGGGCTTTGCCGCAGCTCAGGCGATCACCGGGGGCAAAGCAGCTTTGTATCACCTCGACAGCACCCAGCCTGACCGTCCCCGCGCCCGCAGCCTGCCCGAAGAAATCGCCCGCGTGGTTCAATCACGTGCCACCCAACCGGGATGGCTGCGCGGCATGATGCGCCATGGGTTTCGCGGCGGTGCGGAAATCGCCGCGACACTGGATCACATGGCCGCTTTTGCGCATCTGGCAGGCGTGGTGCAGCCACATCTGTTTGATCAGTACCACGCCGCAACACTGGGCGATCCGAACGTCGCGGCCTTTCTGCAGGACGCCAATCCGGGGGCTTATCAGGCGATGCTGGATCAATTCGCCGCTCTGGATGCGGCAGGTCTGTGGCAGACCCGGCGCAATTCGATCCGCGCCGCGTTGCAGGCTGCGCAATGATCGGCATCCACAGCCCCGCAGTCAAGGGCTGGTGTCCCGGTGCGTATCGTCCGATGATGTCAGGTGACGGGCTGATCGTGCGGGTCAAACCACGCCTTTGCCGGATAACGCGGGCTCAGGGCCTGGCGCTTTGCGACATATCGCGGCGTTTTGGCAATGGCGTGATTGACCTGACCAGCCGGGCCAACCTGCAATTGCGCGGCGTTGCTGAGGATCAGCATCAACAGGTGTTGGACCTGCTGCTGAGCCATGGCTTGCTCGATGACACCCCCGAGGATGAGCAAAAACGCTCGGTTATTGTCACGCCGCTTTGGCAAGCGGATGATTTGAATGTGACCTTGCATGACGCAGTTTGCGTCCGCTTGGATGAATTGCCCCTGCTGCCACCTAAAATGGGCATCGCCATTGATGCGGGCGATGCGCCTGTGCTGGGCGAAACACCTGCTGATTTCCGCTTTGAACGTGGCACGTCGGGCCTGATCCTGCGGGCCGACGGGATGGCCCAAGGGCGCGAGGTCACAGAAGAAACTGCCATAGATGCGCTGATCGACATGGCAAACTGGTTTGTAACCTCCGGCGGGGTCGCGGCCAAACGGATGGCGCGGCATGTCAATACCACGCCGCCCTGCGAGGCCTGGCAAATGCATGCGCCGCGGCCATCCGGCCCACGCATCACCCCCGGTGGCCCCGTGTTTGGTGCCGCCTTCGGCAGCCTTGATGCGCAGGCCTTAACCACGTTGATCACGCAAAGCGACTGCACCGGCCTGCGCGTCACCCCCTGGCGCATGTTTATTCTTGAAGATGCCAATCCATCGGCTGCGCAGGGTTTCATCACGGCACCCGGCGATCCGTTGATGCATGTCCATGCCTGCCCCGGCGCACCGGCCTGTGCAGCCTCAACCGTTGAGACGCGAAAGCTTGCGCGCTTGCTGGCACCGGATTACAGGGACGGATTGCACGTATCAGGATGCGCCAAAGGCTGCGCCTACCCTAAAATGGCCGCCACAACTTTGGTCGGGCGCGACGGCACCTATGACCTTGTAGAGAACGGCCATCCATGGGATCACCCCGCCCAAACCGGGCTAATGCCCGCCGAGCTCATCCATAAAAAGACCTGAGACCCATGCCATATGAATATCAAACCGATGGCGCGGCCATCTACCTGAAATCTTTTGCCACCATCCGTGCCGAGGCGGATCTCGCACGCTTTGATGCCGATGAGGAAACCGTAGCCGTGCGCATGATCCATGCAGCGGGCATGGTGGGTCTGGAACAGTATTGTCGGTTTTCGCCCGGATTTGTCCCCGCCGCCCGCACCGCGTTAGAGGCTGGCGCGCCCATTCTATGTGACGCACGTATGGTCAGCGAGGGTATCACCCGCACGCGCCTGCCTGCGGAAAATCAGGTGATCTGCACCCTGCACGATCAGGGCGTGCGCGATCTGGCCGCAAAAATGGGCAACACCCGGTCGGCTGCAGCGCTTGAGCTTTGGCGCCCGCATCTGGAAGGCGCAATCGTGGCCATCGGCAATGCGCCAACGGCCCTGTTTCACCTGCTCAATATGCTGGAAGATCCGGATTGCCCGCGCCCGGCGGCCATCATTGGCTGCCCGGTCGGCTTTGTCGGCGCGGTTGAAAGCAAAGACGCGCTTTGGGCCGATCAACCGGTACCGTGTTGCATCGTACAAGGGCGTCTGGGCGGCAGCGCCATCACCGTCGCCGCCGTCAACGCCATCGCGAGCCGGATCGAATGAGCGGCGCGCCCAAATCAGGAACTGTATACGGCGTCGGTCTTGGCCCCGGCGATCCTGACCTTCTGAGCGTGCGCGCCGACAGATTGGTGCGCAACGCGCGCCATGTCGCGTTCTTTCGCAAAGCCGGGCGCGCCGGACAGGCCCGCAGCATCGTAAACGGAATGTTGCCTGAAGGTGCGATTGAGCATCCGATGGAATACCCTGTTACCACGGAAATACCCCTGACGGACCCTGCCTATAACGCCTCACTGCAGGGGTTTTATGCGGACTGCACGGCGCGGATACGTGCGCTGACTGACGCCGGCGAAGACGTGGTGGTGCTGTGCGAAGGGGATCCGTTCTTTTATGGATCGTTCATGCATCTTTATGAACGGCTCAAAAACGATATCCCCGTCGAAGTTGTCCCGGCGATCACCGGAATGTCAGGCGCCTGGACGGCAACAGGCGCGCCGATCACCTGGGGCGATGATGTGCTCAGCGTGCTGATGGGCACATTGGACGAGAATACATTGGCAAAGAATATGGCCAATGCGGACGCGCTGGTGGTGATGAAGATCGGCCGCAACATCGACAAGGTCAAACGCGCGCTGAAAACGGCACAGCGCTATGATGCGGCATGGCTTGTGGAATATGCCACGATGCCCAACCAGACCGTGCAGCGATTGGCGGATGCCGAGGATAAGATCACGCCCTATTTTTCGATTATTGTGGTGCATGGCCAGGGCCGCCGCCCATGACCGGATCACTTGTGATAGCGGGTCTCGGCCCCGGCGCTGATGCCCTCGTGACACCCGAAGTCACGGCTGCACTGGGGCTTGCCACCGACATCGTGGGCTATATCCCTTATGTCGCCCGGATCCCTGCCCGCCCCGGACTAACCCTGCATCCCAGCGACAACCGGGTCGAGCTTGACCGGTCGTGCCACGCCCTTGAAATGGCGGCTGAGGGGCGGCATGTGGTTGTGGTCTCGTCTGGCGATCCCGGTGTCTTTGCCATGGCCGCCGCCGTGTTTGAGGCGGTCGAGCATGGCCCCGCAGCTTGGCGCGGCCTTGATATGCGTGTCCTGCCCGGCATCACCGCAATGCTGGCCGCCGCTGCCCGCGCCGGTGCACCCCTGGGCCATGATTTTTGCGCGATTAACCTGTCAGATAACCTTAAGCCCTGGGACCTGATCGAACGTCGCCTGCGTCTTGCGGCGCAGGCGGATTTTGCCATGGCGTTTTACAATCCACGCTCAAAATCCCGCCCCGAAGGGTTTGTGCGCACGTTGGAAATACTCAAAGAAGCCTGCGGCGATGACCGCCCGGTGATCTTTGCCCGCGCCGTATCCACGCCGGACGAACAGATCAAAGTGGTGCCCCTGACCCAAGCAACAGCCGACATGGCCGATATGCGCACAATGGTCATTGTCGGGTCCTCACAAACCCGGATTATCGAGACTGGCAAAGCGCCTATTGTCTATACGCCCCGGTCGACGCGCCGATGATCCAGCCACGCCATAACATCTGCGGCGCTGTTGGCCTGCGCGCGCGCCGGGACGTCGGGGCGATCAATCATCACCACCGGCAGCCGCAACTGGCGCGCCGCAGCAATCTTGGCGTAAGCTCCTGTACCGCCGGAATTTTTCGACACGACCAGATCAATACGGTGGCGTTGCATCAACGCCAGATCATCCTCGAAAGTGAACGGACCACGCGACACAAGGAAATGGTGGTCCGGGAAATTCAGCGCGGATTTCGGCGCGTCAACCAGGCGCAACAGATAGAAATGCTGCGGGTTGGGGGTAAACGCCTCCAGATGCATCCGCCCCACTGCCAGCATGACGCGGCACGCAGGGCGGTTCAACGCGGCAACGGCACCTGCGATATCGGGCACATGGTTCCAACTGTCGCCCACTTGCGCCGCCCATGGCGCGCGGGTCAAGGCGATCAGCGGCACGTTCGCCTGCGCACAGGCCACACCTGCATTACGGCTCATCCCGGCGGCAAAGGGATGGGTCGCATCAACCACATGAGTGATGTTGTGGCGGCCCAGATACCATACCAGCCCGTCCACCCCGCCAAACCCGCCAATCCGTTGCGGCAAGGGCTGGCGCTTGGGGCGCTCTACCCGTCCGGCAAAGCTGACCGTGGCGCGCAAGCCTGCCGACGCAACGACATGGGCAAGGGCGGTCGCTTCGGTGGTGCCTGCCAAAATCAGAATTTTGGGATCAAAGGGCGGGGTCGCCATGTCTGACATTCCTTGGTTGACCATCATCGGCATCGGCGAAGACGGGGTTGCCGGGCTTGGCCCCACAAGTCAAGGACTGTTGGCGCGTGCGGACATCATCATGGCCCCGCCACGTCATCTGAATATGGTGTCCAACACGGGTGCAAAACAGATCGAATGGCCTGCGCCTTTTGTGGATGGGCTAGAGATATTAGACAGCTTTCGCGGACAGAATGTCGTGGTGCTGGCCTCGGGCGATCCGTTTTGGTTTGGTGCAGGGTCGGTGATTGCGCGCCGCTACAAGGCGACTGAGTGGGTGGCCCATCCCGGTGTGTCTTGTTTCGCGCTGGCCGCAGCCCGGCTTGGGTGGGCGTTGGAACGGACCGTCTGCCTTGGCCTGCACGCGGCGCCGTTTTCACGCCTGCGACGGCATTTGGCGCGCGATGTGCAGATCATTGCCACCCTGCGCGATGGGCGCGCTGTCCAACAGCTTGCAACCTACCTGACCGATCAAGGTTTTGGTGACAGCCAGCTCACCATTCTTGAACACCTTGGTGGTCCGCTTGAAAAACGGACCTGCGACACGGCCCTGGCCCTAAACGGCACGTTTGATCATCCGGTCTGTGCCGCAATTCGCGTGGCAGGCGAAGGTGCCGCACTAACCCGTGCCACCGGGCAAAGTGACGACATTTTCGCCAGCGACGGACAAATCACCAAACGGCCGATCCGTGCAATTACCCTGTCCACGCTGGCCCCCAAACCACATGAGCATCTGTGGGACGTTGGCGGCGGCTCTGGCTCGATCACGCTGGAATGGCTGCTGAGCCATCCAACAACCCGTGCGACCTGTATCGAACCGCGCAGGGACCGCGCCACGCGCATTGGCCAAAATGCCGATGCGCTGGGCGTTGCCCATCGCCTGACAGTGATAAAGGGTGCTGCCCCCGACGCCTTTCGCGGCCTTGCCCCGCCACAGGCGATATTTGTCGGCGGTGGTCTGTCACGGGCCGTGCTGGACGCCGTTCTCGCCGTCAATGCGCCACGATTGGTGGTCAATGCCGTCACCCTTGAAGGCGAAGCGCTGCTGGCGGTATGCCACGCCCAAAACGGTGGTGATCTGACCCGCATTGCCCTGTCCACGGCCACACCCCTTGGTCCCAAACGCGGCTGGTCATCGGCCTATCCGGTTGTGCAATGGAGCCTGATCCGATGATTGTTGCAGGTTTTGGATTTCGTAAAGGCGTCAGGCACAGCAGCCTTGCCGATGCGCTGGCACAAACCGGCAGCAAACCCGATGCGCTGGCCACGCTTGCCGCCAAGGTCCATGAACTGGAACACTATGCAGGCACCCTGGGCCTGCCTCTGATCGCAATTGACCCGAGCCACGCCTCCTTGCAAAAAACGCTGACGACGTCCACAGCCAGCCAGACACGGCACAACACGGGCAGTGTCGCCGAGGCCGCGGCATTGGCGGCGGCGGGCCCGAATGCGCAGTTGACCGGCCCGCGAAAAATATCAAATGACCGCAGGGCCAGCTGCGCCATTGCCATTGGAGACGACTAGATGACCGTACATTTCATAGGCGCCGGCCCCGGTGCCCCGGATCTTTTGACATTGCGCGGACGCGACCTGATCGCCGCCTGTCCGGTGTGCCTCTATGCAGGTTCACTGGTGCCTGAGGCGATCCTTGGACATTGCCCCAAGGACGCGCAGATCATCAATACAGCCGCAATGGATCTGGATGCGATTATCGCGGTCTTTCGTACCGCTCATGCGGCAGGTCAGGATGTGGCGCGCCTGCATTCAGGCGATCTGTCGGTCTGGTCGGCGATGGGGGAACAATTGCGCCGTCTGCGGGCCGAAAACATTCCCTATTCGGTGACGCCCGGGGTGCCGTCCTTTAGCGCGGCGGCTGCGGCATTGGGCGCAGAGTTGACATTACCGGGTGTCGCACAATCGGTCATACTGACCCGGACCCAGGGACGGGCATCGTCGATGCCACCCGGCGAGACGCTGAAAAACTTTGCTGCCACCGGGGCCACGCTGGCCATTCACCTGTCGATCCAGAACCTCGATCAGGTGGTGGCGGACCTTGCGCCTGCTTATGGGGACGATTGCCCGGTGGCGGTCGTCTACCGCGCCAGCTGGCCCGATCAGCAGATCATTCACGCAACTTTGGAGACCTTGACGGACGCGATGACAGACGACATCACCCGCACCGCGCTGATCCTTGTGGGACGCGCGATTGCGGCAGAAGGCTTTGACGAAAGCTGCCTTTATGCGCCAGATTATGACCGCAGATACCGTCCGCAAACCGCCAACAGCCCCTGGGCAGGCTGGAGCCATGGCGATGACTAATCCCCCCGGTCTGCTGATTTCCGCCCCGGCCTCTGGCACCGGTAAGACCACGGTGATGCTGGGGCTGTTGCGGGCGTTGCGCGATGACGGCCTGGTGGTGCAGCCCTACAAAAGCGGGCCGGACTACATCGATCCTGCGTTTCATCTGGCCGCAGCGGGGCGCGCATCGTTCAACTTTGACACCTGGGCGATGGACGCTGGCCTTTTGGGCGGCATTGCCCAGCAACAGGCAGGGGCTGATATCTGCATTGCCGAAGGGTCAATGGGTCTGTTTGACGGTGTGGCGACGCGCGGGCAGACCGGCTTTGGCTCCAGCGCCGAAACCGCACTGGCGATGGGCTGGCCGGTGGTGCTGGTGATTGATGTGGGCGGTCAGGCGCAATCTGCGGCCGCAACCGCGTTGGGGTTCAAATCCTACAATCGCGATCTGCCCTTTGCCGGCGTGATCCTGAACCGGGTGGCCAGCCCACGGCACGAACGCCTGACCCGGCAGGGCATGGAGAAGGCCGGTGTGACCGTATTGGGTGCCCTGCCCCGGCGCGGTGATCTGAAACTGCCCGAACGGCATTTGGGCCTGATCCAGGCGGTCGAGCATCCTGACCTTGAGGCGGCCATTACCAATTACGCCGCATTCCTGCGCGAAAATGTGGATTTGGATGTACTGCGCGCAGCCGCGCGCGCCGGGCCTGCCATGGCCCCGCACCCGTTGCCCAAACCGCCGGCACAACGCATTGCACTGGCGCGTGATGCGGCGTTTTCCTTTACTTATCCGCATCTGATCACCGGCTGGCGGGCGGCTGGCGCGGAAATCCTGCCGTTTTCGCCACTCGCGAACGAAGCCCCTGACCCCTCCGCTGATCTGGTCTGGCTGCCGGGTGGCTATCCTGAATTGCACGCCGGAACCCTTGCTGCCGCTGACAGCTTTCGCGCGGGCCTGCAAAAACACAGCCAGACCAAACCGGTGCACGGCGAATGCGGGGGCTACATGGCGCTGGGTGCGGCCCTGATCGACAAAGACGGCGTGTCCCATCAAATGGCCGGGCTGCTGGGGCTTGTCACCAGCTATGAGAAACGCAAATTCCATCTTGGCTACCGCCGCGCGGTTCTGGACGCGGCCCTGCCCGGTTTCCAACCCGGCGCGGCGTTGCGCGGGCACGAATATCACTATTCCTCGATCCTGTCGCAACCTGACGCGCCCTTGGCGCAGGTGTATGACGCCGATGGCGGGTTGGTGCCGGAAACCGGATCATGCCGGGGCCATGTCTCGGGCACATTCTTTCACCTGATCACGGGCGAAGTCGTATGACCGGTTTCGTCAGCTTTGTAGGCTCCGGCCCCGGCGATCCGGAGCTTTTGACGCTGAAAGCGGTAAACCGTCTGAAGCAGGCTGACGCGGTCTTGTTTGATGATCTCAGCGCCGGGCCGATCCTGACCCATGCACGCGCCGGTGCTGATCTGGTTGGTGTCGGCAAACGTGCCGGCCGGCCGTCGCCCAAACAGGACCATGTCAGCCAGCTGCTGGTCGACTATGCGCAAGGCGGCCAACGTGTTGTGCGCCTGAAATCGGGCGACGGCGGCACGTTCGGACGTCTTGAGGAAGAAACCAACGCCCTCAAAGCCGCCGGGATCGCCTTTGAAATTATTCCCGGTGTACCCTCTGCCTGTGCGGCCGCTGCCGCTGCGGGCATTCCGCTGACCCGCCGCCTGACGTCGCGGCGGGTGCAGTTTATCACCGGACACGATGTGCGCGGCGCCTTGCCGCAGGATTTGAATTTGGCGGCCCTTGCGGACCCGCAGGCCACGACGGTTGTTTTCATGGGACAACGCACGTTTCCGGCTTTGGCGCAAATGCTGATGGATGCAGGCCTGTCGGGCGACACGCCCGCCCTTCTGGCCGAAGGTGTCAGCACCCCGGCCGAGGCAATCCACCGGATGACCCTGACTGAATTGGCCGCCAAACTTGGCGATTCTGTCAGCGATGCACCGGCCCTGATCCTCTATGGTGCGCTGGCGGACAATTGAATGCCGCATACAGGCCTTGCCCCACGCCTTGATTGGTGTAAATGTCGCAGATGATGGTGCCCCCGCAAGGGGTCTGAAAAGGGAACCGGGCGAAAATCCCGGACTGCCCCCGCAACTGTAACCGGAGAGCGAACCGGCATTAACCACTGGCCCGACGTCTGCAAGGACCAAGGCTGGGAAGGTTCGGCCCCGCAGCAACCCGTAAGTCAGGAGACCTGCCATCACAACGAAACAAGCCGGAACACCGGCCAACATACCGCCGGGTGGGTGGTGAGGAGAGAGAAGACATGCATATCGAACCAGGCGTCGTAGATGGCGCGAAAATGGCTTTTGCTTACGGGACGGCTGCGGCTGCAGCAGGCTATTCGCTGAAACTGGCGGCCAATGATCTGAAGTTTGCCAATGTGCCGGCATTTGTTGTCCGCGCCGCCCTTGCCACCATCGGGACATTCGTCTTTTTCGAGGTGCTGCCGCATTTCTCGGTCGGTATTTCCGAAGTTCACTTTATCCTGGGCACGACATTGTTTTTGCTGCTGGGTGCGGGTGCTGCGGCCTTTGGGCTGACCATGGGCCTGCTGTTGCAGGGCACGTTCTTTGCGCCCTCCGATTTGCCGATGCTCGCCGTCAACATGACCACATTGCTGGTGCCACTGTTTGCGCTGCATTCACTGGCCAAACGGATTGTCCCGGACGCCCGCGCCTATGTTGATCTGGACTATGCACAGGTGCTGAAAATGTCCGCCGTATATCAGGGTGGCGTGGTGGCCTGGGTCGCATTCTGGGCCATCTATGGTCAGGGCTTTGGCGCATCCAACATCCAATCCGTCCTGACCTTCGGTGCGGCCTATATGCTGGTTGTTGTGATCGAACCCATTGCCGATCTGGCGGTTCTGGCCGCGGCAAAAGGCCTGCGCAACTGGAAAACCGGCGGGCTGTTTACGCACCGTTTGTTCAACGCTGCCTGAATTTTTTCGGCAAGATGACCAGACAAGGGCTGCGCAATTGCGCGGTCCTTTTTTGTTGCATGAGGCACCATGATAAACCTGCATCTGATCGGCATTGGTACCGGCAACCCTGAGCATCTGACCGGACAGGCCCGGCGCACGATTGCGACGGCTGATCTGTTTTTGGTGCCTTACAAGGGGGCTGGAAAGTCCGATCTGGCCGACCTGCGCCGTCAGATCATCGACAGTATCCGCGATGACGCGCGGGTGGCGATGTTCGATATGCCGGTCCGTGACGATGCCCTCGATTATCTGACCCGCGTTGATGTCTGGCATGATGAGATCGCGGTGATCTGGTCGGACACGATCGCCCAATACCCCGACGCCAAAGATGTGGCGCTGCTGGTTTGGGGGGATCCATCGCTTTATGACAGCACGCTGCGTATCGCGGCCCGTTTGACGCCGCAACCCCGTCTGCATGTGGTGGCAGGCATCACATCCGTGCAGGCGCTGACAGCGGCGCATGCGATCCCGCTGAACACGCTCAACGCGCCGGTGACGATCTCAACCGGGCGTCAGTTGCGCGACCATGGCTGGCCTGACGGCTGCGAGACGTTGGTTGTCATGCTCGACGCGTCTTGCGGATTTCAGGCGCTGGACGGGGATGCCTATGACATTTGGTGGGGCGCCTATCTGGGCATGCCGGAAGAGATTATCGAGGCCGGTCCCTTATCCCAGGCCGCCCCCCGGATCATCACCAAACGCGCCAAAGCCCGCGCAGAGCATGGCTGGATCATGGACACCTATCTGCTGAGAAAACGATAGATCAAGCACCAGCTTAGGCCGCGCCGTCCCCCATCAACACATCGCCAAACTCATCGCGCAGGTTTCGTTTCAACACTTTTCCCGTCGCATTGCGTGGCAATTGATCGACAAAGACCACCTTGTCCGGCACCTGCCATTTGGCGATCTTATCCGCGTATATTGCTAACAATTCCGCCTCGGTGGGGTCACAGCCCTCGGCCTTGACTGCAACCAAAACCGGGCGTTCATCCCATTTTCCATGCCGCGCCCCGATCACAGCCGCATCGGCCAGGTGTTCATGGCCTATTGCGATGTTCTCCAACTCAACCGAGCTGATCCATTCGCCACCCGATTTGATGATGTCCTTGGACCGATCCTTTATCGTCAGATAACCATCGCCATTCATCACCGCCACATCGCCGGTGTTGAACCAACCGTCTTGCAAGGTTTCTTCGCAGGTTGAACGAAAGTAGCTGTCAAGAATCCAATGCCCGCGCACCACCAGATCGCCCTGCGCCGCCCCGTCATGTGGCAATGCCTGCCCCGCCTCGTCAATAATCTCAAGCTCAACACCAAAGGGCGGGCGGCCCTGATTTTCGCGTAATGTCTGTTGTTCCGGCACGGCCAGGTTGCGGTGCTTGGCCAGGGGTTGATTTACCGTGCCGACGGGCGACATTTCGGTCATGCCCCAGGCATGTATCGTCTCAACGTCGTAAATATCGCGGAAACTCGCGATCATCGAGGGCGGACAGGCCGAGCCGCCGATCACGGTCCGTTTCAGCGACGCAAGCGTGCTGCCGGATTCTTCGGCTTGCGCCAGCAAACCTTGCCAAATCGTCGGCACACCCAAGGCGCAAGTAACTGCATGTTCATCAATCAAGCCCACCAAAGACGGGCCATCCAGCCCCGGTCCCGGCAGCACCATCCGCGCGCCAACCATCGCGCAGGCATAAGGTGTCCCCCATGCATTGACGTGGAACATGGGCACGACCGGTAACACGATATCCATTGCTGAAAACCCGACGGAATCGGCCAGATTGAACGCAAATGTATGCAAAAGTGTCGACCGATGCGAATATAGGACACCTTTTGGGTTTCCCGTCGTTCCCGATGTATAACAAAGGCTTGAGGCCGTATTCTCATCCAGATCCGGCCAGCGAAAATCCGGATCACCCGTGGCCAGAAGATCATCATAGAACAACAGCCCGTCCAGTTTTTCAGCCGCGTCCGTATCCGGGCCGCTCATCAAGACGATGTGTTTTAGATTGGGTAGGTGTTCGCGAATGGCTGCAACCAGCGGCACAAAGGTCTTGTCGATAAACAAAACCTGATCATCGGCATGATTCAAAATATAGATCAATTGTTCGGGAAACAGGCGTGGGTTGATCGTGTGACAGACAAACCCCCCCGCCGAGACACCGAAATAGATCTCAAGATGCCGTCGGTTGTTCCACGCGATTGTCCCGCAACGGCTGTGCGGCTTGATCCCAAGCTTGACCAGTGCCGAGGCGAGACGTTTGGTATTGGCCTGCACCTGCCCCCAGGTTGATCGTTCTGTCCTGCCATGGGTCTCGACCGAGGTAATTTCCGTATCTGCGTGATACCGCGCTGCGTGATCAATCAAGGATGAGATCACCAACGGCTGGTTCATCATTTGGCCAAGCATTTATTTCTCCCCGATGGACATGTC
Source organism: Sulfitobacter sp. (assembly GCA_049680295.1). Lineage (GTDB taxonomy): Bacteria > Pseudomonadota > Alphaproteobacteria > Rhodobacterales > Rhodobacteraceae > JBAUHN01. Next base: position 17,576 of record JBAUHN010000370.1, read on the forward strand.
ACAACGTCCGCACGCAGTTTTTTTTCCGCAAAGCGTAACCCGAAAATCTCCCGCGGCACCAAATTGATTTCACCGTGCCGTGTATGCGGCTTGGTTGCAAGAAATTGGTTCACACGACCCCTAGAGGCCCAACCCGGCTTGGGTCTGCGCATGTGCCAAGCGCACAGCGTTTTCAACATGGGCGGCCAAAGCTTTGCGATCGGCGAATTGCCCCACCTGAACCGGCGCGTGATAAATGACTTCAACAGCACCCTGACGCGCGGTTGCCAATGTCGCCAGCAAATGCGATCCAAAAGACATGTCGCCCCACCACCCGTAAAACTGCGCGTCACACCCTTTGGGGGACCGGTAGTTAACGGTCACGGGTTGCACCCAAATCCTGTCGCGCAGGTTTTCTGTGAATATCGCCGCAAAAAGTGTTGATTTAAAAGGAAGAACCCGCAGGCCATCAGTGCTGGTGCCTTCGGGAAAAAACAACAGCTTGTGACCCACCAGCAAACGCGTCTGGAACACCTCGGCCTGTGCGCGGGCATGTTTACGGTCGCGCTCAATAAATACAGTTCCTGTGGCACGTGCCAGCCAGCCGATGCCGGGCCAGCGGGCGACCTCGGACTTTGAGACAAAATAGACCCGTTTGGCAGCGTTCAGAACGAAGATATCCAGCCAGCTGGAATGATTGGCGACAACGATCCCGTGCTGCGTCATTGGGCTGCCTTGACGCAAATATGTAATGCCAATGAGCCGCAGCGAGTTGCGGCACACGATCTGCGTAAGATACGGAGTGAAGGGCCGGTGAAGCCCAAAGAACGGAACCTCTATCAGACGCAGAAACAGCAAAATGATCAGACCGCCAAATACCAATGCCCCTACTGCGAGACCGCGGATCAACACAAGCACCCAACCTGTTATTCCAAATGATTTATTCTTGATCGGCTCGCCGCCCTCCCACGTTGGTTTCATAGGGTGAACCCTTGGTAAATGCGGGCCTGACGGGCGTTCATCTTGTGCACATCCAGGACCAGACAAACGTCCGTGGTGTTAAACGCGTGATCCACATAAGCGCCCTCGCCGACAAACCCGCCCAATCGCAGATACGCCTTGATCAGCGCCGGAGTTGCGATCATCGCGCGGCGCCGGTCCAATTGTTTTTCAGGCACCAGATCCATGGATTGAAATTTCGACGCCTTGGCGCGCACGCGCAATTCTTGGGGCGCAAGATGTCGTTGATGCAGCATCGACAGCGGCGCTGCCAGATCAGCAATATCGGTGCCATGAAAGCTGGCGACGCCAAAAAGAACCTCGATACTATGTTGCTCAATATAGCTGGCCAACCCCCGCCACAGGTGCAACATGGCTGTGCCACCGCGATAGTCACGATGCAAACACGACCGACCCAATTCCAACAAGGGACGCCCTGATGACGTCAAAACCGACAGGTCATATTCGTTCTCCGAGTAATATTGCCCAGCCTTTCGCGCCTGATTTTCCCGTAATAATCGATAAACACCAACAGCTTGCCCGGAGATGTTATCAAACAAGATCAAGTGATCGGCGAAGGCATCGAAACGGTCCTTTTCCAACCGTGCGTCATGATCAACTAGGGTTCCCGCACCGCCAAGTTCCTCAATAAACACATCATAGCGCAAACGCTGCGCCGCAATAAGATCGGCTGGCGTGGACGCGATTTTTAGGGTGAAATTTGCCTTACTCATGTACTGCTGCGCGCATTTTGATGCATTTTTTTGTTTATGACGTACCAGAGTTGAACCCGCAAACAATAACCTATAGGATATTGAAATGCCTCCAACACAACCTTAGGTTTTGTTAACTCTTTAGAAACCATGTTCACGCATCAAAGACGGGGATCAATGCAACACGGGTGCTTTCGACTATGACTTTGCCTTTATCACGAAAATTGACAGTGACGCGTCCGGCTATATTGCTTTGGACCTGTCCGACGCCCCAGTCAGGCGCTGTCGGGTGGCGTACCAGCATGCCCGGTGCCAGAACCGCGTTCAGATCGTCCATTTCCCTCAAACCTCGCTCGGAGATGTGATGCAACACAGCACCGTTGACTTTGCGGCCCTTATCGGAAGCCGCATCTGCCATGATTTGATATCGCCAATCGGGGCGATCAACAATGGGTTGGAATTATTGGATATGGCCGGCCCCGGACCTGGCCCGGAAATGGACCTGATCAAAGACAGTGTGGGCAATGCCAGTGCGCGCATTCGCTATTTTCGGATAGCCTATGGATCTGCCGGGGATCAACTGATTGGCCGTCCCGAGGTGACATCAATCTTGTCGGACTTGACGCTCGGCGGCCGTACCGAGATTGCCTGGGGCCCGACTGAGCCGCAAAAACGAACCGAGGTGCGTTTGGCGTTTCTGGGATTGCAATGTCTCGAAACAGCAATGCCCTACGGCGGACGCATCGAAATCAGCAAAACCGATGACAGCTGGTGCTTGCATGGGTCGGCAGATAAATTGAACGTGGACAAAGACTTATGGCCTGCTCTTACCGCAAATTCCGTGCAGTCTGACCTGCGTCCTGCGCATGTGCAATTTGGCTTGCTTCCGCAAATCGCCCATGACGATGGTCGCCTTATTGCGACTCAGATTGAAGATGATTTCATCAGGCTGTCGTTCTGACGCCCCTAAAATCCAGGATTTCAGGCCGTGTCAACTGATGCAGGTTTTACGCAAAACGCGCTAACCACGTACGGTTCCGTCGCCTGTCACCAGATATTTGAAGCTGGTGAGTTGCGCCGCCCCGACCGGTCCGCGGGCATGCATCTTGCCCGTTGCGATGCCGATCTCTGCGCCCATGCCAAATTCAGCGCCATCCGCAAATTGAGTAGAGGCATTATGCATGAGTATCGCACTGTCCAGACGTGCCATGAAATGCTGCGCCGCAGATGTGTTTTCGGTCATGATGCAATCGGTATGGTTGGAACCATAGGTGCGGATATGGTGAAGGGCCGCGTCGATATCGGGCACGGTTTTGGCCGCGATATCCATATCAAGATATTCATGCCCCCAGTCTGAGGCCTGCGCCGGGACTGTCCCGTCGATATTCGCCAGATCGCCCTCTGCATGGACTGTCACGCCCGCCTGAGCCAGTGCCAGCACCACGTCGCGTCCCAGAGTGTCTGCGACGTCTTTGTGGATCAGCAAACATTCCGCAGCGCCGCAGATGCCCGTGCGCCGGGTCTTGGCGTTCATCACCACCTTGAGGGTCTTTTCAGCGTCGGCGTCTTTGTCGATATAGATGTGTACGATGCCTTCGAGATGGGCAAAGACCGGCACCCGCGCCTCGCGTTGTACCAGCCCGACCAGCCCTTTGCCACCGCGCGGTACGATCACGTCGATTGTGTCGGTCATCGTCAGCATCTGCGACACGGCAGCGCGGTCACGCGTCGGCACAAGCTGGATGGCGTCCGGCGGCAGACCTGCGTCGCGCAAACCCTGTTGCAGGCAGCCATGAAGGGCCGACGAAGAATGAAAGCTTTCGGACCCGCCCCGCAAAATAACCGCATTGCCCGCCTTGAGGCACAATGCGCCGGCATCCGCAGTCACATTGGGGCGGCTTTCATAGATGACGCCAATAACCCCCAATGGGGTGCGCACACGTTTGATGTGGATGCCGCTGGCTTGGGTCCATTCGGCCAGCACCTCACCGACCGGGTCGGGTTGTTCGGCAATGCTGCGCAGCCCATCCACGATGCTGCGGATCCGGGTTTCATCCAGCATCAGCCGATCCATCATCGCAGCCTTAAGGCCTTTGGTACGGCCATATTCCAGGTCCTGCGCATTGGCTGTGATTATGGTGTCGCGTTGCGACCAGACCGCATCGGCGGCCGAAATCAGGGCGGCATGTTTACGCTCGGCGGTGGCGAAACCCAACTCACTGGCAGCTGCCCGCGCCCTTGTGCCGATGTCAGCCATCAGGCTGGAAATGTGATCCGTGTCAGTCATGTCTAACGGTCCGTGTCGGTTAAAGGTTTTAATGCCTCCGGCGGCGATATTTTCACCATTTGGAAGCGTCAGAGTGCCATATCGTCGCGGTGGATCAAAGCGGCGCGAGCCGGGTAGCCCAAGATTGCTTCGATTTCGTGGCTTTTGTGGCCTTTGATCAAATTGGATTCCGAGGCTGTGTAGCGCGCGAGCCCCTGGCCCAGGGTGGTGTCGGCCCCGTCAAGGATTGCCACAGGATCGCCACGGGTGAATTGGCCGCTGATCCGCGTCACCCCGGCGGGCAGCAGGCTTTTGCCGGATCTAAGCGCCGTGACCGCGCCGGGATCGAGGTGGATTTTGCCCTGGGGTTTCATCGCTGCAATCCAGCGTTTGCGGGCAGCTTGCGGGTCAGTATGCGCGGTGAACCAGGTAGCCGGACCGCCATTTTGTAATTTTTTCAAGGGGTTAAACGGTGTACCTGACGCGATTGCCATCGCGCAGCCAGCAGCTGTGGCGGTTTTGGCGGCCATCAGTTTGGTTTTCATACCGCCCTTGGACAGGCCCGATCCAGCGTCCCCGGCCATGGCTTCGATGTGGGACGTGATTTTGTCGATCACATCGTATCTTTTGGCCGTGGGGTCCTGGCTTGGGTTGCCGGAATAAAACCCATCGACATCCGACAGCAAAATCAATTGGTCTGCGCCGACGGTGACTGCGATTTGTGCAGCCAGCCGGTCATTGTCGCCAAAGCGGATTTCATCGGTCGCTATGGTGTCGTTTTCATTCACAATCGGGACCACGCCAAAAGACAGCAATTGTTCCATCGTGGCGCGGCTGTTGAGATACCTGCGCCGGTCGGCACTGTCTTCGAGGGTCACCAGAACCTGCGCCGTGGTAACCCCATGCGGCGCCAATGCGTCCTCGTAAGCGCGGGCCAGGCGGATTTGACCCACCGCTGCTGCCGCCTGAGATTGTTCAAGCGCCAATTCGTGGGCGGGCAATTGCAGCACGCCCCGTCCAAGCGCGATTGAACCTGACGACACCAGCACCACGTCGATATTCAGAGACCGGAGCCAGGACACGTCCGCTGCCAGCGTTTGCAACCAATCTCCGCGCAGCTGGCCGGTGTCGCGATCCACCAACAGGGCAGACCCGATTTTGACAACAACGCGGCGGGCCTGACTTAAGGTTGCCACGGCACCGCTTCCTCGGCAGGACGAAAACGAAGGCGATCATCCTCAATTTGCCCGCGCAAAGCCCGCAATACTTCGGTCACGCCATCGCCGGACACGCCCGACATCGTCATGACAGACCCGCCACTGGCGTTTTCCAAGTCTTTCCGGGCGCTTGCGATCACATCTTCGTTCAATGCATCGGTTTTGTTGAGCACGGTAACACGCGGCTTTTCAGCCAGATCACCGCCGTAGGCTTCGAGTTCTGTAATGATCGTCTGATAATCCTGAACGGCAGTTTCAGAGGTGCCATCGACAAGGTGCAGCAGCACCGCGCAGCGTTCGACATGCCCCAGAAACAAATCGCCCAACCCGCGTCCTTCTGATGCGCCCTCGATCAGGCCGGGAATATCTGCCACCACAAATTCGGTGTTATCCACGCCCACAACCCCAAGGTTGGGGTGCAGGGTGGTAAACGGGTAATCGGCGATTTTGGGTCGGGCATTTGACGTCGCAGCCAGAAACGTGGACTTTCCGGCATTCGGCAACCCCAGCAGGCCGACGTCCGCAATCAGTTTCAGCCGCAGCCAAATCGTGCGTTCGACCCCATCCTGGCCTGGATTTGCGCGACGCGGTGCCTGATTGGTCGAGGATTTGAAATGCAGGTTGCCAAAGCCGCCGTTGCCGCCGCGGGCCAGTTCGACGCGCTGGCCCAATTCAGTCATATCGACCAGCACGGTTTCCTGGTCTTCGTCCAGAATTTCAGTGCCAACCGGCACCTTAAGCACGATGTCATCACCATCTTTGCCGGTGCGTTGCTTACCCATGCCGGGTTGGCCGTTTTTGGCAAAGAAATGCTGCTGATAGCGAAAGTCGATCAGCGTATTAAGACCATCCACGGCCTCAGCCCAGACAGAGCCGCCACCGCCGCCGTCGCCGCCATCGGGGCCACCGTATTCGATATATTTTTCACGCCGAAAGCTGACGCACCCGCCGCCGCCCGCGCCGGATCGAATATACACTTTGCACAGGTCAAGAAATTTCATACCGCTTCCTAAGCATATCGAGGAGAAGTTGACAGAGGTTTCGCATGAGACTTGGCGAAATATGCGCGGTCCAAGAAAATACTGGCGTCAGCCTTTGTGACCTAATTTCCGGCTGTATGTCCATGTTGCCACGGTCGCATTGCGCGCCACTGAAAAGACCTCGGCATCACCAAGATATTCGAAACCGCAATGGGTCAGAACCCGCGCTGATGCCGGATTATCCTGAAACACCGTGCCAAACATCGCGCAGTTTTCAAGCGGATTGGCCGTGATCAACGCGGCAACCGCATCTGACGCTAATCCGGAATTCCAGAACGCAGGTGCCACCCAATAGCCAATCTCAGAGTGGTTGTGGGTCAGTCGTTCAAGGGAAATAACCCCCATCAATTCCGAGCCACCCGTTTTACTGCCATCCACAGCCCAGACGTCTTCAGTGCGCGGATCGCTCATGGCGCGTTTTACAAAGGCGTCAGTGGTCCCGGGCGGCAGCGGGTGCGGAATTGAGGAGGTCATGCGGGCAATACGTGCGTCGCTTGCGTATAATTCGCACAGACCGATGTCGGATTTGCGCAAGGGCCGCAGGTCGAAACGCTCCGTCTCAATCAACGGCTGCACCGTCACTTTTGACATTTCCATCGTTTAAATTCCTCCTCCGAATAAAACAAACAGGACCGACGCCACGGTCAAAGCCGCCAGGGTCCACATGAGATAAGGTTCCAACCGCGTACCTGCAACGGTGCGCGCTATGCCATCACCGGCAAGTGTCCAAAGCGGATGGAGCACCAATTGACAGCCCAAAAGAACAGCGGCAATGGTTGCTGTTGCCTGCAATGTCGGCGTGCCTGGGGATACAAACGCGGTAAATCCGCCCACGGTCATAGCCCATGCTTTTGGGTTCAGCGGATGCACGATCAGCCCGGTCCTGAACCCCGGTGCGTTGCCGGTGCCTTTGCCTAACCCAAGGCGCAGGTTTGCGACCTTCCAGGCGAGCCAGATAATATAGGCCGCCGAGATATATTTCAGAGCCTCGAAAACAAAAGGCACACGGGTGGCCAATTCCATCACCCCAAAGCCTATCGGCCAGATGATCAATTGCTTGCCCAGGGCGACGCCCGCAACAAATGGCAGCGCCGCGCGAAAACCAAAACGCGCGCCCGTGGCCATCAGGGCCATGTTGGCAGGCCCCGGCGTGCCGATCTGGCTGGCGGCAAAAATGGCAAAGCTGGTCAATGCAATGGACATAACAGGGCTGCTCTAACAACGGGACATGGCAGAAATGAGAAAGGGGACCGGCATTTTCTGCCGATCCCCCAAAATTCTTACCAGTTTCAGGTTCGGGCTTACTCTGCGGCCTCCGCCACCGGCAGGACCGAAATAAATGTGCGATTTTTCAGGCCCTTGTGAAAGGTCACTGCGCCATCGACGGTTGCAAAGATTGTGTGATCCTTGCCCATGCCGACGCCATTGCCCGGCCAGAACTTTGTGCCGCGCTGACGCACGATGATGTTGCCGGGGATAGCCGACTGACCACCATAAAGTTTCACGCCCAGACGCCGACCCGCTGAGTCGCGGCCGTTTCTGGATGAACCACCTGCTTTTTTATGTGCCATTTGGTCTCTCCTTAGCCTTTAGCCAGATCTTTGGCCTGTGCGATCCAGTCTTCCCGACCAACACGACCTTTGAACGACAGTTTCTCTTCAATAGCTTCCACATCCGCATCTGTCCACGCTGCGATCTGTGCGAAAGTTGTCACGCCTTCGGCATGCAGCTTTTTCACAATCACCGGACCGACACCGGAAATTGTCGACAGATCGTCGGCGCCTGCGGCTTTTTTCGATGCGGCTTTGGCCTTGGGCTTGGCCGCTTCGGCTTTTGGAGCCGCGGGTTTGGCTGCAGCTTTCTTTGGTGCGGCTTTCTTTGGAGTTGCAGCGTCAACGGCTGTGGCGGAAACTGATCCGGCACCCATTGCGGCCTTAACGCCCGATTTATCAGCGCCCGAGGCCAGTATATCGGTGACCTTGATCAAGGTCAGTTTCTGACGGTGACCCTTGGTACGCTTTGAGCTGTGCTTACGACGGCGTTTGACAAAGTTGATGACTTTTTCGCCTTTGATCTGGTCGACCACTTCGGCCTGCACGCCGGCATCTTTGACAAATGGAACACCGACAACCGGCTTGTCGCCGCCCAGCATCAGAATGTCGTTGAATTGGATTGTGTCACCTGCGTCGGCAGCCAATTTCTCAACCCGGAGCATATCTCCTGATTGGACTTTGTACTGCTTGCCGCCAGTCTTGAGGACCGCAAACATGCGTCTTTCCTTTACATTGCCGCGTTCTGTGGTCCCCCGGAATGGGGCGTTTCGGCCGATATGGCCACCTCGAACAGCGCGCCCTATTGAGCGTCATTAAAATATCACCCGATCGGGGAAACCCCGGTCGAGATGCGGGCTTATCTTAGGAACCGCGCATCAAGTCAAGCGGTCAGAGTGCTTTTTATCCCCCCAGGCGCGGTCATAAATCACTGCCCGCCGCATTCAGTGCCACTGCGCGGCCCAAAGCATAGGATATATCGCTGTAAATGACATCAAAACCGGCAAAAAGAGCGGCATTGAGCGCCTGGCCCGCCTCAGATTTTGAGTAGGCGATATAGGCCTCCATATCGCCCGGCGGCAAAGGCTGGTAGGCCAACAGCATAAAGCCAAACAGCCAGCCTTCCGAATCTTCGCGGATCTCGGGTTCTTGCGCCCAGACATCGGCCAGCATTTCGGCCTCGGACATGGTGATGTATTTGCCGTCAGAAAGCCCGCGATAGAACTGGAAATTGGTGGTCATCGCCCCGGATACATTGCGGTCCAACAAGTCATTCACGTCCGAGAATCTCCTGATCAGGGCCAGGTCCGCATCGGGCGTTTCGGATTTCAGTTCATAGTGCGCGCGCGCCGCCTCTTCTATGTCGGGATCTGCCATCGCAACACGAGCCTGATTTTCAAGGGCAATGATATTGCTGCCATGATCGGATCCAAAGAACGCCGCCGACGCCTCGATCTCGGCGGTCTCCATACCGTCCTCAATGGCAGCGCGCATGACCTCTTGCATGACTTGCGGGTCATAAATCCGGTCCACCTGATTTTGCCAAAAAGCGCCGCCCTGCCCGTCCATCATGTCGGCATTCAGCGACGCGGCATAGGCCAGCCCTTCGCTGCGCAGAATTTCGGTCACTTCCGTCATGCGCAACGCATCCATCAGGACCGTGACCCGCGCATCCGCCCAGACCGGTGCCGCCAGACCCGCCCAAAGCGTCACCGCACAAGCAAAATGGCGTGCGCCCATGCTCACAGATCCTGACTGGGGCGCAGGTTTTGCATCTCAACGGCCACCGCTTCATATCGGTTGGCCATAATCTCAAACTGCACCGCATTCATCAGCTCATAAAGCCGCTGCATCCTGGGATCCTCCAACGCCTGCGCATAGTCCAGCATTTCGCTGTCCGAAAACGCCTGATAGGTATAGGCAGCCCCCGCAAGGCCCGAAGCCTGCATCGACAAACGCATCTCGCCCTCGCGCGATTTCAGGGCTTCGCGCAGGTCGGGCTCTTCCATGCTCAATTCAAACACGCCTGCAGCGGCGGCGGCCATCAAGAACCGCACCTGCACTTCCTGAATGGCGCGGATGGAATGATCGGCGGTATTGCTGGCCGCATTCAGCCGCTTCAATATCCCAAGCCGGGGCGATCCGATCTGCACCAGTCCCGCCACAATCGTCTGCCCGCTTTCCGATTTCAGATCCTCATCTTCCATCATATGCGACGCGTTTTCGGCCCGCACCAGTTTGACCCCCAGATCAGAGCTGTAAAACGCATTGCCATGCGCCAGCAATTCATCTGTCAGGGTCTGTTCCAGAATATCCATCGACAATTCATGCATCAGGTCCGTGTCAAATACCCGCCCCACCAGACGCGTCCATTCAGACCCGAAATCATCCGCTTCAAGCCCCAGCATCTGTGGCGCAGATCTGGCCGACAAACGAATGCTTTCCAAGGCGACATCAAACCCGGTGATTTCCAGAAAGGTTTCAAGATCAGCCCGGTCCGCGGCCCGAACCGGCGCGACAAGCATCACCGCCCACAGGGTCAGACAAAGGGTGGTGGCACAGTGCCGGATAAAAGCAGTCATTTCAGTCTCCTGATAAGGTCTTGCTGAACTTAAGCCATTTCCGCTAAGGGGCAATTAAAATCCCCGTGTAGCGGTGATCTGGCAATTTCCCCCCTTGTCACAAGCCCCTTTCCCGACTAAACGCCCCAAAACCAGTCCCACGGAGAGGTGCCGGAGTGGTCGAACGGGGCGGTCTCGAAAACCGTTGAGCCTTCACGGGTTCCCAGGGTTCGAATCCCTGTCTCTCCGCCACCATATCCCATTGCCCTTTATCCTTTGATTATATAGCCTTGGAGCATCCCATGGAGGATACTTTAGGAGGATACGGTGACCCAGAATCGCGTTGAATATCCAGCGACATCATTGGCCAAGAACAAAGGCAAGTATTACGTCCTGCTAACAATACCTCCTGAGCTACGGCAGCATTTTAATGGCCGAAAGCAATTGAAACGGTCCACCGGCACCAGTGATTTGCCCGATGCAAAGCGCAGGCAGCATAACATTGCCACCGAACTTTATGCACAACTCGACGGATGCAAACCGGATATCCGTGATGTAATCAGCGACCTTCTAGGATGGATCGGTGACAAAGACGAAGTGCAACGCATGGACGACGCAGGTGATCTTGAGGGTCTTATCCAGTACCACAAGAACCTTGAGTATGGCCAAGACCCTGAGGACGACTTAGCGACTGAGGCGGTCAATGAGAACGGTGCTGTGTCGTAGTCTGTTGCCAGAACGGCCTTTACGTATTCTAAATCTTTCATGATGAAACTCTTCCATGAACGCTCTACCAAGTGCAACCCGAAGCCAAACTCAGCGACACCCCCGCGTTTCCACGCCAGTTAACTGCCACTCATAGAAGCCTTGCCGGGCAACCTAATAAAGTTCGGCTCACTTTATCATTTGCTCACCGCCATATGGAGACTTGCTTAATCAGTCGGTGCGCTAGAATAGAGAACGATAAATTTTTACCGGAGGATGACAATTTGGGAGTGCTGATTTTCAAAGGCATGCGGGTAGGTTTTCTCGAAGGTGATCTAACCATCGGCGTTGACGAGAACGGACAAACCAAGAGCGAAGCCATTCTATCCACTTCTTACAACGTGCTTCCACTCTGGCTTCGTGTTGCTCATGAAAATGTGGTGCTAGCAAAAGCCGCTTTCGAAACCATCGCCGGTGAATGG
>JBAUHN010000371.1:0-3576 GCA_049680295.1 Sulfitobacter sp.
GTTGGAACTCGAAATTCGCGCACGTGCTGAGAAAATCGCTGCGAGCGGTAGTGTCGATGTCCTAGCCACAACCGACAACAATGGTGTGGTTGATCTGACGCTTTCCGAGGCGCTGGTCATCGCAATGCTCAAGCAAGAGGTCACGCAATTTTTTGCGATTTTCGGCCACGGCTCGACGGACCTTGGCGAGGTTCTGCGGATCTACCATGAAGCAGGGGCTGTGTCGGTCGTCAATTGTCGCAACGAAGTTGAGATGGCGCATGCCGCGACGGCCTATGCCTGGGTCTATGGCAAAACGCCTGCGGTCGTGACGTCTATTGGACCGGGGGGATTGCAAGCGATGGCCGGGTCGTTGGCCGCGGCGTCAAATGGCGTCGGCGTCTACCATATCTACGGGGACGAGACGACCTGCGGCGAAGGCTACAACATGCAGCAGATCCCGAAACCTGAACAGGGTATCTTTGGCAAAATGGGCGCACTTATGGGCCAGTCGCATACGCTGCATACGCCCGGCAGCTTGCGTGAGTGCATGCGACGAGGATCAGCTTGCGTGCATCATCCCTACAAAGCCGGTCCGTTTTTTGTCATGCTACCCATCAACACCCAACCACAACGCACCAGCATCAATCTGGCAACGCTTCCACCACCCCAATCAGTGCCAGCGTTGGTGCCAGCACATGACGCGGTTTTTGACGAAGCAGTCTCCTTTATGCGCTCCAACACGAAGGTTGTGATCAAAGCGGGGGGAGGGACACGCGCCAATCACGAGGCTTTGCGCCGGTTTGCAGTCAAATGCGGTCTGCCTGTTGTCCTTTCGCCAGGGTCATCCGGTGTCATGATGGATGCACATGTGCAGAACATGCATGTCGGCGGGTCGAAGGGGTCCATCAGCGGCAACTACGCCATGCAGGAAGCCGAAGCCGTCATAGTCATTGGCAGCCGAGGGGTCTGTCAGGCGGATTGCTCGGGCGTTGGCTATCCGAAAGCGCACGCGGTGCTCAATATCAATGGCGATTTGGATGATCTGGCACATTACGCAAATACGATGGCATTGCCCGGTGATATCACCGCTGTTCTTGATCAGCTGATGTCGGCGCTTGGGGATGAAACAGGCGCTGAAAACCGCAAGGACTGGCTTCGGTCCTGTGAGGCCAAGAAAGTGGAATGGTCTGCATTCAAAAAGGCCCGGATCAATGCTGAACCCTTGGCGGACGAGGTTTGGCAACAGCCGGTTCTGACCCAACCTGCGGCACTTCATACGGTGTCTTCATTTGCCAACAAAGTTGGGGCGATCAAATTCTTCGACGCGGGTGATGTGCAAGCAAACGGGTTTCAGATCGTTGAAGACGATGCGCCAGGCCAAACATTTACAGAAACAGGTGCATCATTTATGGGCTTTTCCGGTTCGGCACTGCTTGGGGCGGCCTACGTGACGGATGCGAAATACGGCATCGCGTTTACGGGCGATGGATCGTTCATGATGAACCCGCAAATCCTGATCGACGGCGTTGAACACGGCGTGCGGGGTATGATCGCGTTGTTCGACAACCGTCGCATGGCGGCGATCACAGGCCTCCAGTACGACCAATACGGCAGAGAATTCAAAACCAACGATTCCGTTGCTGTAGATTATGTGGCGATGGCCGGGTCGGTTACAGGCGTTAAGGCCGTGCACGCGGGGTTCACCAAGGCAACTCTTGAGGCCGCTCTGGATGACGCCTTCGCGCATGATGGTCTCTCACTCGTCCATATCCCTGTGTATTCCGGCCGCGATCCAATTGCCGGAATGGGGGCTTATGGGTCCTGGAACGTCGGCAACTGGGTCGATGACGTTCAATCCGCTTACCTGCAATCAAAAATCTAAGGAACATCCAATGTATGATGACCTAAACCTCTATATAGATGGTGAGTGGCGCGCGGCCTCTGACAAGGCAACAAAGCCTGTAACAGACCCTGCAAACGAGGACACTCTGGCAACCATAGCATCGGCCACTGAGACCGATATTGACGCAGCACTTGCAGCGGCCCAACGCGGGTTCAACGTCTGGCGCAGAATGGGAACGTGGGAACGCGCAGCGATCATTCGCAAGGCAGCCGACTTGATCCGTGAGCGTGTAGATCAGATTGCCATGGCAATGTCGCTTGAAACAGGCAAACCACTGGCCGAAGCGAAAGGCGAAACCGGGGCAGCCGCAGATCAGTTTGAGTGGTATTCCGAAGAAACCAAACGCATCTATGGCCAGATTATCGGATCCCGCACGCACGACAGCCGCATGGCTGTTATCATGCAACCAGTCGGTGTTGTCGCGGCATTCTCGGCTTGGAACTTTCCAGCCCTTTTGCCGGCCCGCAAAATCGCAGCGGCGCTCGGCGCAGGCTGTTCGATAATTATCAAACCGGCAGGAGAAACGCCCGCGTCGTGTGCGGCGTTGATCCAAGCGTGTCATGATGCAGGCGTTCCAAAGGGCGTTGTGAACTTTGTCACAGGTCACTCGGGGCCTATTGCGGCTCAGCTGATCAGATCCCCGATCGTGCGCAAAGTAACCGTCACCGGCTCTGTCCCTGTCGGAAAGCAGATCCTGTCGCTGGCTGCAGAAGGCGTCAAGAAAGTGTCGATGGAGCTTGGCGGACATGGTCCGGTTGTGATCTTCGAAGATTTTGACCCGATCGAAGCCGCAAACGTCTGCGCGCCAACGAAGTTCCGCAATTGCGGTCAGGTCTGCATTTCACCAACGCGGTTCTACGTCCACGAAAACAACTATGACGCCTTCGCTGGCCGCTTTGCCGAGATTGCCAAATCGCTCAAAATCGGCCGCGGTATGGACGACGGTGTTCAGGTCGGGCCGATGGCCAACAGACGCGGTTTGGAAACGATCCAAGCTATGGCCCAAGATGCGCTTGATCGAGGTGCTGAGTTGTTGGCGGGGGGCAAAGTGCCAGCGGGCTCAAACAAGGGCTTTTTCATGGAACCCACCGTTCTGGGCCGGGTGCCTGACGATGCAATGGTCATGACAGAAGAACCGTTCGGACCAATCGCTCCGATCACGACATTCACCGACTATGACGATGTGATGACCCGGGCCAATTCCCTGCCGTTTGGGTTGGCAGGCTACGTCTTCTCGAACAACCTGTCGTTGGCCACACGTGCCTACGAGGACCTTGAGGTCGGCATGATCGGCGTCAACGAAATGTTGCTGGCAACTGCCGAGGCACCGTTTGGCGGGGTGAAGGAAAGCGGCATGGGGCGCGAAGGCGGCTCCTTCGGCATCCAGGATTACCTTGACCCCAAATACGTGAAAATCAGACTTTCGGAGATGGCAAATGGGTGATGAACCAGTAAAGGGCCTTTCGCGCGGTTTGACCAATTACGGCGACAAAGATTTTTCCGTCTATTTGCGAAATTCTTTTGCATCGTCAATGGGATACTCCCGTGAGGTGCTCAAAAAGCCAATCGTTGGAATCGCCAACAGCTTTTCCGGTTTCAACAACTGTCAACGCCATTTTCCTGAACTTGTCGAATCGGTCAAACGCGGTGTCTTGTTGTGCGGAGGATTGCCCATTGAGTTTCCAAAGATT
>JBAUHN010000372.1:0-5955 GCA_049680295.1 Sulfitobacter sp.
CGCCCCGCCTTAAACATGAATCACTTGTTCGCTGCCTTCGCCTGCGGCTCAACGCGAAAAGTGATGCTTAATGGCTCAGGTTAAAGGCGGGACGCTTTAATGCGCCGTGCTTTTTGTCTGAAACAGCAATGGGCAATTCAGATTTTTCGTGAACGCTGTCACTTGCGGAAATTTCGGCGCGGATCGGCAAAGCGAATCTGCAGCACGCGACCTGCCCAAACTCAGACAGATCGCGGCATACCTTGCCTCAGGGTGTCACGACTATGTTGCCGGTGTGTTTCTTGGCGATGAATTCAGCCTGCGCTTGGTGCAATTCCTCCAGTCGGTAAGTTGCTGCAAGGGCCGGCCTGATCGCGCCGGTTTCGATATAACGCACCAGATTTTTGGTCACTTCGGGGGGAATGACGGTTGATCCTGTGAATGTCAGGTCGCGCAGATAAAACGTGCGCAAGTCCAGTGACACCATCGGACCTGCGATCGCCCCCGAGCAGGTATAGCGCCCGCCCCGTTCCAGAATGTCGATCAGATTAGGCCAGTATTCCCCGCCCACGACATCCGCAACAACGGTAATCTTTTCACCATTCAATGCGGCACGCAAATCGGGCGGGTTGCGGGGCAGGATTTTGTCGGGCCCAAGGATGGCAACATCGCGATGCTTTGCCTGTGACGCCAGGGCGATAACGCGCGCACCGCGCCGCTTTGCAAGCTGCACCACCGCACCACCAACGCCGCCCGATGCACCTGGTACGAGCACCGTGTCCCGGCCTGTGACATTGGCACGGGTCAGCATGCCTTCTGCGGTGGAATAGGAACAGCTGAATGTGGCCAGTTCCGCATCTGATAATTCGGACTGCACCGCAATTGCATTGACCGCTGGCATCACGGTGTATTCCGCAAAACCGCCATCGCACTCGGACCCGAAATACCCGGTCTTGTTCATGTCGGTCGGATCGTCCGGATCACGCAGCCAATTGTCGCTGATCACCCGTTCGCCAATGCGTGCCGGGTCAATCGCATTGCCAACGGCTACGATTTCGCCGCAGACATCGGCGCCCTGAATGCGCGGAAACCGGATCGGCGCGCCGCCCCAGGTCGGGTCCTCGTCATCAACCGCGTCATATCCGTCGCTTGTTGTGGCGACCGAGACGGCCTTGGAATACCAGCCCGAACGGGTGTTGACGTCTGTATTGTTCAGCCCGCAGGCCCGGACCCGGATCAGCACTTGGGTCGGCGCTGGGGATGGCCGGGGCCAATCGTGGTGCAGCACCATTTTGTCCAGCCCCCCGTGACCCATGGTGACCATAGCTTTCATAACATCTGGCAGGCTCATCTTTCGCGTCTCCAATTATGCGCTTACATATCGCAGCCAACAGTTTGTCGGTGTGAACTCAAATTGCAACGGTCATTCACAGCACTTGATCTTGCCTCCGCAAAACATAAAGAGTGATCCATCAGCGACCGGTGATCTGAGGCCCCGCCAACCTTGCACATCGCGTCCGCATGCGTCCAAGACTGAAAATATCAAAGGATTTACCCAATGACCACATTTGACGAAGATCTGTTCCTAAAGGGCTTGGAGCAGCGCAAAGCGACGCTTGGTGCCGAATATGTCGAGAAAAACCTTGCTGCCGCCGATGATTTCACCCGTCCCTTCCAAGAGGCAATGACTGCATGGTGTTGGGGCTTTGGTTGGGGTGACGATGTGATCGACCCCAAAACCCGGTCGATGATGAATCTGTCGATGCTTGGCGCATTGGGCAAGATGCACGAATGGGAAATCCACTGTCGCGGCGCCATCACCAATGGTGTCACGCGCGAAGAGATACGTGCAATTATTCATGTCGTTGCGATCTATTGCGGCGTGCCACAGGGCGTGGAATGTTTCCGGATCGCGCGAAAGATCTTTGAAGATGACTAGGGTCAGGACCCAAATTTCGCTCCCGTTACCCTGCGGCAAGTGACCATATCGCCCGGCCGATTGCCTGTTTAGGTTTCATTTGAACGGGTATAGGGTGGTCATCCCGCGCAGGCTAAATCGCGCGATTTTCGGCGCGTGCCTGTAAACATAAAAGAGCAGACCAAATGACCCCATTCGCGATTGCTGGCGTGCAAATGTACGTCAATGCACTGCAACCCAATGTTGATGGAATGATTCAACGCCTCGATATTCTGATGTCGCGGTTTCCCTGGACGCAAATGGTGCTGTTTAGCGAATTGGCGCCATTTGGTCCGTTGGAAAAATTCAAACTGCCGGAAGAAAACGAAACCATTGATCGGTTTTGCGAGGCCGCGCGGCGCCACAAGGTCTGGCTGATCCCTGGGTCGATGTTTTTGACGAACCCGGTTGATGGCAAAGTCTACAACACATCGGTGGTAATCGACCCTGATGGCACGGTCATTCGCAGATATGCCAAGATGTTCCCGTTTTTGCCATATGAAGCGGGCATCGCACCCGGCACTGGATTTTGCGTGTTCGATGTGCCCGATGTGGGCCGTTTCGGCCTGTCGATCTGCTATGATATGTGGTTCCCCGAGACCACCCGCGAACTGACCAGCCAGGGCGTCGAGGTGTTGCTGCATCCGGTTCTGACCGGCACCACCGACCGCGATGCCGAACTGGCCATCGCACGGGCCACTGCGGCACAGTTTCAGTGCTATGTCTTTGATGTAAACGGATTGGGTGCGGGCGGATCGGGCAAATCCTGCGTCGTTGATCCGACATCACTGGTGTTGCATCAATCTGCGGGCCAAGAGGATATGTTCCCGATTGAGGTGGATTTGTCTATGGTCCGACGCCAACGTGAAACAGGTCTCAAAGGTTTGGGACAGGTGTTAAAAAGTTTCCGCGACAGATCGGTTGATTTCTCGGTTTATGACCGCAACAGTGGCACGGATGACTATCTTAAGTCGCTCGGACCGCTGGAGGTTCCGCAACAAGGATCGCGTGCAGGCCTGCATGTTGATGTTCCGGCAGATGCCGAAGCAGAAGAGCGCGCACGCAAACCGGTTTTTGGCATCGTCAATCCGTCACTCAAAGGCGGAGCATAAGTAGGTAAGGGCATTCTGATCGTAGCAACCGACGCAGCTGGGAACGGACCGTGTTTTGACCTGAAAAAAGGGGGAGACACGAATGGATTCCGTTAGCGACTATTACTCAGCAACCCAATTGCGAGCGGACAGGTGGAGCGCTCTGCGCGAGGCGATTTCATCGCTGGCGCGTGATCCGGCGGCCAAAAAAGCTGCAAGTCTCAAGACAAATATTGCGGATCTCTTTGGCTCGCTGGCCTTGATCGAACCTTATTGGGCGTTTCCCGGCATGGCTGCGTTCGATCATATGCGCCGTCAGTTTGAGAGCGGAAACTACGAAGACCTGCAATTCACTGTCCATAGGGTCAAACGCGCGTTGACCACCGGGGCCTACAGACGCCGGACGATCCCTTTGGATCGCGACAGCGTTGACGACGAAGAACACAACGATGAGGCGATGCTGTCGCCCGAAGCGCGGGCCATGTCGCGGCCCTATTTCGAAGTGTTGATTGTTGATGATGTGAACGACCAGCAGGAACGCTGGCTGAAATCAAATGTCAGCCGCATGCGCCGCCCCGAAGATCCGTATCACTATGAAGCTGTGGTTGTTCCCAGTCTGGAGGACGCGCTGATTGCAGTGCTGTTCAATCACAACATTCAGGCCATTGTCGTGCGCCCCGGCCTGACGCTGAAGTCTGAAAACGACAATGAAATCCTGGGCAAATACATCTCCAACGCCAAAGGATCGGACGAAATAGACGAGATGCGCCCCGAGGATTATGGTCCCGAATTGTGCCGTCTGATCGCCCGTGTGCGGCCAGAATTGGATGCCTATCTGGTCACTGAACGCTCGGTCGAAGACATTGCCGGTCTTGATCTGGGCATTTGCCGAAGGGTCTTCTACAATCAGGAAGACTTTATGGAGCTGCACCTCAACATCCTACGTGGTGTCGCAGCACGACACAAAACCCCGTTTTTCAACGCAGTGGTCGAATATTCGAAACAGCCAACAGGCGTGTTTCACGCCATGCCGATCAGCCGTGGTAAATCCATCACCCGGTCACATTGGATCCAGGACATGGGCGCCTTTTACGGCCCCAATATCTTTCTGGCTGAAACGTCGGCCACTTCAGGCGGGCTGGACAGCTTGCTGGAACCGCACGGGCCAATCAAAGAGGCACAGGAACTGGCCAGTCGGGCCTTCGGGTCAAAACAGACGTTTTTTGCCACCAATGGCACCTCGACCTGCAACAAAATTGTGGTTCAGGCGCTGGTCAAACCGGGCGATATCGTTCTGGTCGACCGCGATTGTCACAAATCACACCACTACGGCATGGTGCTGGCGGGCGCCGAAGTGGTCTATCTTGATAGCTATCCGCTCAATGAATATTCGATGTATGGCGCCGTGCCACTGCGCGAGATCAAGCACCAGTTGCTGGCGCTGAAAGCGGCTGGCAAGCTGGACCGCGTGCGGATGTTGTTGCTGACCAACTGCACCTTTGACGGGCTGGTCTACAACGTCGAACGGGTGATGGAGGAATGTCTGGCGATCAAGCCCGATCTGGTATTCCTGTGGGATGAGGCATGGTTTGCCTTTGCCCGCTTTAGTCCAACATATCGCCAGCGCACGGCGATGCGCACGGCCAACACGCTGCGCGAAAGGCTACGGACAGCAGACCATAAAACCGCATATGAGGCGCAACAGGCAAAGCTTGCGGATGCGCCTGACAAAGACTGGCTCGATGCGCGCCTGATTGCGCCGCCAAGCGCGCGCATTCGTGCCTATGCCACGCAATCGACCCACAAAACCCTGACATCATTGCGACAAGGGTCGATGATCCACGTCAACGATCAGGACTTTAAGGGCGAGGTCGAACAATCCTTCCACGAAGCCTACATGACCCACACTTCGACATCGCCAAACTACCAGATCATTGCCAGCCTTGATGTCGGGCGTCGTCAGGTCGAACTGGAAGGGTTCGAATTTGTCCAGCGTCAGGTCGAGGCCGCAATGTCAATGCGCCGCGCGATCACCAGTCATCCATTGCTGCAGAAGTATTTCAAGATCCTGACCGCGGGCGACATGATCCCCGAAGAATATCGCCAAAGCGGCGTGACCAGTTATTACGCGGTCGATCAGGGCTGGACCGACATGTGGGATTGCTGGGAACAGGATGACTTTGTGCTGGATGCGACCCGTGTTACGCTGGCTGTCGGTGGCACCGGATGGGATGGCGACACTTTCAAGAACGATATCCTGATGGATAAATACGGCATCCAGATCAACAAAACATCGCGCAACACCGTGTTGTTCATGACCAATATCGGCACCACCCGGTCATCGGTCGCCTATCTGATCGAAGTGCTGGTCGAAATCGCCAATGAACTGGACGATCTGCTGGATGATGCGTCAAAAATGGAACGCCTGTCCTTTGACCGGCGGGTAAAGAATCTGACGGAAAACTATCCGCCCTTGCCCGATTTCAGCCGGTTCCACGATGGGTTTCGGCCCGATAATCTGACGCCCGAAGGCGACATTCGCACCGCCTATTATCTCAGCTACGATGAGAAAAACTGCGATTATCTGGAACTGGATGGATCGCTGAAAGATGCGCTGGATGCGGGTCAGGTGGTTGTCTCGGCCAGCTTTATCATCCCGTATCCACCGGGCTTTCCGATATTGGTTCCGGGGCAGGTGATCAGCAAGGAAATCCTGGCCTTTATGCGGGCGTTGGACGTTAACGAAATTCACGGATACCGCGCTGATCTTGGATTGCGCGTCTTCACTCCGGAGGCATTGGCTGCCTTACCCAAAGTCAAAAAAACCAAGACAAAAGTCTGATAGGGAAGGAACAAACGATGGCAACTGTGCTTAGCAATATCTCCGAAATCCGCAGGTTCTTTCATCGAAACGAAGACCCGGTGTAT
>JBAUHN010000373.1:0-15891 GCA_049680295.1 Sulfitobacter sp.
CCGGTACAACCATGATACCCCCGATTTTCAATTGCGCCAAGAGGGGGCCGGGCGGGTCTTCGGCGGCAGCCGTCACAATGATGCGATCAAACGGTGCCTGATCGGGCAAGCCAAAGCTGCCGTCGGCGGTCAACGTGGTGATATTTGTGAGGTTCAGGATCTCAAAAATGTCGCGTGCTTCGCGCACCAAACGGCGGTGACGGTCGATTGTATAGACCCGGCGTGCCAATTTGCTAAGGATCGCTGCCTGGTACCCCGACCCGGTGCCGATCTCTAAAACCTTGTCGCGCGGGCTGACTTGCAAGGCCTGGCTCATCAGTCCGACGACGGAGGGCTGGCTGATGGTCTGGCCGCAGGCAATGGGCAGTGGCATGTCCTCATAGGCGCGTTCCGCAAACAATCCGCGAATGAACGGGCCGCGATCAACCGCCTCCATTGCGTTCAATACCGCCTTGTCCGTCACACCTTTTGAGCGAAGCGCATACAGAAACTGCATCTTTCGTTCAGCAGTATCTATCGCATCAGTTGGCAGATCGGTCGTCATGTGGCAATTCCTGACAACGCGGTCATTGCGTCATGCGCTGTCAGATCAGCCCGCATCGGTGTAACCGAAATATAGCCGTCCAGATTATCTGCCGCATCTGATCCGCGGGCTGTGGCCACCTGTTGATCACCGCCTTTGATCCACAAAAACCGCCGCCCTGACGGGGACAGATGGGCCTCGGTGGTGAAATTGACATTTGGACGTCGACCTTGCGTTGACAGGCGCACACCTTTGACCCCGTCGCCCGGTGCGGGTGGGAAATTAACATTGTAAAACAATGGGTAATCTGTGACCTCAACGGGCGAGTGATCCAGAATACGGCGCACCGTGTCGGCACCATGCTGTGCAGACGCCTCAAAAGGGTTGGCGATCTGAGCGTTGGCGGGGCCGAAATATTGCGACATGGCGATGGCGGGAATACCTTGCAAAGCGGCCTCCATTGCGCCGCCGATTGTGCCGGAATATAGCGTATTTTCGGCCGAGTTATTGCCGCGATTGACGCCCGACAGCACCAGATCGGGCGGCGCGTCAGCCATAACATCATGCAGGCCTGCCAGCACACAATCGGCTGGGCTGCCTTCGGCAGCAAAGCGACGGTGGCCCAATTCGATGATCATCGTCGGGCTGGTGTAGCTGATGCAATGACCCACGCCCGATTGCTCAAACGCCGGGGCCACGGTCCAGACTTCGCCTTTCGGGCCCGCAATTTCCGTGGCAATAGCATGCAGCACCTCAAGCCCCGGAGCATTGATGCCATCGTCATTGGTAATAAGAATACGCATGCAAAAGTCCCTTTATTACTTGATAGGCGACGACGTCAGTCGCGGCAAGGAGGGATGCGTTTTCAAGCCTTGGATCTGGGGGGCACCAGTCGTATTTCAGCCACCCGACAACCCGAGTTGCGTGAGGATTTCGGCAGCCTGATCATGCGGTGTACTTAGCGCTGAATGGTCTTCACCGGGGTAGAAACGGGCGCGGGTGGCCGTGGGCATCGGCGCGGGTGTTATGACGCGCACCTGTGGCCCGATTGCCGCAGTTTCGGACTGCCAACTGCACGCCAGAGCGATTTGTGCGGCTTTGGTCGCGCCGTAACTGCCAAAGAATTTGGAACCGGCGCGCGGGTCATCAAAAAATACCGCCCTTCCGGACTGCCCCAACAAAGGTGCGACATAGGTAATCAGTGTCGAGGTTGCCGTGACATTGCAGGCGATGGATTTCCTCAGATCGGCGGCATCAATGTGATTGGCAGGCGTCAAGGGGGCTGCGTGGATGGCCGTGTGCACCCACAGATCCAGATGGCCCCAACGGTCAAAAACGCTGCGGCATAATGTGGCCATGGCGGCGTCATCGGTGATATCCATCGGCGCCAGGGTCGCCTGACCGCCCCTGGCCTGGATCAGATCGTCGATCTCTTCCAATGCGCCGGTGGTTTTGGCCACCGCAATGATGTGATGCGTGCGACAAAGCGCAAGCGCCATGGCCGCGCCAAGGCCACGGGATGCACCGGTGATGAGGGCTGTTTTTGTCATAGGCTGCGTGATGGGGGGGAACGGCTGCGGCGTCAAGATGCCTTGCGGTAATAGGTCAGTGTCAAAAGCGCGCAATGCTCAATGGCGTCTTTGGGCATCGGGGCGTCAAGCGACCAGCGCAAGGCGCGATTGCCTTGGAATTGAAACGTATCCGGGTAAAGCGTCTTTAGCGTTTCGCCCAAAGTGGTCTGGCAATGCACAAACAGCGCAAAATGATCGGGGTGGGCGGGATGCCACGCCGCGCGCAGGGTCGTGCCAATACCGTTTTTATGCGGACGCCAAGCGGGTTGTCCCCATTTCAGGCATTCCTCAATCGGCGCGATTTTTGCACGTGCGGCAACTTTGTGCACGATACCGCGCAGGTCCTCGAAATGACGCCGCGCCGGTTTTGGCCAAAAAGTTGTCACTTCGTGAAAACCTGCGGGAAGGTCCGGGATTGTTGACATAACACTAGCATACCTGAGCCGTGGTGACAGTTTCTGTCAGCAATATCGACTTATTCCGCTGCCGGCTTCATCTCGAACCCCTGATCGACCTGATCGGCGGGAATGACCGGGTATTCGCCCGAAAAACAGGCGTCACAATATTGTGGTTGTTTGGCATTGCGGCCTTTGGCCTCGCCGACCGCTCGGTAGAGCCCGTCGAGCGAGATGAATTTGAGGCTGTTGACCTGCAAATGGTCGCGCATTTCGTCCTCGGACATCGTCGCGGCCAATAGTTTTTCGCGTTGCGGCGTATCGACACCGTAAAAACACGGCCATGCGGTCGGCGGCGATGCGATGCGGAAATGCACCTCGGCGGCACCGGCATCCAGGATCATTTCCTTTATTTTCCGGCTGGTGGTGCCGCGTACAACGCTGTCGTCGACCAAAATCACCCGTTTGCCCCTGATCAGCGCGCGGTTGACGTTGAGTTTCAGGCGCACGCCCATGTTGCGGATCTGCTCAGTCGGCTCAATAAAGGTGCGGCCCATATATTGGTTGCGGATGATGCCCATCGCGTAGGGAATGCCCGATTGCAGCGAATAGCCGATGGCCGCAGGGGTGCCGGAATCCGGAACCGGACAGACCAGATCGGCGTCAACCGGGTTTTCCTTGGCCAACTCCCGGCCAATCGCTTCGCGGGTTTCATAAACGGAACGACCCCCAAGAATGCTGTCGGGACGGCTGAAATAGACATGTTCGAATATGCAGAACCGGGGTGCGACAGGGCGGAACGGAAAGTGGCTTTCGACGCCCTTTTCAGTGATCACGACCATTTCTCCAGGTGCAATTTCGCGGATGAAATCAGCGCCAATGATATCCAGCGCGCAGGTCTCGGAGCTGAGAGCCCAGCCATCGCCGATTTTGCCCAGCACCAGCGGGCGGACGCCCAGCGGGTCGCGCACGCCGATCAGCTTGGTGCGGGTCATGGCAACGATGGAAAATGCGCCCTCGACCCGGCGCAGCGCGTCTTCCATGCGCTCAGGGATATTGCGTTGCAAGGATCGGGCCATCAGATGAATGATGCATTCGCTGTCGGACGAGCTTTGAAAAATCGACCCGCGTTCAATCAATTCGCGGCGCAGGGCGTTGGCATTGGTGATATTGCCGTTATGGGCAATCGCCGCCCCGCCCATCGCGAATTCACCAAAAAACGGCTGCACATCGCGGATCGCGGTCTGGCCTTTTGATCCGGCGGTGGAATAGCGTACATGTCCGATGGCCAGCGGTCCGGGCAGGGTTTCCATCACACTTTGCGAAGTAAAGGTATCGCGGACATAGCCAAAACGGCGCGCTGACTGAAACCCCTGTTCGGCGTCATGGCTGACAATGCCACCGGCCTCTTGCCCACGGTGTTGCAGGGCATGCAGGCCAAGGGCCACGAAATTGGCAGCGTCAGAGACACCAATCACGCCAAAAATGCCGCATTCCTCTTTAAGTTTGTCATCATCGAAAGGGTGGGCAGGTGGCATGATCTGGGACAACGGGGCAGCTCCGAATCCTGTGATGTCTGTTGCCCCCTGCTTAAGCGCTGCGCGCGCCAGTGTCACGAAACTATCATGGGTCATTTACGAAACTATAACGCATCAGGTAAATTCATGCGCAGGTGTGGTCAAAAAACCCGGCTTTTGCGTTTGGTTCGCGACCTCGGGTTCAGGCTCTGAGTGCCGGCGCGATGGGTTCAAAGACGCCGGGCAGGGAAAATTGCATTGTGCACCCTTTGGCATTCGGGCTGTTGGTGACTGAAATCTCGCCGCCGCGCGACGTGATCAATCGGTGTATTCCCAAAAGCCCATAACCGCTGTCGACCCGAAATTCGCCATTGTCCAAAAACGCCTTGCCCGGATTTTCAAAGCCCTGGCCGTTGTCCTGCAAGGCGATCTGCAACAACCCGTCTGACGCCGCGCGCAGCGAAATGTCAATGTTGAGCGAGGGCCGGTTTGCGTGTTTCAACGCATTGTCGATCAGATTGCGCAGCACAATTTGATAGGCGGTTTTGTCACCCCTGATCGTTCCGTCAAACCAGTTAAAATGATGTGCGCCCAGCGGGTCCAGAATATCAGCAAGGTTCTTGCACATGTCGCCAAAATCAAAGGGCTGCAGCGCGGGCTGCGTTGTGGTTGCGCGGGCATGGGCCAGCACATCAGAAATCAGTATCGCGGATTTCTGCGCGACATTTTCCAACATGTCGATCAGTTCCAGTTTGCCGTCGCCGTGATCTTCGAATCCATCGCGCAGCATTTCTGCCAGGGCCGCGACGTTGTTCATGGGGGTGCGCAAATCATGCGCGGCCATCGTCACAAACTGTTCAATCTCGGACGTGACCGTGCTGAGATTTGCCTGCAGTTCGCGGGTTTTCTGGTCTTCGGTTATGTCCCAACTGGTGCCAACCAGACGGACAACCACGTCGTCATCGTCTACCACAGGTGTCAGGGTTGTCCGCAAAAGGCGGATTTCGCCAAAGAGCGGCATTTCAAGTTCATAGGTCTGCGCAATTCCAGTTGCGGCGACGGCCTTTTGCCGTTCGAAAATCGGCAACCCATATTGGAGTGGGTAGATATTATCCGCGGTTCGTCCGAGTATTTGATCGGGCCGCAGTCCAATTCCCTCCAGCGCGAGGTGATTGAGAAAGGCGTAACGCGGCACGCCGTCTTCGTCGACATCCAGAACAATGATCCGGATCGCGACATGATCATAACAGCGTAAGGTTGGGTCGCGCATGTCGTCTCCGGCAAATCGGTCTGCCGAAAGGTCTATCAGCCTTAGCTTTAAGGACGGGTTAAGATATCCGCCGGAATTTTATCTTAACCGCCGCAGTTCCCGACAAGGGCTTCGTAGCGTGAGGTGATCCAGCCCAACGCCTGCTCGGGATCAGAATTTTCGATCCGGTCGCTAAATTGGCTGAACACCAGCGCCGAGCGGCTTTCGTCGACGACAGTATAGGATTCGCCGGTGATGACCGTTTGATAAACAAAAAAGGCGATTGCGACCAATAACACGCCGCGCACAACGCCAAAGATGAACCCAAGTGCCTGATCTGCGCCGCCCAAAACGGATCGTTGCACGGCCGAAGAAAACAACGGCGTGAACAAGGACACCACGATCAATGCAGCGGCAAAAACGATTGCAAAGGCGCCGATGATCGACAATTCGCAACTATCAGCCAGAAATTCGCCTACAACAGGCAATTCACGCACCAGTGGTTCAACTTGCGGTGCGAACAAAAAGGCCAAAACGGCAGCCGCAACCCATCCCACGATCGCCATCAATTCGCGGACCAATCCGCGGCCATAGGCCAGCAGTGCTGACAATATGATGACCACTGCGACAACGCCGTCGACTAGGGTGAAACCTTCCATGCTCGTCTTGCCTTTCTTTGGCGGCGCTTATCCTGCGCCAAATATTTCGCCCACAAACCCGGTCAGATCGCCCATCGTTGAGAGCGTAATTCCAGTGACCCCGACGGGTTTTCCACCAGCAGGCGCGATGGCCTGTGTGAAACCAAGTTTTTGGGCTTCTTTCAACCTGTTTTCGGTCTGAGTAGCCGGACGCAGTGCACCGGACAAACTTATTTCGCCAAAAACCACGGTATTTTCCGGCAAAGCGGCATCTTCGCGCGCAGATAGTAGCGCGGCGGCAACAGCCAGATCGGCCGCAGGCTCGCCTACTTTCATACCACCTGCCACGTTCAGATAGACATCAAGGCCGGTAAAGGGGATGCCGCAGCGGGCCTCAAGCACCGCAAGGATCATCGCCAGACGCCCGCCATCCCATCCGACAACGCTGCGCCGGGCTTGGGCATGGGGCGAAGGTGCGACAAGGGCCTGCAATTCCACCAGCACAGGCCGGGTGCCTTCTACGCCAGCAAAAACCACCGATCCGGGCGAAGGTGTGCCGCGCTCGGACAGGAACAGGGCAGAGGGGTTGGACACTTCGGCCAGCCCCATGCCGGTCATTTCAAACACGCCGATCTCATCTGCAGGGCCAAAGCGGTTTTTGACAGCGCGCAGAATGCGGAACTGGTGGCCGCGTTCGCCTTCGAAATATAGCACGGTATCGACCATATGTTCGACGACACGCGGGCCTGCGATCTGGCCGTCTTTGGTCACATGGCCGACCAGAATGACGCTGACGCCTTTGCGCTTGGCAAAGCTGGTTAATTCATGCGCGGCGGCGCGCACCTGAGACACCGAACCGGGGGCGGATTCGACGTTATCGGCCCACATGGTCTGAATGGAATCGATGATCGCCAATGCCGGGCGCTCGGCCTCAAGCGTGGTCAGGATGTTGCGCAGGTTGGTCTCCGCCGCCAGTTGCACCGGCGCATCCGCCAGTCCCAGACGCTGCGCGCGCATACGGACCTGCGCGCTGGCCTCTTCACCCGAGACATAGATGGTTTTCAATCCACGCCGGGCAAAATCCGCCGCCGCCTGCAACAAAAGCGTCGATTTACCGATGCCGGGATCACCGCCCACCAGAATGGCGGATGCGGGCACCAGACCGCCGCCCAAGACGCGGTTCAATTCTTCGATGCCAGATTGGGTGCGGGGCGGGGGCGCTTCCTCGGTGGCCAGATCGGTCAGATGCACGGTCGATCCGCGTTTGCCGCCCAAGGATTTCGCAGGTCCGGTGCTGATGCCGGTGTCTTGCTGAATGGTGTTCCATTCATTGCAATTCTCACAACGTCCAGACCATTTGGAATAGACCGATCCGCAGGCGGCGCATGAAAAGGAGGGGGCTTTGGCCATGGGGCTTACATGCCCCAGCGGGATTGAACCGTCAAAGGTAAAATCATCTGTCTTGGCGATGCAGGCGCTCTGACTGCCAACTGATCCAAAGCGAGGCGAGAATACAGGCGGTAAACAGATACAGCCCCCATGCGATTTCAATGCGCCCCAGGCCGATGCCTTTTGTCAGAACCACGTAGAGCGCGATCAAAAAGATATCGGCCATCGCCAGTTTGCCAAGGATGTGCAGCGCTGGCAGGGCTTTGACGGACAATAGGTTGAAGTGCACCAAAGCAAGGCCGATGGTTTTCAGGTATGGCGCAAAAAGCGCGAAAACGGTCACCACCAGCGCCAGAAAAATATCCGTTTGCCACAGGCTTTGCAGCCCGGTCAGCACCGAAATCTCACTGAGAGAAAACAGCGGCAGAAACCCTGCGCGCATCAAAGGTGCCGCCCATGCGATGGGGTAAAGGATCAAAAGGGCGAGGTTAAGATATTTTTGCATTATTGGGAATTGGAGGATAATTATAGGACTTTCAAGCACTGGTAGCATCGTTGACTTGGCAATCCGACGCACGAGCGCTGCCCGATTTTGACATCGAATGGAGTTGTCATCGGAACTGACTACGAGTGTGCAACTGGCGCGACCCGTCTAAGCCAAACAGCGCCCCCACTGCCAGGTGGGCATCCGCCAAAGACCACGTTCGGACCCCAGTTCCCTGCCAACACAGGTTGGTTGTCAACAATCTGCAAATTCAAAACACCAGTAGCAAGGCAGAAGCCGCGATTTGCGCCAGACAGCCACTGTGTCCCGGAAAAATTGAGGATATTGTCTGCCAGTACCCCTTGAAATGCATATGTGGTCCAAGTTGTGTGACTTTGCAGTTTAAGTGAAATTTGGCCACTTACTGAGGATCCCAATTGTTGGATATTCCACTGATAGTCTATTTGTGTTGCACCGGCAGTGGCGTATCCCTGCCAGACACCGGCCAGAGAATAGTTGCCACTGGTCTGTGACAACCCAGCAGTCGGTAAAAGAAACAACAAATATGTAAAAAATGCAGCTACCGAATTTATCATGTTTCTTTTCTGCATACTAATACGCCAAGCATTTGTTGTGTAATGTTATTCTTGAGAAATTATGAGCGGTCAAACACCGAAGTGCAAGACAAGAACACAGATCGTGTTTCAATGAGCACGGCAATTGGGGGGGGGCAGATCAGACGATTAGGATAGTGATGCTGGATACACAAATGGATTGGTGGGCACCCAAATTAACGCACGCTCTCAATCGGCCCATCCGCGCGACCATGGATAAACTGATCGAGATAGGCATTCCCAGACTGGTCCATCTGCGCCACGGGACCGGTCCATTGGATCACCCCGTCGTGCAGCATGGCGATGTTGTCGGCGATGGCGCGCACCGAAGTCATATCATGGGTGATGGTCATCGCCGTGGCGCCCATCTCGACCACGATCTCGCGGATCAGGTCGTTGATCACCCCTGCCATGATCGGGTCCAGCCCTGTTGTCGGCTCATCGAAAAAGATAATCTCGGGCTCGGCGGCGATGGCACGGGCCAGGCCCACACGTTTTTGCATGCCACCTGACAATTCAGCCGGCAGGCGATCCGCGACATCCGCTTTCAGCCCGACGCGGCGCAGCTTTTCGATGGCAATCTCGCGGGCCTCGTCATGGGGACGTTTCAGCGATCCGCGCAGAAGGCGAAAGGCGACGTTTTGCCAGACCGGCAGGCTGTCGAACAACGCGCCCCCCTGAAACAACATCCCAAACCGCGCCAGAAATGCGTCGCGATCGCCTTTTGCAGCATCTTTGCCATCGACGGTGATCTTGCCATCATCAGGCGACACCAGACCCAAGATACACTTGAGCGCGATGGACTTGCCTGTTCCGGACCCGCCAATGATCACCATCGAGGTGCCCTTGTCGATCTGCAGATCAACACCGCGCAATACATGGTTGCTGCCAAAGGATTTATGGACATTTTCCATATGAATCATAACGAGAAAAAGACCCCCGTCAGTACGAAATTCGCGGCCAGGATCAACACGGCGGCGGCCTCGACCGATCCTTTGGTGGCGCGGCCCACGCCCATGGCACCCCGGCCTGAATTCATCCCGTAATAACACCCCATCAGCGCCGCACAGAACCCGAAAACGGCCCCTTTGGTCAGGGATGAAATCACGTCGAGCGGCTCGAGGAAATCGACCGTGTTGCGCACATAGGCGGCAGCGTTAAAGCCGAGCGTCCCAGTGGACACCGCATAGCCGCCCAACACCCCGATGATATCGCCCACTGCGACCAGCACAGGCACCACAAGCACCGCCGCCAGCACCCGTGGCACGGTCAGATATTTCAGCGGATGCGTCGACAGGGTCACCAGTGCGTCAATCTGTTCAGTAACCTTCATCGTGGCGATTTCCGCAGCAATCGACGACGTCACCCGTGCCGCAATCATCAGGCCAACCATCACTGGACCCAATTCGCGCACGATGCCGATGGCGACGATCTGTGGCACCACGGCCTCGGCGTTGAACCGCGACCCACCGGCATAGATTTGCAAAGCCAACGCGCCACCGGTGAACACGGCTGTCAAGCCCACAACGGGCAGCGACAGCCAGCCGATGTTCAAAAGTGCGCTGAAAAACTCGCGGCCATAAAAGGGCGGGCGTGCCATGTGGCTGACCGTGGACCCGGCAAAGATCGCCACCCGTCCTATGGCGGCCAAGACGCCCAAAACGACGCGGCCAAGGGCGGCGAGTGGCCTCATGGCAGATAGGACCGGGTGTAACGGGGCCCAAGCGAGGTCAGTATCTCATACCCGATTGTGCCTGCAAAATCCGCCACAGTGTCGACGGATTGATGTTTGCCAATCAATTGCAGGCTGACCGGATCGGCGGCAATCGCGGTGACATCAACCGCGATCAGGTCCATCGAGACCCGACCAACGACCGGCAGAGCGGTGTCATTGTAGTGCAGCATTGCCCGCCCGCTCATCGCGCGGATCAACCCGTCGGCATAACCGGCAGCAATCGTGGCAATCCGTGAGGGGCGCGTGGCCGTCCAGGCAGCGGCATAGCCAACGCTTTCACCCGGTTCCAAATGCAGGGTTTGAATGACCGGAATATCCAGAGATACCACCGGATGTGCATCAACAAACGGCAGTCCGCCAAACAGTCCGACACCCGGTCGTGTCAAATCAAAATGATAGTCCGGGCCCAGCACAATGCCGCCTGTTGCCGCCAAAGACCGTGGCGCGTCCACGCCTTGGGTCATGTCGCGGAAGGTCGCAAGCTGGGCGGCGTTCATCGGGTGGGCCGGATCATCCGAACAGGCCAGATGCGACATGATCAGCGTCGGGCGCTGCGCCAGTGCTATGTCGCGCAAAGCTGACCATTCATTGGATTTCAGTCCAAGGCGGTTCATGCCGGTATCAAGTTGCAACGCAAAAAGACGCCCCGGTAAAGTTTCCACATGGCGCAGCATTTGATCGACCGAATTGATCACCGGCACCAGATCAGCGCTGCGAACCATCTCGGTATCGCCTGCCATATGGCCTGAAAACACGTTAATCACCGGGCCATGCCCAAGGGCCGCGCGCAAGGAGGCGCCTTCTTCGGCAGTGGCGACAAAAAACTGTCGCGCGCCAGCGCCCGCAAGGGTGCGTGCAACCCGTGCAGCGCCCAATCCGTAACCGCCCGCCTTGACTACGGCGGCAGTTTCCACGTCCGACAATGCGTCCAGCGCACGCCAGTTGGCGGCAACGGCGCTTAGATCAATTGTCAAGGTTGCGGTGGCCATAAATCGGGTTTGAAGCGACGCGCGCGCAGGGTCAAGGCGAATTGTCGAATTCGGCATTCAAGACCGTTATTCGCTTACCGAAAGTATGGGCTGCCGAACCCGACTTGATGCCCAATCAGAATTCCTGATTACTGTCCTGCTGCCACGGCTTCACAAGGTTGCCAAAGCGGGTAAAGCGCCCCTCGAATGAGAGTTCAACCGTGCCGATGGGACCGTGACGTTGCTTGCCAATGACCACTTCGGCGCGCCCGTGCAGGCGTTCCATCTCTTCTTGCCAGATCGCCATCTTGTCCAGCTCGTGATCACCGGGCTTTTCGCGCTCTTTGTAGTATTCTTCGCGGAACACAAACATCACCACATCGGCGTCTTGTTCGATTGAACCGGATTCGCGCAGATCACTAAGCTGCGGGCGCTTGTCTTCGCGGTTTTCCACCTGACGTGACAGCTGTGACAGGGCGATGACCGGAATTTCAAGTTCTTTGGCAATCGCTTTTAGCCCCATCGTGATCTCAGAGATTTCATTGACGCGGTTTTCCGATTTCCCGGTGCCGCGTACCAACTGCAGATAATCCACGATCAGCACGTCCAGACCATGGGTGCGTTTGAGGCGCCGTGCGCGGGCGGCAAGCTGACTGATTGGCAGGGCGGGTGTGTCGTCGATGTAAAGCGGACAGGCCTCAAGCGCCTTGGCGGCGTCGACAAAGCGGCGGAATTCGATCTCGGTCATGTCGCCCCGGCGGATTTGTTCGCTGGGCACTTCGGAGGCTTCCGACAGGATACGTGCGGCCAGCTGTTCGGCGCTCATCTCAAGGCTGTAAAAGCCGACCACACCGCCATCAACGGCGCCTTCAGTGCCATCATGCAATTGCCCGCGCTTGTAGGCTTTGGCGACATTAAAAGCGATGTTCGTTGCCAGTGATGTTTTGCCCATCGACGGGCGTCCGGCAAGGATCAGCAGGTCGGATTTGTGCAACCCGCCCAGCTTCTTGTCCATATCAACCAGACCGGTTGAGACACCGGCCAGACCGCCGTCGCGTTGGTAGGCGGCGTTGGCCACATTGACCGCGTCGGTTACGGCCTTGAGAAAGCTTTGAAAACCGGATTCGACCTGACCCTGTTCGGCCAGCTTATAAAGCGACTGTTCCGCCTCGACGATTTGTTCGCGGGGTTCGGACGTGACATCCACCTGTGCCGCCTTGGCCGAGATATCGCGCCCCAGCAAAATCAGATCACGGCGCACGGCCAGATCATAGATCATCTGCGCATAATCCCGTGCAGCAAACGCACTGACGGCGGCCCCGGCCAGACGGGCCAGATAACCCGGACCCCCCAGCTCTTTCAGGCCCTCGTCGTCTTCCATAAAGGCGGTCAATGTGACGGGCGAAGCAAGATTGTTTTTGGCGATGCGGGCGGAGGCGATATCGTAGATGCGCGCATGCACCGGTTCATAGAAATGACGCGCCGAGACGATGCTGGCGACACGGTCAAAAATGTCGTTGTTGGTCAGGATCGCACCCAGCAATTGCTGTTCGGCCTCAGTCGAATGCGGCATGGTCTCAGGGGCCTGAACGTCCGGGCCTGTTGGATTGAAAACCGTAATCTCGTTCATCTGATGCCCCTTGGATTGCTGTCTCGATGTGCCCGCTTGAACGCGGGCTTGGTGTTTGACCTTTTTACCCAAAACATACGTGAAACCCCAGAAGGATAATTCTGTGGATGACCGCCGGGATAACCCTGTGTGTAACATCTGAGGGTGTGTGAGTGACTATAAACTGTTGTGGGTAACGCGTCAGCCACAAAATGTAGGGGGCTTGCGTGGCGGAGTATGCCGCGAAATGCGCCAAAGTGTGGAAAAGTTTATTTTGCGTTTTGTTCCTGCCACTTGCGCGGTTCACGCAAAAATTTCTCGACACCGCGCAGGGTTTCAGCCGGAAAGGCGCTGGAAGCTTTAGCCTCTGCCAGAACGTCCCACCAGGTGCACAGATGGTGCAGGGTAACACCATGATCACCAAGGGTCTTTTCAGTTTCGGGGAAGATATCGTAGTAGAAAATCACTGCCGTATGGCCACAGGTGGCCCCGGTTTCACGAATCGCATCGACAAAAGACAGTTTTGATCCGCCGTCGGTTGTCAGGTCCTCCACCAGCAGCACGCGCTGGCCTGTCGACATGTCGCCTTCGATGCGCGCATTGCGACCGTAGCCTTTGGGCTTTTTGCGCACATAGGTCATTGGTAAAGCCATACGTTCGGCGACAAGTGCCGCAAAGGGAATGCCTGCGGTCTCGCCACCAGCGATGTTGTCAAAGGCTTCGAACCCGGCATTGCGCATGACAGTGACAGTCATGAAATCCATCAGCGTGCTGCGAATGCGCGGGTGGCTGATCAGTTTGCGGCAATCAATATAGGTAGGGCTGGGCAGGCCGGAAGACAGCGTAAACGGCGTATCGGTGTTAAAATGAACAGCCTTGATTTCCAGCAACATACGGGCCGTCAGACGGGCCATTTCGGTGGGATCGGGATAGCTGGAAGGGATCATGGGGTTGGGTCCTGACGGTGGCTTGGGGTGTGAGGGGCGGGAGAAGAGAATGATGCCTCCGGCGGCGATATTTTTACCAATTGGAAGCTCAGGAGACACACCAGTCAAGGTTAAAACCGGGGTCGAAGACGGTAACCGGGCCATCGGGCGTGTCGATATGCGACGGGTAGGTGGCACCGGTTTTGGTGAGCGTGATTGTATCTGAGTTGGTGGGCAGCCCGTAAAAGGCGGGGCCGTTCAGGGAGGCGAATTTCTCCAGGGTGTCCAGCGCGTTTTCATCCTCAAACACTTGCGCCAGAATGGAGATCGTGTTGGGTGCGGTAAAGCAACCGGCGCAGCCACAGGGCAGTAATTTATTGGCGTCCGTATGCGGTGCGCTATCGGTGCCGAGGAAAAACCGGGCATCGCCAGATGTGGCGGCCGCACGCAGGGCAAGGCGGTGTTCTTCGCGTTTGGCAACGGGCAGGCAATAGTAATGCGGGCGGATGCCGCCAGCGAGGATGTGGTTTCGGTTGATCACCAGGTGGTGGGTGGTGATGGTGGCGGCCAGGTTTTTGTTGTGCGCGCGGACGTAATCGGCGGCTTGCGCCGTTGTGATATGTTCCATGACCACTTTCAGATCCGGCGTGGCGCGGCGCAGTGGGTCTAGTATGCGGTCGATGAACACGGCCTCGCGGTCAAAGATGTCGATGCTTGGATCTGTGACCTCACCGTGGACGCAAAGCGGCAGGCCGATCTGGGCCATGCGGTCGAGAACCGGGCGCACGGCGTCGAAATTACTGACACCGCTGGATGAATTGGTTGTAGCACCCGCCGGGTATAGTTTTACCGCGCGGATGAGCCCTGCGTGAAAACCGGCTTCGACATCGTCGGGATCGGTCTTTTCAGTCAGGTAGAGGGTCATCAGTGGCTCGAATGACGCGCCATTGGGCCGTGCCGCAAGGATGCGGTCGCGGTAGGCCGCCGCCTGCGTGCTGGTCACGACAGGTGGCACGAGGTTGGGCATAATGATCGCGCGGGCGAAATGGGCGCAAGTATGCGGCAAGACTGCCGCAAGCATATCGCCGTCGCGCAGATGCAGGTGCCAGTCATCGGGTCGTTTGAGCGTCAGAGATTTTGTCATGGGCGCGGGCTAGCACAGCTACCCGGCCCCCGCTAGGACACAGATCAAATAATGTCACTTCGTCGGCGCTGTTTTCGCAAAATCGGGTTGGTTTTCGGGGCTGCGTCCCCGCGCCTAGGTCTTGCCGGCTTTCTTGAGGCGGGCGGCGAAGCGCGGGGCCTTCATCCGAGAGACCACGTTTTTGCAAATGGCATGAGCCAGAGGCGGACGGTTTTTGGTATCTGCGATCCGCAGCAGGCTGCGCAGGTACGAAGGGTCGTCACGCCGCGCACGGTAGTGTTTGGCGAAATTCGTGAGCGTCAATTCGCCTTGTGCAGCATCTTTCACAACGTCGTGCAGAACGTTCATTCGTAGCAGATCTTTTTCCAGATCA
The DNA here is from genome assembly GCA_049680295.1 of Sulfitobacter sp. Classification (GTDB taxonomy): domain Bacteria; phylum Pseudomonadota; class Alphaproteobacteria; order Rhodobacterales; family Rhodobacteraceae; genus JBAUHN01. The sequence goes on from JBAUHN010000373.1 coordinate 15,136, forward strand.
GCGCCCATATTGCGCATCCTAAGCCGCGTTACATTGTCGGCATTAAACAGGGCTGCGTGCATTGCATCAAGCTGTTGGGCCGGATCATAAACCACAAAAGCGGCACCCGCAGCATCCAGCATATCGGGTGCATACCCATAGCGGTTGGTAAAGTCAGCGCGGCGGTGGGATCGAAATCGTGTGTCCCATTCGGTAATGCGGTGGTCAAGCGTTGCCTGAGGTTGAATGACAAAAACCGTCGACCCAGGTGCGGCCACAGAGAATGCCGCAGCCGCATAGCCGCAAGATCCGGCACCGTAGAAAATGATGTTGTCAAAGGCATCGAAAAAGCTGTCATCGACCAGGCTGTCGAAATAACCAAACACCGCCGGATCACGGAACCATGTGTCGTTGGGGCTGAGCAGGCAAAGGTGTGACCAGCCAAAGTCACGCGCCATATCCCAGCCAAATGGGTGATGAGAGGGTGACAGATTGCGAATTCCAGATATGCTTTCGAAGCTGACCAGCAGGGTAGAGCTGCCTTCGAGGAAGGTGGCAGAGTGAATCTCGCTCAAAGTCTCAAATCCGCCCAGTGGCTGCACCACCGATTTTACAGCGTTCAGCCATTTATGGTCAGGTACTTCGCAAAGCGAAGGGCCAAAATCAACAGTCGCGTGGCGTTTTTGCTGCATGTGCTGCATCTAACGCTTCCTCATTAAAGCACCACCAGAAATGGCCATTAGGAAGATACCAATTACCGTACCATTACGGCCAAAA
>JBAUHN010000374.1:0-3139 GCA_049680295.1 Sulfitobacter sp.
GTTCTGTTGGACGGAACTGCTGCGCAGATTACGTTTTCTGCTGTCAATTTGGTCACACCCTACATGAGCCAGTCCGCCGGCAGCCTGTCGGGGTTGGAAATCAACGGTTATGCCGTTCAAACTGACAGCAGCTTTGGCCCGTTGCGCGGTGGTACTCTGGGTGCCAATTTTGCGATCCGCGATGAACTGGGCGTCGAGGCACAAAGAAAACTGGATGCTGTGGCACGCGATCTGGTTGAACGCTTTCAGGATCCGGGTGTTGATCCGACCCTGTTGCCGGGTGATGCCGGGCTTTTTACAGATAACGGTGCTGCATTCGCCCCAATAGACGAACTGGGATTGTCGCAACGCCTGCAACTCAATGCGTCCGTGGACCCGATGAACGGCGGTGAAAGCTGGCGGCTGCGTGATGGTATTGGCGCTGCAACCGCTGGTGAAGTGGGCGATGCCACGATTTTGCAATCTCTGGCGGACGCTTTGGATCAAACACGTGTCCCGGCCTCAGGTGGATTTGGAACCGGTGCGTTTTCGGCTATCAACCTCGTCGCCTCGATGACCTCTGCGGTTGGCGGTAATCGGCATTCCGCGGATCAGACGCTCAGTTTCGCCGCCGCTAGATACAATGAATTGGCGCAGTTGCAACTTGCGGACGGCGTGGACACTGACAGTGAATTGCAGCGGTTGTTGGTGGTCGAACAGGTTTATGCAGCCAACGCCAAGGTCATCCAGGCTGTCGACGAAATGATGCAAACAATCATGAGGCTATGACAATGCGCACCACATCACTGGGCGATATGGCCCATACATTCATGTTGCAAAGACGCAGCGCCAATCTTCGACATGAAATGGCGCGCCTCACCGACGAGTTGTCAAGCGGACAGGTTTCCGACATCAAATCCGTTTTGTCAGGAAATCATGCCTATCTCACCGGGATCGAGCGCAGCTTTGATACTCTGGCCGGGTATTCTGTGGCCAATACCGAAGCCAGGCATTTTGGCGATACCATGCAAACCGTTCTGGAAAATATTCAAAACAGCAGCGGACAGCTGGCCGCAGATTTAACGCTGGCGGGCAGTCAAACCACCAGTGCGGTTTCAAGCGGAATAACGGATACAGCAGGCCAGAACCTGCAAAGTATGATAGCTGCGCTGAACACCAGTGTCGCTGGGCGTGGTTTGTTTGGTGGGACCGCCACGGATCGCGCGTCACTTAATGATGCGCAAACACTTTTGAATGCGCTGAGCGTGGCGGTCGGTCCGCAAGCCAGCGCTACAGATGCGATGAACGCAGCGACAGCATGGTTTGACGATCCCGCCGGGTTTACCGCGATGATATACAATGGCTCAGCGGATACTTTGGCGCCTATTCAACTGGCAGATCAGGTTCAGGTCAGCTTTGACATTCGCGCAAATGATCCTGAGTTACGCGAAGCCCTCAAACACGCGGCCATGGCGGCGTTGGCGGAAAATCCTACAATCGGTCTGAACCAATCTGCGCAACGCACTTTGTATACGCTGACCGGGAATGGGTTGCTTGCGGCTCAGGATGATCTTGTCGCCGTTCGGGCGCGCCTTGGCTCGACCCAGGCAAGCATTGAAGACACAACCGCACGGAATTCGGCCGAAAAGACCAGTCTTGAAATCGCGCGCAACACATTGCTCGCGGCTGATCCGTTCGAGACGGCAACGCGTCTCGATGAAGTTCAGTTTCAACTTCAAAGCCTGTATTCGGTGACCGTCCGCAGTGGCCAACTGTCTTTGGTGAACTTCCTATGATGCGGTTTTTCTGTAGTGTTCTGTCGTTGGTGATTTGCGCAAACTTCTGTCTTGCCGGCCCTGTCCGGATCAAAGACCTTGTTGAATTCGACGGTGTGCGCGGAAACGACCTGGTCGGGTATGGCTTGGTTGTTGGTCTAAATGGCACGGGCGACGGTCTGCGGAACGCGCCCTTTACCGAAGAAATCATGACAAACATCCTCGAGCGATTGGGCGTCAACGTGACGGGTGAGCAATTCCGTCCAAAAAATGTGGCTGCCGTATTTGTTACTGCCGCTTTGCCGCCATTTTCGAGGGCGGGCGGTAAAATCGACGTGACAGTTTCCGCAATCGGCGATGCAAAAAGCCTGCTGGGTGGAACATTGATCATGACGCCACTCAACGCTGCGGATGGCCAAATCTATGCAGTTGCACAGGGTACAGTCATTGCCGGCGGTGCCGTCGCCGAAGCGGCAGGTGCCAATGTGACGCAGGGCGTCCCAACCGCGGGCGTAATTCCAGCTGGCGCCCGCGTCGAACGCGAGATCGAATTTGAACTGTCATCTCTGACAAACTTGCGACTGGCCTTGCGCGAAGCAGATTTTACAACAGCCGGCCGGATAGAAAAGGCTATCAACGACAATTTTGGACGTACCGTCGCTTTGATGCTGGATTCGGGAACCGTGCAACTGAACGTTCCCAATACACGTATGGCCTCGGTCGCGCATGTTTTGGGCCGGGTCGAGAATATTGAAGTCGAACCAGAACGCAAAGCACGCGTTGTCGTCGACCAGCGGTCGGGCACGATCGTGATGGGCGAAGATGTTCGAATTTCAAGGGTCGCGGTATCGCAAGGCAACCTAACGCTGCGCATCCAAGAAGCGCCTTTGGCAATTCAACCAAATCCTTTCTCGCAAGGTGAAACCGTCATCGTGCCCAGATCAACCGCCGCCATTCGAGAGGAACCAGGTATCGGACTTGCCGAAGTGCCAAATGGCACATCATTGTCCGAAGTCATTTCGGGATTGAACGCATTGGGTGTGTCTCCTCGTGACATGATCGACATTCTAAAAAGCATCAAAGCCGCCGGCGCATTGCACGCAGAATTTGTTGTAAGATAAGGCAAATCGTACCTTAAGCCACAATGACATTCCCAAATTGTCATTTCGGCTTAGTGCAGGCGCCAGATCAGTTCAACAGTTCGACTGCTGGCTACAAAATCTCTGTCCGCGGGGAAGTGAGCGGGCCAAGGACAATTGTTAAAGACCCGCATCACACAGGTCTGCAATATGCCAGAGATTTTGAACTTAGCCGCACAAATGTGAATTTTCTGTCTGGCAGACCAACAAGTGCAAGCGAAGGCAATGATCAATTTCTATTCTCAG
>JBAUHN010000375.1:0-5667 GCA_049680295.1 Sulfitobacter sp.
GGCCAAAGAAGATGTGGTAAGACAACGCGATCTAATGAGTAGCGTTTAAGAGTGGGGGTGCACGATGCGATTAAGAGGAACCAAGGCCAGCCGTAATGTGGAAGTGCGCAAAGGCGGTACACGCGGACGCGCGGGTAAAATCGGTGTTGTCGGGATGCTGGCGGTACTTGCCATTGGGTATTTCACCGGCATTGATGTGTCGCCACTGTTGCAGGGCGGCAGCGCGCCGACGCAGCAAAGCGCGCCGGTTTCGGCCAATGATGACCGGGCAACGCAGTTCTCCGCACGGGTTTTGGCCACAACCGAACAGGTCTGGACCGGTATTTTCGCGCAACAGCTGGACCGAAAGTATCAGCCACCAACCTTGGTCGTATTTTCCGGGGTCACGCAAAGTGCCTGTGGCGGGGCCAATGGCGCCACTGGTCCGTTTTACTGTCCTGCGGACAAAAAAGCCTATCTGGACACACAGTTTTTCGATTTGCTGGATCAGCGCATGGGGGCAGGTGGCGATTTTGCCGCGGCTTACGTGATTGCCCATGAGGTCGCGCATCATGTGCAAAATGAGCTTGGGATTTTGCCAAAGGTCGAACAGGCCCGCAGACAAGCCACAAAGGCAGAGGCGAATATGCTGACAGTGCGATTGGAACTGATGGCCGATTGCCTGTCCGGTGTCTGGGCGCGATCTGTCGAAGGGTTGATGGAACGCGGTGATCTGGACGAAGCATTGAATGCGGCACGCAAAATCGGTGATGACCATTTGCAGCGTCAGGCGGGCCGTGTGCCGCAGCCGCATACCTTTACCCATGGCACATCCGAACAGCGCGCGCGGTGGTTTGCACGTGGCTTTGACAATGGTCAGATCGGTCAATGTGATACATTCGCGGCAGATCAACTGTAGCGCCGCAAGATAGACAAAGGGGAAAAGGTGAGAGGCTGGACAACGACCCAAGCGGGGCTCGTTACGGCTGCTTCCTTCCGGATCTGACCGGGTTGGCGAGGCGCTCGCCCGCGCCAACCTCTCGGGACTTCATATAGGCGTGCAACGCGGACTGTGCAAGCAGGTGCTTTCGCTATAGCGAAAGTCGCAATTTTTGAAATCCCGATGGTGTCACCCCACACGGCACTGGGCGCAATTCGGCAATGTCATCCAAGTAATCAAGCGCCAGGGGTGAGGTTTGCAAAACGGCCTGAACGCCAAGTTGCTTTGCGAATGTCCAGCTGGGTGCGAGATCAAGCCATGCCCGGCCAGGCTGTTCAAACAGACGTGTCAGGGCTTGGGCCAACAAGGTCTTGCTTTGAACCGCGATGTCGCTGTCCGCGAAACGAAAGTAGCCGCCACCGCCCGCCGCGCGATAATGAGTGGTCGCGACCAGAAATTCCTGATCAGGTTTTAGCGCAGCGCCGCGCCATCTGACATCGCGAATGCGCCCTTGTGCGCCGGAAACCAAACTGCCGCCGGGGTCGTATTTTGCCGGTTGTGTCGGGTCAATCGTGTATTCCAGACCCACAATAGTATCGAATTTAAAGCCGGGTATGGCAGGGTTGTTCAGATCTTGATCCGGGCAGCTTGGACGCAATCTATTGAAAACACGCGCCGATCTTTCCAGCCATTCGATCATTTGCGCACCGGTCGCACGCAGCGCCCAGATTTGATCGACATAGGGGCAAAGGCCCGCGATCTGGCGGCGACTGATGCGACCCTTGTTGAGTGTGACAAAATTATCCGGCTGTGCCATCCCGCCGGTTGCAGGGCAGGAAGCGGTGGCGAGGATCGGCAGATGCTCCAACGGCCCGCCACGGACAGTTGCTGCAATCACGTCCGATTTGGCGACTGCGAGCATTCGGGTCAGAATGCTATCTTGCGCCATGGTGAAATAGCTGTGAATGGTCTGGGACAATGCGCCAACACCCGAAGACAAATGCCGCCGCGTTGCGGTATGAGATTTGCCCAACAGCTTGATGATCCGTGGATCGGGCGGCACTTTTTTTGTGACCGGACGCAATTGGCTTTTGTGATCGACGACGGCCCAATCCGACTGTCTTTTCTCAAGGTCCAGATCAATGACGGCCAGATCTGATGCGCCAAATCCGGGCATGGCGGCGGGGATGCTCGACAGCGTTCCTGCGCTCGCGTCCACACCAGCAACGCCGCAAAATCCAGCGCCGGGGAACCTGCCATGCGTATGTCCGGCAATGATCAGGTCGACGCCTGACAGGGCCGCGACAAAGACGGCAAGGTTTTCTGGCGTGGCTGTGGTTGCCGGATTGGCGATACCTGTATGGGCCAGTACAAACACCACATCTGCGCCCGATTGACGCAAGTTTGGGATGGCACTCTGCAGGGCCTCTATCGGTGGGGTGACCTGAGCGCAGGCGTGTAAGTGGTTTTGGTTCCATTGCGCGGTTTGCGTGGGAATGACCGAAAGCAGGCCAATATTCAGGTGTTTTTGCGCGCTGCTTTTTGTGGGCGCCTGAAGCACCGTCTGCGGTTCCAGTTTTGGGGCATGGGCAGTGATTAAGTTGCTGCAGACTACCGGCATATCACATTGGGCAGTCACGGCGTCCAGATAGGGCAGGCCAAAATCAAAGTCATGGTTGCCAAGTCCAATTGCGTCATAGCCGATGGCGTTCAGGCAGGCAGCGACGGGGTGATCTATGTGTTGTATGCGTTGCGATAAATAGTCGCCCAGTGGGGTGCCTTGCAGCAAGTCGCCGTTGTCAAACAACATGACATGGCGCCCTTCGGCCAATGCCTCGGCACGGGCGTCCGCGATCAATGTCGCCAGACCAGCAAAGCCATTAGTGTCGGTTTGTCTGTCCTGGATGTAGTCGAAGCCTGACATCTGCATGTGCAGATCGGTCGTCGCAAGAACCCGAAGCTTGGCAGTGCCTTTCAAGGGACCATGCGCGTTTTTCTTGCTGGGCAAGGTCTTTCCTTTGCAATGGGATGTGATCAAATATCAACCTTAGAATGCACTTAACCTCATCAGATCGCGTTAAGGTTTGCAAGCGGTGTCATGTCGCCAAGCCAAGGGGATTGCGTGAGTGTGCTGCACATGTCACTCCGGGTGTTGGGCAGCAATTGAGTGGTGATATGAAATACGCAGAGACGGTGGTTTTCGGTGGGTCCGGTCTGGACCGGGCAGGTGAGCTGCGCGGTGATCGCGCGAAACTGGCCGCAGCTCAGGCTGATCCACAGGCCCGTGCAATTCTGTTCTGGCGTGGCAAGCCATTGGTCGCTCCGGAAAACCCGGCCAGTTTGGTACGTCTTGAATTGGATCATCCGGTTTTGAACGAAGCATCAAAAGATCCGATTTTTCTGGGCCGCGAAGACGGTTGTGCCCGGTTTGCATATGATCTGTCCACTTGGGAGCCAGTGGATCTTGACCCAAGTACCTTGGGCGGATTTCTGGACCCAAGCGAGCAATGCCATCCCTTGTTGGATGACACGATGGTGTTTGCCGAATTACGACGGGTTATGGCATGGCTGACCCCGCGTGATGCGGAATTGGCAGCGACCGGCAAGGCGATATTGGGCTGGCACGATATCCACGGGTTCTGCGCCCGGTGCGGGGTTGCCACAGAGATCGCGCAGGCCGGATGGCAGCGCGACTGCCCGGCCTGCAACGCATCCCATTTTCCGCGCACGGATCCTGTCGTTATCATGCTGATCACGCATGGAAATTCGGTGTTGATGGGCCGGTCACCGGGATGGCCTGAAGGGATGTATTCATTGCTGGCAGGCTTTGTCGAACCGGGCGAAACGCTTGAGGCTGCCGTGCGGCGCGAAGTGTTTGAGGAATCCGCTGTGCGGGTGGGTGAGGTGTCATATCTTGCCAGTCAGCCCTGGCCTTTTCCGGCGTCATTGATGTTCGGGTGCCGCGGTGTCGCAACGACGCGCGATATCACGATCGACCCAACCGAGATTGAGGACGCGCTTTGGATCACTCGCGAGGACATGATGCAGATTACCGCCGGGGATCATCCTACGATTCTGCCGGCCCGAAAGGGTGCTATCGCACATTTTTTAATCGAGAACTGGCTTGCGGATACGCTTGATTGACGCGAGAATGGCCGTGAACGCAGGCAACCGGGCAATTGCATGAAGTTTTCCACCAAAGAAGATATTGAGGCACCGCTGGATGCGGTGTTTGACATGCTGTGCGATTTCGAGACGTTTGAACGCTCGGCGATCCGACGTGGTGCCGAAGTGCAGCGGACAGACGCACTAACCAAGCCCGGTACTGGAATGACATGGACGGCTGCGTTTTCAATGCGCGGTAAAATGCGGTTTCTGGACATTGAATTGATCCGCTTTGAGCGCCCTAACGAGATGGCGTTCCAAATCAATTCCGCAGGTCTGGCCGGGTTGATGCAGCTAGAGTTGATTGCCCTTTCGCGCAGCCGCACCCGGATCATGGTGTCGTTGGAAATGCGGCCTCAGAACCTGCCGACGCGGTTGTTGATCCAGTCGCTTAAGCTGGCAAAATCATCGCTGACGAAACGCTACAAACTGCGCGTCGCAGAATATGCGATGAACCTGGAAGATCGCTATAGGAACCTGTCGTAAGCCGGGCGTTGTGGTCTATGATCGGGTCTTAGTTGCGGTCCTGGTGGGCAGGATAAACGCCCAGAATTTCAACCATATTTGTGAAAAAACCCAGCTCCTCCAGCGCCCGCTTGACGGCTGGATCATCAGGATGCCCTTCGATGTCTGCGTAAAATTGCGTGGCTGTGAACGAGCCGCCAACCATATAGCTTTCCAGTTTGGTCATATTGATGCCGTTGGTCGCAAACCCGCCCATGGCCTTGAAAAGCGCCGCAGGAATGTTGCGCACCTGAAAGACGAAACTTGTCATCATACCATGATCGCCGCGCGGGCTGTGATCCGCTGTTGGCGACATGATCAAAAACCGGGTGGTGTTGTTGCCCTGATCCTCGATGTGGCGGGCAACGACGTCCAATCCGTAGATTTCACCGGCAAGTTCGCTGGCCAAAGCGCCCATAGAGGGATCACCCATTTCGGCCACTTCTTTTGCCGATCCGGCGGTATCAACCCCGGTGACGCGCGCAATGTTATGTTTTGCCAGAAAGCTCTTGCACTGACCCAGCAAAACCGTGTGGCTCATCGCTTGGCGTATGTCGCCCAACGGGGTGCCGGGGACGGCCAATAAGTTGATGTTCACCCGGACAAATTCTTCCTCGATGATATGCAGGCCTGACTGCGGCAAAAGCGAGTGAATGTCCGCGACGCGTCCATAGGTCGAATTTTCTACCGGCAACATGGCCAATTCGGCATTCCCGTTGCGCACCGCGTCGATTGCGTCTTCAAACGACGTGCAGGGCACCGGCACCATATCAGGCCGGGCGGTCTTGCAGGCCTGGTGGCTATAGGCGCCCAATTCCCCTTGAAAGGAGATGCGCGCAGGGTTTTGAGTGGTCATTTCGATAATCCAGCATGATTTTTTGTAGATCAGGGCATTTCGTCGCGGTAACTACACCTTGCCAGAGCGAAGGTGAAGCAATAGTAACGCGCTCAAACCCATTAAAAATTGGATGGCCAAGAATATGTTCGATACAATGACAACGACTAAAGTTGCTGGCGGCTTGTGTGGGGCTTTGTTGGTGTTTCTTTTAGGCAAGTGGGCCGCCGAAGAAATTTACCAC
>JBAUHN010000376.1:0-17879 GCA_049680295.1 Sulfitobacter sp.
CTTCTTTTTGGGGCACATTATGGGAAAAGGTCGATGCACCATGGCCCATCGCATCGACCGGCAATCCAATATCCTCGGCCAGTTTTTCCAGCGGGTACAGGCCCAGCGTTTGCCCGATCAGATCAAAGGCAATCACACCGTCAGGGCTGTCTTCACGCCTCCAGCCCAAGGCTTCGTAGAAGGCCGCCAATGTTTCAGGATGACGCGCGCCCAGCGTGATCAGGCTGATCCTTTGTTGCATGGTCTACCTCGTTTAGGATGTGGTCGGTCTGGTGATCTGTAAAATATCCTCAACCGCGCGTTCGATCAGCCCAAGACATGGCCCATCCGAGAACCGGTGATCGGCGTCTTTTACCAAAGTCAGTTGCAAATCGGGGCATGTCGCATGATCCGCCAATGCCAGCGCCGTGTCGGTGCTGACGGCCGTATCGGCGGTGCCTTGCAGACACCGCACCGGAAACGGCAAATCCAACGGCGTGCGCAGGACCAATTGGTCGCGACCGTCCTCGATCAGGCGTTTGGTGATGATGTAAGGCTCCATATAATCCGAAGGCAATTCGATCTGACCGTCTGCCTCTAACGCTTGTTTTTGTGATTCCGAAAAACCGGCCCAATAGCCGTCTTCGGTAAAATCAGGTGCCGCCGCTATCGTGACCATTCCGGCAATGCGCGCGGGTATTTTCGACGCCAGCAACAGCGCCTGCCAGCCGCCCATCGACGATCCCACCGGCACGATCGGCCCTTGGGTCAATGCCTGCACCGCCTCAAATGTGTCCTGCGCCCAATCGCCGATGCACCCCTCTTCGAACCGCCCCGACGATTGGCCGTGGCCCGAATAATCGAGGCGTAAAAAAGCGGTGCCATTGCGGCGCGACCAGTCTTCGAGAAACAGGGCTTTGGTCCCTTCCATGTCGGATTTCAATCCGCCCAGAAATACCACGCAAGGCCCGCTACCACCGCTGAGATGATAGGCAATGCGGCGGCCCTGCGGCGTTTCCAGATATTGAAGCGTGGTCATAATTTTGTTCCCGTTTTGTACAATCATGCGCGCAGCCCGGCGATCATGCAATCCCGGTTTTGAGGAAAAATTACGTGACTATCTTGTCACGTGACTATTTAATCACCTATAAGCAATCTATGGATTCGATTTTCAAAGCCCTTGCCGATCCGGCACGCCGCACGCTGCTGGACAGTCTGCGGCAGGTCGATGGCCAGACCCTGCAGGATTTACAAACGCAACTGGAAATGACCCGTTTCGGCGTGATGAAACATCTGGGCGTGCTGGAAGATGCCGGCCTGATCGTCACCAAAAAACGCGGACGCTTTAAACATCACTACCTAAACGCCCTGCCCTTGCAGGAAGCGATTGATCGCTGGATCGAGCCGTTGCTCGTCAAACCGGCGGCCCGAGCGGTGCTAACCCTGAAAACCCAACTGGAAGGACCACCCAAAATGACAAAACCCGACTTTATGATGCAGACATTTATCCACTGCACTCAGGATGCGCTTTGGAATGCGCTGACCGATGCAAAATCCAATTCGGACTATAATTTCATGGCCAGCACCTGCGAACGGGACGGCGATGCGTTGATCCACAAGACCCCGGACGGCAATGTGATGCTGGTATGCCGGGACATAAATCTAACGCCCAAAACCCGCATCGAGGCAAGTTTCGAGCCGCAGTGGGCAGGCCCCGACGTCCCGTTGGAAAAATCGCGCTTTGTCTACACGATTGATCCGCAAGGCGAAAACTGTCTGCTGACACTGGAACATTTCGATGTGCCCGTCGGTCAGGAAGGTATCGGCGATGGATGGCACCGAACGCTGGCGGGCCTGAAGACCCTGCTAGAGACCGGGAAATCGGTCAAGTTCGCCATGCCACAGACGAAAGGATAAGCCATGACTACCGAACTTACATACCTTACACTTGTCATGCTTTTAGCGGCAAGCCTTTGGATTCCTTACATTGTCGGGGTCACGTCGAACCCGTTGACGCAAGGGGACGGCTTTACCCGCCCGGCGCCGCTGACGGAATTTCCTGAATGGGTCCACCGCGCGCACCGCGCCCATCTGAACCTGATTGAGGCGGCAATGCCTTTTGCTGCACTGGTTTTGGTCGCCCATGTTCTGGGCATTTCCACCTCTGTCACCATTTGGGCCAGCACTGCGTTTTTCTGGCTGCGCCTGGCCCATGCCATCGGCATGATTTCAGGCCTCGCACGGTTCCCGGTGCGGCCGATTCTGTTCAACTTAAGCTGGCTTTGCACTGTCGCAATTGGTGTCCAACTGCTGCTCGCCTAGCCGCTGACATATGCCTCTTTGCTGGGGCGGTAGAACGTCTTTTGATTGTGAAGCCGTCCCAGCAAGTCATGAATCTGCCGCAGGGGGTCTTGCCCAACGCTTTCGGGCAATTCAGGGGGCAAATCAGACAACCGTTCCAACGACAGATCACGTGTTACGGTGTTCAGGGCCGCCTCAATCAGATCAATATCGGCGATTGTTAACTCAAATGTTTTGTTATGTTTGGACATTTTGGCGCCTTTCTGAAAGCCACGACATGATATCGAAGGTGAATGTCGCGATGATATAGCACCTGCATCACCTGTCCAGCACCCAGCCCTTGACGACCACGCCAAATCGGGACCATAAGCCCCTGAACATAACCCGCAACCGGGCGTCTCGTAGGCGCCAAACTGACGAGGAGCGCCTGACATGGCCCAAATCTCTCTTACTTTTCCCGATGGCAATGCACGTAGTTTCGACGCAGGCGTAACCGCCGGCGACGTGGCCAATAGCATCTCGACCTCGCTTGGCAAAAAGGCGATCAGCGCCACCGTCAATGGCACGCATTATGATCTGGCCTGGCCGATTGACGCGGATGCAAGCATCGCGATCCACACCATGGCGGACGAGGATCAGGCCAACGAACTGGTACGCCATGACCTTGCCCACATCATGGCCCGTGCGGTGCAAGAACTTTGGCCCGACACCCAGGTCACGATCGGCCCGGTGATCAAAGACGGCTGGTATTACGACTTTGATCGCAAAGAGAGCTTTACCCCCGAAAACCTTGGGTTGATTGAAAAAAAGATGAAAGAGATAATCAACAAACGTGACCCCGTCCGCACCGAGGTCTGGGACCGCGCCCGCGCGATCAAGCATTACGAGGACAAGGGCGAGCCCTATAAGGTCGAGCTGATCGCCGCGATCCCCGGTGATGAACCTTTGCGGATGTATTGGCACGGCGACTGGCAGGATCTGTGCCGCGGTCCGCATTTGCAGCACACAGGTCAGGTAGCCGGCGACGCGTTCAAACTGATGTCGATTGCCGGTGCCTACTGGCGCGGCGACAGTGACCGCGCCATGCTGCAACGTATCTATGGCGTCGCATTCACCGGCAAGGAAAAGCTGAAACAGCATCTCAATATGCTGGAGGAGGCGGCCAAACGTGACCACCGCAAACTGGGTCGCGAAATGGACCTGTTTCACATGCAAGAAGAGGCCCCCGGTCAGGTATTCTGGCATCCAAACGGCTGGTCGATCTACACCACCTTGCAGGATTACATGCGCCGCAAACAACGCGCTGCGGGCTACGTGGAAGTAAACACACCGCAAGTTGTCGACCGCAAACTGTGGGAGGCATCGGGCCATTGGGACAAATACCAGGAACATATGTTCATTGTCGAAGTGGACGAAGAACACGCCCGCGAAAAGGCAATTAATGCTTTAAAGCCAATGAATTGCCCCTGCCACGTGCAAATCTTCAACCAAGGTTTGAAATCCTATCGCGATCTGCCGTTGCGGATGGCGGAATTTGGATCGTGCAACAGGTATGAACCCTCGGGCGCGCTGCACGGGATTATGCGCGTGCGTGGATTCACCCAAGACGATGGCCATATTTTTTGCCGCGAAGATCAGATCGAGGCGGAATGCGCCGCTTTCATCACCTATCTGTCGTCCGTCTACAAAGACCTGGGCTTTGATGATTTTGAGATCATGTTCGCCACCCGGCCAGAGAAACGCGTAGGATCCGAGGAAAGCTGGGATCATGTGGAGGCCGCCCTAGAAAACGCGATCAAAGCAACCGGCCATCCCTATACTTTGGATGCGGGCGAAGGCGCGTTTTATGGTCCAAAGCTGGATTTCAAACTGACTGACGCGATTGGGCGTGAATGGCAATGCGGCACGTTTCAGGTGGACCCGAACCTGCCGGATCGCTTGGGTGCGAACTATGTCGCCGAGGACGGCGCCAAGCATCGCCCCTATATGCTGCACCGCGCCTGCCTTGGATCATTCGAACGGTTCATCGGCATTTTGATCGAAAACTCGGCCGGAAAATTGCCATTCTGGCTGGCCCCGCGTCAGGTTGTCGTGGCCGCCATTACGTCAGACGCAGACGCATATGTGCATGAGGTTGTGGAAACGCTGGTCGCCGCGGGTGTCCGTGCCGAGGCAGATGTGCGCAACGAAAAGATCAACTACAAAGTGCGCGAACACTCGGTTGGCAAAGTGCCGGTCATTCTGGCGGTAGGCGGGCGCGAAGTCCAAGATAAGACCGTATCGGTACGGCGTTTGGGCGAAAAACAGACCTCGGTACAATCGCTGGTCGATGTCGCGGTCGCATTAGGCCGTGAATCCACGCCACCGGATTTGCTGTGAAACCAGGAGAAATGTCACATTCAGGCCTATTGTTCCGGGCCTGAAACACGACGCACAAGCTCTGACAGTGTTGTGACCCACGTCGTCGTGACTGGTCTTTTCCAAATTGAATGCGCTAGAATTGACCCATAAATTCGATCAACGGTTTGTCACAAGGAATAGTATCCATGTCGAACACAATGAAAACAGTTGCGATTGCCAGCGCGGTTGCTGCAGCCGTAACAGCACAAACATCCCCCGCTGCAGCCGCGTCCAAAGAAAAATGCTATGGCATATCGCTTTCCGGCGAAAACGATTGTGCGGCTGGCCCTGGCACCACATGTGCGGGAACGTCCGTTCAGGATTATCAAGGCAACGCTTGGACCTTGGTAGATGTTGGAACCTGCACGGAAATTGAACTCCCCGCGATGGCCGACGGCACCCTTCGCAAAGGATCGCTTGAGGTTTTGGAACGCGACATTCCAGCCTGACCGCCGCATTTGGCAAGCCAAGGATAGCGGACCAAATTGCGGAAAAAAAATGAAAGAAGCCAGACCCCGTGCAAGAACGCCTGCAACGCGCTGAACCTTTACCGAATGCACCGGGTGTTGGTTTCAAGTCCCAGCATTTTGATGGGCTGCTATCCGATCCCGGACCCGTTTCCTGGATAGAGGTTCATGCCGAAAACTATATGGGCGACGGCGGGCGACCGTTGGTCCAATTGCGCGAACTTTGCCAAACATTTGCGCTGTCGGTCCATGGTGTCGGGCTGAACATTGGCGGTGCCGCACCGTTAGACAAGACCCATCTGGCAAAGCTGAAACATCTGATCGACTGGTCGAAACCGGCCAGTTTTTCCGAACATCTAGCATGGTCATCACATGAGGGCGCATATCTCAATGACCTGTTGCCCCTGCCCTATACGCAAGACACTCTTACCCGCGTCGCCGATCATATTGATCAGGTCCAAGACACAATAGGACGCCAGATGTTGCTGGAAAACCCGTCCAGTTATCTGACATTCCAAGACAGCACACTATCAGAAATCGAATTTATTCACGAGGTAGTCCACAAAACTAAATGCAAATTATTGCTTGATATCAACAATGTGTTTATTTCCGCTGCAAATCTGGATTTCACACCGAAAGCCTATCTGGATGCCTTCCCCCTTGATCATGTCGGCGAAATTCACGTCGGCGGACATGCGACAGACAGGGACGGTTCCGCCAAGTCGCTTTTGATCGACACGCATGGAACACCCGTCGCCGACCCGGTCTGGGCCCTGCTGGAAACGACATTGGCAAAATGCGGTCCAAGACCGGTTTTGGTGGAATGGGACACTGATGTCCCGACCTGGCCCATCTTACGCGCTCAGGCACAGCGCGCAGCCCAAACCTTGTCCAGATGAGCGACGATCAATCGGCATTTCGCACCGCGATCCTTGATCCATCGCAACCGCTACCCGATGGGATCGTAAGCCACGCGGATGATCCTGCATCGCGCCGGTTTTCGATCTACCAAAACAACGTCACCATGTCGTTGCTGGACGCCCTGAGCCAGGCCTTTCCGCTGGTCCAAAAACTGATTGGGCCCGAGAATTTCAGCGGCATTGCCCGCCGATTTTTGCGTGCCCATCCGCCGACATCACCGGTTTTGATGGGCTATGGAAAAGCCTTTCCTGCGTTCTTGTCGAACACAGACGCCCTGTCGCACATCGGGTATCTGCCCGATTGCGCCCGTCTTGAACTGGCCACGCGCCGCTCCTACCACGCGGCAGACGCACCTGAACTTGATCTCGGGATATTCAACCGCGACCCGGATACCCTCTTGACGCAAAAGTTTCGCCTGGCCCCGGCGGCTCAGGTGCTGCAATCAAGCTGGCCGATTTACGATATCTGGGCCTTTAACACGCAACCCGGCGCACCCAAACCGCAGGCGCACCCCCAGGACATTCTGGTCTGCCGACCCGCATTTGATCCTGCCCCCAGCCTGTTGCCACCCGGCGCTGCTGCGTGGCTTTTGTCGTTGGACGGGGGTACGCCCTTTGGTGCGGCCCATGATATTGCACTAAGAAATGACCCCTTGTTCGATCTGCATCAATCATTGACCATCGCGTTGCAAGGCGCAGCACTATGCCTTGCTGGTACAAAGGACACGTGAATGAACGCGCTCAAAGCACTGCACAGAGCAGTTTTCGGCTGGCTTGAAAACGCGGACTGGTTATTGCCAACTCTGGCCCGATTGATGTTCGCAGGCATTCTTTTGATGTATTTCTGGGTCTCTGCCCTGACCAAGATTGGCACCGGCTTTGGCGGCATCTTCACATTGGACGACGGTGTCTATATGCAGATTTTCCCGCGCGCGATGGCGGCTGTGGGCTATGATTCATCCCAGCTTGGCCTTTACCACAAAGCGACGGCATTGGTTGGGACTTGGGCCGAATTTGCATTGCCTTTGTTGATCGTAGTCGGGTTCTTGACCCGGTTGGCGGCCCTTGGATTGATCGGCTTTATCACGGTTCAGTCGCTGACCGACTTATTTGCCCACGGCAAGATTTCTGACGCCAAAGTACTGGGCGCGTGGTTTGATCGGTTTCCAGATGCGATGATCATGGATCAACGGGCATTTTGGGTGTTTTTGTTGCTGGTATTGGTGATCAAAGGCGCAGGTCCTGTGTCATTTGATCGGGCGATTGGCGGCCCGCCAGATCGGGCCTAAGTCACGCCCAGTGCGGCCTGTGTATCCTTGGTCCAGCCCAGATACATCGCCGCCTCGTCCACAATTAGCGGACGTTTCATCAATGCAGGAAACTGTGCCAATAACGTCTCTTGTGGCAATTCACGCGCCGCATCGTCCAAACCGCGCCATGTGGTCGAACGTGTATTGACCAACGCATCTCCAAACGCCGTTGCGGCACGCGCCATTACCTCGGCTGGAATACCGTTTTCGCGCAGGTCCATAAATGACGCCATCGGCAGCGATTTCATTGCCTTTCTGCAGGTATCACAGTTTTTCAGTCCATAAATTTGCATAAGAATCCCCCACGATTTTCCCAAATAGGCGGGTTTTCACCAGTTATTCCACCAAAACCCTTGATTTTTTCCGCCAAAATGCAAACTTTTTTAAGAGTGTGCGTGTGGAAGGTTTCTCTCGGCGCGTTTCACAAAGGTCATGCTGCGTTGAAAACGACGGCGCGGCAAGCAATACAAAGGAGGCACGGGGACTATGCCAAACGGCACCGTGAAGTGGTTCAATACCACAAAAGGTTATGGTTTCATCGCACCAGAAGGCGGTGGCAACGATGTGTTCGTACACATCTCGGCGGTCGAACAATCGGGGCTGACCGGATTGGCAGACGACCAAAAAGTCAGCTTTGAGATGTCCGAAGGCCGTGATGGCCGACAGATGGCAAGTGATCTGAAACTGCTTTAAGCTCAGTTATCTGCCCAAAAAGTCGCTACTTATCGGATAAAATCGCCGGTAATTTCGCGTAACCACGGAACCGGATGCGCCCGCCAAGGGTGCGACCGGTGACCCGATAGTTCGGGAAACGGTGCAAAAATCGGTCGATGGCGATACGCCCTTCCATACGCGCCAGGGTCAAACCAACGCATGTGTGCGGACCACCAGCAAAGGCCAGGTGCCGGTTTGGATGACGACTGACATCAAAGTCACCGGCGTTTTCAAAGACATCAGGATCGCGATTGGCAGCCCCGATGCAAAGATGCAGGTTGGTCCCTTTGGCGATGGGATGCCCGCCCAGAATGACATTCTGTGCCGTCTCGCGATTGCCAAATTGATTAGGCGACCGGTAGCGCAAAACCTCTTCGACCGCTTTATCAATAAGAACAGGTTCCGCCAAAAGCCGCGCCTTTTGGTCCGGGTGATCATGCAAAAGCGCCAAACCGCTGCCGATCAGGTTCGTTGTCGTCTCATGCCCTGCGTTCAGAATGAAAATGCAGTTCTGTATCAACTCGATCTCGGACAGTTGCCCGCCTTCGTCGCCCTGTATCAGCCGCGTCAAAACATCCGTCTCCGGGTCCCCCGGTTTGGCCCTGCGCCGGGCGATCAGGTCTTGCAGATAGACTTTGAATTCTGACACCGCGTCGTGGCCTTGGCGCAGTTGTTCCGGCGTCAGCGTTGGCTCCAACGCCGTCAAGATCGCCAGTGACCAGCCCCGCAGGGGCGCGCGTTCATCCGGTGGAATGTCCAACAGATTTCCGATCACCTGAATGGGGATGGCGGCGGCGAAATCCGCGATCAGGTCGGGGTTTTGTGGCATTTGGTGCAGTAATCTGTCGATGGTTTCGATCAGCCCCGGTTCCATGTTTTTCAATGCACGCGGGGTAAGCGCCGCCGTCATAATGCGCCGCACGCGGGTGTGCAGCGGCGGATCGTTGAAGACCAGCGAGGTTGTGTGATGTTCAAACAAAGGCGATCCGGGTCCGAATTTCGGGGCGAATGCCGCCTTTTTGTCCGAGATATACCGCGTCACATCCCGGTAAATCGTCGATAATTCCGCATGGCCCGAAATCAGGACAGAGCCGTCAGGCTGCGGGCAAACCGGTGCCGCGCGTAGCAGGCGGTCGTAGTGTGGAAAGGGGTTGTCGATGAAATCTGCGGGGGGATTGGCGAGGGTGAACATGGCGGGAGTTTAGAGGTTTGGCGGTGGGGTGCACGGGCAAAATGATGTGGTCCGCCTATAGGCCACCGCGCCCGAACCGAGGGGTGGGAGGCGAGATTGAAAGAATTCGACCGTAATGTTCGAAGGGTTCAAGTTGGAGCAAAAAGTCACAAATAGTTTGACCGCCTGAGTGTTTTCATTCTTTATAAACTCATTGAAAACAAAACCTTAATCGAGAAAGTCAATGCGCGAACCAAGGAAAACAACAGACCATAATATGATTACTGATCGCTTCAAGGAAATTTCTGCCGACGAGACACATTATTCTGAGGCGCTAAAATATGAGATATTGGGCCTTCGGCAAGAGATGGTCGGCTATATGAACGAACAATTTCGTGTAGAAAATTTTTCGTACCCCGCCGCTGCAGCAGTGTTTGCATATACTTTTAGCATTGGTCGAGAAGGCCCTGATACAATAACTGAATTCGCTACGATTACTTTCCTCTGTCTTTTGTCGCTACTCGTACTTTTATTTGGATATGAGCGAATGAGGTTATTGAGGTATCGGATTAGCCGACTGGGACTTTACATACTTCTCACAGAGAAATGTCATGCTCAAAGGGCCGGTTGGGAGCATTTTGTATATTTATTCCGAAAAAAAGACATGGACGAACTCTACAGTGAACTCAAAAATGCGTTTTTGGCTGATGATTGGCAAACCCGATCTTTCAAGCTGAATAGTATTGTAGACGAAATTGACGATTACCCAGGAAGGTTCACCAAGAAAACGTACCGTAGGTGGAAACTCATAATTGTTATTGTCGCAATCGCAGGTATTGTCAGAAGCCTGCTATCCTTTTGCAATCTGAACTGGCCACTTTCAATGTACTCATCTTTTTGGGACTTTCGGGCCTGCGGACTACTTTAAGGCGATATCCATCGCTCAACCGTATTCTCAGAAGCGCTAAAATTCACCCAATAACCCCCTGAAACTCCCGCCACTCCCCTTTAGACATCCCAGACGTCTCCTGCGTCACCTCTTCGCCCTTCAGCATCCGGCGCACGCAGTCCAGCGCTTTGCCGGACATGGTGGCACCGCCCAGGCGATAATCCTCGAACGCGCCGTAGGCGGCGGGGACCCAGTCGGCGACCATGGCGCAGATGGCGTCGGCGTAGACGCGGATTTCGTATTGGGCGTGGGCGTCGGCGCGCAGGCGCAGGAAATGGAACAGGTTGTGCAAATCGACCTTCCAGTACCATTGGGTGTAGATATTGGCGGGCAGGTTCATGCGCGCCAGTTCGCGGGCCAGACCGTCCTGACCTTCGTCGGAAATCATCGCCTCGTAGTTGTCATAGCAGCGGTTGCTGTCGGCCTTGAGAATTTCCAGTACGCGGGCGGCTTCGGCCCCTTCCAGCACGCCACCACGGCCTTGGTTATTGACCACGGATTGTGCGTTGATGTGATCCGGACTGGGGATGTAGAATTCGCGATCCAGGATCGAATAGCGGGCGGAATATTCGTTGACGTTGGCGGTCCGGTGGCGAATCCACTGGCGCGCCACAAAGACCGGCAGTTTGACGTGCAGCTTGATCTCGCACATCTCAAACGGGGTCGAATGCCAGTGCCGCATCAGATAGCGGATCAAACCTTCGTCATTTTGCACCGACTTTGTGCCTTTGCCATAGCTGACGCGCGCGGCCTGACAGATCGCGGCATCATCCCCCATATAGTCGATGACGCGGACAAATCCGTGATCCAGCACAGGGGCGGCTTTGTATAGATGCGCCTCCATTCCGGGGCTGACGGCGCGCAGGGTAGATTGCGGTGTTGCGCGTTGTGCGTCGATTTCGGCCTGCTGTTCGGGGCTAAGTGGCATGGCGGCGGTCCTTACATCTGATGAGTCGCCGCCCACTATATCTGGGCACCCGTCCGGGCGGAACACCTAGATGCGGTCTTGTTTTCGCGTCAGATGCTGCCACCAACTGTTACGCCTGCGGCTTTGGACCCGCGAAAGCCAACCGATTGTGCGTTGACGGTCTGCCAAGGCGCGTTAGTTTGACGGCAGACAGAAGTCCGAGCAAAAGGAAAATTGCCATGACGTTACGGTATTTGCACACAATGGTCCGTGTGAAAGACCTAGAGAAATCCATGGCGTTTTATGCGCTTTTAGGCCTGCGCGAGACCCGCCGGATGGACAGTGAAGCGGGGCGTTTCACGCTTGTTTTCATGGCGCCCGAGGGGCAAGAGGACTGCCCGGTTGAACTGACGTACAACTGGGACGGCGATGATGGTCTGCCCGATGACAGCCGCCATTTTGGCCATCTGGCCTACCGTGTCGGCAATATCTACGAGGTCTGCGAGCATCTTCAGGATAACGGAGTGACGATCAACCGGCCGCCGCGTGACGGGCATATGGCCTTTGTGCGCTCGCCGGATAATGTGTCGATTGAGTTGCTGCAGGAAGGTGACCATCTGGCCCCTGCCGAGCCTTGGGCCAGCATGAAAAACACCGGGCATTGGTAAGGCTCGCATCTCTCTCGGGCCTGTTGTTGTGGGCCGCAGGGCCGGCAATGGCGACCAATTGCCGTCTGGCATTGGTTCTGGCGATGGATGTTTCAAGTTCGGTTGATGCGGCGGAAGATCAATTGCAACGCGGTGGGCTTGTCTCGGCCTTGATTGCGCCCGAGGTTCAGGCGGCATTTTTTGCGGCTGATCAATCGGTTGCCTTGGCGGTTTATGAATGGTCGGGGCGTTACAATCAGCAGGTTTTGCTGGATTGGGTATTGGTCGACAGCCCCGCCACATTGCTAAGGGTCGCGCAGACAGTTGCCGCCAGCAAGCGCGGTCAAAGCGATTCTCCCACCGCGATGGGCTATGCGCTGGGATATGGTGCGGGCATGTTGGAGCGCGGACCAGACTGCGCGCGCCGGACACTGGACATGGCGGGGGATGGCGAAAACAACGAAGGGTTCGCGCCTGACGCCGCCTACCGGGAATTTCCGTTTGCCGAGGTCACAGTGAATGGATTGGTGGTCAATGCCTCTGATTTTGAATCTGAACCGGGTCTGATTGATTTCTACAGCCAAAACGTAGCACGCGGCCCCGGATCCTTTGTCGAAATTGCCAACGGGTTCGAAGACTACGAACGCGCGATGCGCCGCAAACTGGAACGTGAGTTGTCGCCACCGATCATCGGCAACGTTGCACCCTACTTGCCGCAACAGTCGGCAGGCGGGTGATGATACGGCTGCTGCTCATCGTCGCGGCGGTTTGGTCTGCATCCCTTTCGGTCGTCTATGCAAACTGCCGTCAGGCTTTGGTATTGGCGCTGGATGTATCCGGCTCGGTTGATCTGCGTGAATATCGGTTGCAGTTGGACGGTCTGGTCGCAGCGCTTTCAGATACGGAGGTCCGCGAAGCGCTGCTGGCGTTCCCTGCGGCGCCGGTGTCGTTGATGGTTTTTGAATGGAGCGGCGCCGACGACCAAGCAGTGCTTGTCCCGTGGACGGCAATTTCAAACGCTGATGTTTTGGCGCAAGTGATCGCGACCTTGTCTGCGACCAGCCGGCGGCAGGCAAGTCCGGGAACGGCCTTGGGGGATGCAATGCGGTTAGGCGCGCAGTATCTGAACCAAAAGCCTGCCTGCTGGAAACGCACGCTTGATATCTCGGGCGATGGAAAATCCAACCTCGGCCCGCGACCGCGCGATGTCAAAGATGCAATTTCGGGGCTGGGTTTCACCATCAACGCGCTGGTGATTGGCGCTGATACCCCCACAATTGCCGATCTGCGCCAGGTCGAGATTGGCGAGCTGAGCTCATATTTTCAGGCCGAAGTGATCGCGGGACCAGATGCCTTTGTGCTGACGGCGCTGGGCTTTGAGGATTATGGACGCGCTATGACTGCCAAATTGCTGCGTGAACTTGACGGTGTAGTGATAGGATCTCTTCAGTAAATGTAGCGGATTTGATCGGTCCAATAGCGTTCCATCCGTTTGAGCGACGCGGTGATATCTTCGATCCCGTTAGGTCCAAGAACACCCTTGTCTTCCAGCCCTTCGGCATGGCGAATAAACAGGTTCTCGACCAGATCGCGCACTGTACGCCCTTTTTCTGTCAATCGCACCCGCACGGATCGGCGGTCAACGTCGCAGCGCTGGTGGTGCATATATCCCATTTCAACCAGTTTTTTCAGATTGTAGCTGACGTTGCTGCCCTGATAATAGCCACGGCTTTTCAATTCGCCTGCGGTCACTTCATTGTCACCGATATTGAACAGTAGCAATGCCTGAACTGCGTTGATTTCCAACACGTTAACACGCTCAAACTCATCCTTGATGACGTCCAGCAATAACCGGTGCAATCGTTCCACCAGCGACAATGCGTCCAGATAGCCGACGATAAAACCTGTGTCTGGTTTTGGCTTTGCGGCAATGGCAATAGGATTTTGAATACTCATTTTTAACGCTCCGACTCGATCTGCTTGGAGGTCAAAATTGCCTTTAAAGGCTACTATTTCGTTAAGTTGCCCTGGCGCCGTCAGACGGGGCTTGCATGTGAAGGGTTATGGCTGTGATCAAAGCACCATAGGCAGGCGGCGGCGCGCTTTGGCCGCTGACCCATAAATACAGGTCATGGTCATTCTCGGCCAGCATCTGATCATAGAGCTCCAGATCGGCATCGGTCATTCCAGCAAGGTTTGCCTGGGAAAAGGTGCTTAGGATCAGGTCCATTTCCTTGATCCCACGCCGCATCGACCGCATCAGCAAACGTTTGATGCGGTGTTCTTTAAGTTCCGCCATCCACGTGCTCCTTCAGCAGCACACGCAGACGTTTCTCAAGCCGTGCCAGCTGTTCGGTCCGTGCGGCAAGATCAGCGCGCAAGTCTCTCATCTCGTTCAAAATATCCTGAACGGAGGATGGTATTATCGCCCGGTCATCCGGGGCATCCAAGCCTTGCCCCTGACCGTTGATCAACCACATCATCGATACGTTCAAAAGGCCCGCCATTATCGACAATCGGTTGGCACGGGGTTCCGAAAGATCATTTTCCCAACTACGCAGTGTCGGAACCCGGATCCCCAGTCTGCGCGACAATTCCGTTTGCGTCATTCCCGCCGCTTCGCGTGCAGATGCAACCCGGTCACCAAATGTCGCCACATCGGGGCTAAACCAGTCGTCATTATTATCGTTCATGCTCATGCCTTTCGTTTGTCCGATCCCGCTTGATCGGGGGGGGCGTGCGCCCTATGAGAGTTGGCGTACCTTTATCAAACTGGGGCCGAAATGGAACTGCTGTCGAAAACTCTTTCCCGCGTCAAACCTTCTCCCACGATTGCTGTAACGTCGAAAGCGGCTGAACTTAAGGCCGCGGGTCGCGACATTATCGGTCTTGGGGCGGGCGAGCCGGATTTTGACACGCCGCAAAACATTAAAGATGCCGCCGTCGCTGCCATTGCCGATGGCAAGACCAAATACACCGCCGTTGATGGCATCATCGAGCTGAAGCAGGCAATTTGCGCCAAGTTCAAACGTGACAATGGGTTGGAGTATACCCCCGCGCAGGTCAGTGTCGGAACCGGTGGCAAACAGATCCTTTACAATGCGCTGATGGCCACGTTGAACCCCGGTGAAGAGGTCGTGATCCCTGCCCCCTATTGGGTCAGCTACCCTGATATGGTGCTGCTTGCCGGTGGGACACCCGTGATAGCGCAGGCTTCACTCCAGACCAATTTCAAACTGACCGCTGATCAGCTAGAGGCCGCCATCACGCCCAAGACGAAATGGTTCATCTTCAATTCACCGTCCAACCCGACGGGGGCCGGATACAGCCGCGAAGAGCTGAAGGAACTCACCGACGTTCTGCTGCGCCACCCGCAGGTCTGGGTAATGACGGATGACATGTACGAGCATCTTGCCTATGACGGGTTCGAATTCTGCACCCCTGCACAGGTTGAGCCAAAGCTTTATGACCGCACGCTGACCGTCAATGGTGTCAGCAAGGCCTATGCGATGACAGGTTGGCGGATTGGCTATGCCGCCGGGCCTGAAAAACTGATTGCCGCGATGCGCAAGGTCCAATCGCAATCCACATCCAACCCCTGCACGATTTCGCAATGGGCGGCGGTGGAGGCGCTCAACGGTTCTCAGGATTTCATTGCGCCCAACAATGAAATGTTCGTGCGGCGTCGCAATCTGGTGGTTTCAATGTTGAATGACATCAACGGGATCGCCTGCCCGACACCTGAAGGTGCGTTTTATGTCTACCCGTCGGTGTCCGGGCTGATCGGCAAGACAACTCCGGCGGGTGTTGTCATTGAAAATGATGAAGTATTCGCCACTGCGTTGCTGGAAGACACTGGCGTGGCTGTGGTTTTTGGTGCAGCCTTTGGTCTATCACCGAATTTTCGCATCAGCTATGCGACATCGGACGAAGCACTGAAAGAGGCCTGCACGCGTATTCAGGCGTTCTGTGCCAGTCTAAGTTAAACAAAGGGCCTGACATGCCGAACAATCTGCCAGAGTTATTTTTCAGGGTTCGGGAAAACGGCGCGGTGGTGTTTCGTATTGAAACAGAAAACCGCCATCGCCGGATCGAAATGGACCAAATCGCTGTCGTCAATATCCGCAACGGCGAGATAAAACCGCAAGGTGAAAAGCTATTGTCGGACAGTGACGTGGCGGTGATCCGCGACTGGATGGCCGCGCGCGCAGATGTGCTTGCGACGCGCGACATCGACGACATTCACCGCGCAGTGGATCATTTGAACCTGACCGCGCAATGGGCGCAGACGCGCGCCAGCGATGCGCAACTGGATATGGTCACAGATAACTTGCTGCTGGCGATGCACGATCTGCGCAGCGTATTGGTCCGAAAAAAGGCCAGTCGCCTTGCAGAGAGTGTCGATTAGACTTTAAATATCAGCCGCTTGTACGGGTGTATTAATCCTTCGTCGCCTCGGCCCGCGCAAGAACGCCCGGCTCTTCGCGAATTGGTATATGCAACAGTGCCGCGAGCAGTCCCAGGACGATGGCCGCCCACCACATCCCGGTGTAATCCTGCGTCGCATCATATATCCGCCCGCCCAGCCAGGCGCCGATAAAAGCACCGGACTGGTGGCTGAAAAAGACCAGCCCGGCCAGCGTTGACAAGAACCTCAACCCTTGAGTTTGCGCGATCAGACCGGTGGTCAGGGGCACGGTCGACAACCACAACAGCCCCATCGCCGCCGAAAAGACAACGACACTGGTGGCCGAAAGAGGCACCAAAATGAATATTGTGATGACGATGGCACGGGTGAAATAGATGCCTGAAAGCACCTTTCGTTTGGAATAGTTTTGGCCAGACCATCCCGACAAAAATGACCCTGCAATATTGAACAGGCCAATCAGCCCAAGCGACCAGGCCCCGATGATCGGTGCCAGACCCTGATCGGCAATATAGGCG
The DNA here is from genome assembly GCA_049680295.1 of Sulfitobacter sp. Taxonomy (GTDB): domain Bacteria; phylum Pseudomonadota; class Alphaproteobacteria; order Rhodobacterales; family Rhodobacteraceae; genus JBAUHN01. The sequence continues at coordinate 16,710 of JBAUHN010000376.1, forward strand.
GGCAAATGGGTCTGGATGAATGCCACGTGAAATCCGCAAACAAAAAAGCCGACAAACAGCAACACAAAGGATCGGTCGGCAAAGGCCGTCCTGATCGCAAATCCAAACGCGCCGCGGGATGCATCGCGCGCTGATGGCTGCGATACGCGCGCCACAAAAAACAGGGGCGGCAGGATCAACAGAAAGCTGGCGGCAATCACAATGATCGAATTTTGCCAGCCAATCCAATGGATCAAAAACGTGGCCAACGGGGCCGCGACGAACATGCCGGCCGAAGCCGCAGCCGTGCCCAGCCCAAGGATAAAGCTGCGCCGTTGGGGCGACACGATTTTGCCCAGCGCCACAATCACCACCGGGAATGAACATGCGCCAGTGCCAATGCCCACAATCACCCCGGAGGCGACGAACACCGTCTCATCAATGACCGCTCCACGCAGATAGAAACCGATCGCCGAGACAACGGCCCCAAAGGCCAGCACCCGCGCCGTGCCGAAACGATCCGCCACGATGCCAGCGAAAGGTTGGGTGATCCCCCAAAACAGTGCCTGAATTGCCATTGATAACGAGAATACTTCGCGCGCCCAGCCCAGTTCCACGCTCATCGGGCGCAAAAACACGCCAAAGGTTGCAGCAAATCCAAAGCTGACAAAAGCCACCATACAGCCAGCGACGATGGCCGGAACCACGGCATGGGCTGCGCCATCCTCAGCGCCGTGTGTCTGGGACATTTTGATCACCTTTTCGCATTTGAGAGATGTGCCGCGTTTGCGTCCCAGCCCGGCAACTGTGTCTGGGTTGCCCCGGAAAATCAATCACCTTTGGATTTGCTTTCGAACTTCAGCCCTGCTTCTGTTCTGGGGGCAAACCCCTTCCAATAAATGTGGTCGCTGGCGGGGTCGGTATGATCAGCCAGTGTCATAGCACCTCTGCGCGGTATGTCGGGCAAATCCAGAAACGGCGCTTTGGACCCATCGCCTTTAAGGTGCAAATCCAGAAATGCAGTCGCGAAATGCTGGGCTATGTTGTTCATGCGCGTCGTATCCCAGACCGCATCCGCATAATGATCAAAACCTGCGAATTTCCATTTGCCATTCATATGCCAGCATTCCGCAGGTGCAGGAATGGGGGCGGCCGCATTGTGGTTTGCGTTCTCAAACGTCAGCAGATGGC
>JBAUHN010000377.1:0-2712 GCA_049680295.1 Sulfitobacter sp.
TTCTAACGCAGTCATATGCGGGAACAGATTGAAATGTTGAAAACACATGCCAATTTCCGCACGCCGCTCACGTAGATGGCGTTGATTGGCCGGAATGAGCTTGCCGTTCTTCGGCATGTGCGTCAGCGGTTTTCCATCTACGTAAATGACACCGTTGTTGATTGTTTCCAACGTCATGAGCATTCGCAAGACAGTGGTTTTACCCGATCCGGACGGGCCGATAATGGACACCATTTCGCCAGCCGCAACATCAAGATCCAGATCATCGAGGACGACCAAAGATCCGTAGGCTTTGTGGACTTTTCTGAAACTGACCATTGGTCGGGGATCACCGGTGATTTCCAGTGGGTATTCAGACATATTTTCCATGTTTTCACATTCCTAGCTTGCGGCGCACGTAGCCTTCTAAAACCCGGATCAGGCCTGCTGTCGGCAATGAAATGGCCAGAAAAATCAACCCGACCATCGTGTAGGGTTCGAGGAAACGATAGTTCTCTGACCCGATGGCATTGGCAGTATGAATGAGTTCGGCAACACCAATGACCGAAAGCATCGGCGTGTCCTTGAAGATACCGACCAAATAGTTGCCCATTCCGGCCAAAGCAGATGGGATGGCTTGTGGAATGATAATGCGGCGATATTTCTGTAGTGTTGACATGTTAATCGCCGTTGCCGCCTCCCACTGTCCGCGCGGCACGCTTTCGATGCCCCCACGATACACTTCGGACAGGTAACAGGCATAATGCAGACCGATCGCAATCATCCCTGACATCCATGGGCTGAGCCGTATGCCGAATTGCGGTCCAACATAGAAAATGAAGAAAATCTGCAAGAGCAGGGGCGTTGAACGGATAAACTCGACGAACTCACGTATGACAAGCGTGACAATTCGGTAAGGTGTGCGCTGTCCAAGTGCCAGAAACAATCCCAATACCAAGGCAATCCCATAACCTGCGATTGCCGCGATCAGTGTGTTGCCAGTTGCCTGCAACAACCGGGGGAGGATTTCCCAGACAAAGTCCCATCGCCAGTCAAACATGGATCAAGCCCTCCCCATTTTGCGGGCCATGAAACGTTCCAGCCAGCGCATGAAGGGTGTGACGAAAAACCGGGCCAAGATATAGTAGATGACAAGTGCGGTTCCAAAGATCTGCGCGGACAGAAACGTTGAGGCGTTGATCTGTTTGGCTTCAAACATCAGGTCTGTCACCGAGATCAGCGACACCAGTGCAGTTCCCTTCAACAATTCGATCATCAGGTTGCCCCAAGGCGGCAACATGTTGACCAAAGCCTGAGGCAGAATAATCCGGCGCATGCGTTTGGCCGGGCTCATGTTTATGGCCAACGCGGCTTCCCATTGCCCTTTCGGCACTGACAGAATGCCGCCGCGAACAAGCTCCGCGCCGTAGGCACCGATGTTCATCCCAACGGCAATATATCCTGCTGTGAACTTTTCGATGGTAATTCCAAAGAGCGGCAGGACAAAGAAAATCCAATAAAGCTGCACCAAAAGAGAGGTGCCGCGAAATACTTCGATATAGGTGATTGCAGAGCCGCGAAGAATTCGATTGTTCGACAATTTCAGCAAGGCCATAGCGAGCGAAATTGCAATGCCCAGAATGGCGGCAAGAAAAAATTGTGCAATTGTGATGCCGGTACCTGACAAAAGGCGGGGCCAATACTGGCTGAGAAACTCAATGAGTGTCATGGTGTTGGTCCATCTGACGGCGTCAATACAAAGGGGCAGACCTGAACGGTCTGCCCCAAGTAGGTCCTAGCGGTTCTCGCAAGCCCAAGCCATTGTCACATCGCCGGGCAAGTGAACTTTGGTGTAGCCATGCACTGCAACGGTCTCGAGCATCTCTGCGCTGCCAAGATAGGCCGCTTGTGCCGCATTATACTCAGCGACAAAATCACTGTCGTCAGACCGAAAGCCCATACCGGCCCAGTTCTTGGTCCACTCCGGCAGTTGTGCCGCATCACCCAATTCCAATTTACCTTCTGAGGCCTGAACAAGGCTATCGGCCTCGAAATAGGTCAGAACCGCTGCATCCGCACGCCCAGCATTGAGCGCTGCAAACATTTCGGTCAAGCCGGGGACCTGCATCATTTGTGCATCCGGAATGCCAACCTTTCGCGCTGCTTCCACGGTGTTGTAGCCTGCGCCCAGCGTCAGGATGTAGTCAGAGTTGAGGATATCTTCATAGGTGTTGATGTTCTTTGGGTTTCCGGCTTCGACAAGAAATGCGTCACCAAATGCCCCGGCAGGTTCCGAAAACGCGATGTTCTCACACCGGGCAGCGGTGATGTACAGACCGCCGGTGATCATGTCGAAACGCCCCGCCTGAAGTCCAGGGATCAAACCGCCCCATTCGGTCACAACTGTTTCGATGTTTGTGTAACCCATGGATTTCAGCGTGTTGATAGCAATGTCATTCATAAAGCCTTCGGCGTTGCCATTGTCTCCGGGGAACCCAAAATTTGGAATGTTGGAGAACCCGATCCGAATAGGTTCACCTGCGTCGATGCGGTCTTGCAATGGACCCGCCATGGCTGGTGCCGAAGCTATGATCGTCGCAATAGCCGCAGCGCTTGCGAGTTTCAGAAAATTCAATGTCATATTCTTCTCCCTGTTGTGTGGTCGATGGTCATGGATCAACACGATCCATTTGGCTGTGCCCCGGTTTGGAGCTTAGGACTCGTCGCGACGAA
>JBAUHN010000378.1:0-2241 GCA_049680295.1 Sulfitobacter sp.
CATCGGCACCGTTGACCTCGAAGCCGGCGTTGCGCAGAACAGTCCCTGTTTCCAGGACGGTCGGATCGCTTGAACCTTCTTCGCTGTCGAGGAAGTCACCGTCACCTTCATAGCAGCGCTTGGTAGAGACCCAGTCGTTGCCCGCGATCCGGTACGACGGCATGCGACCGGTAGCTGCCTCGTTTTCCAGGTCTTCGCGGCGCAGCTGGTCATTCGGGTTATTGGTGATCCAGTGCGTGACGATCAGGCGCGCCTTCGTGACGTGGTAATCGACCCCCGGGGTTTCCATGCATCGGGCAGGGCGAGCCGCGAATACAGGCGGATGTCGTTAGGACGCTTGATCAGGCTGCCCCATCGATACAACGGCTTGCCTTCGTCTTTCAGTGTCACCGAGTAGTCGGCACTCGTTGCGATATCGCTGAGTATCGTTGTATTGTCGTTCGCATAAGTATGGACACCGTGGGAACAGAATTATTCGAATACTTGATCACCAATTGATGAAAATCAAGGCCGACTTTCGGCATCGCGAGGATTCTGAAAGTATCGCTTCGTCGATTCCGGTTCTCGGATTTGGAAATAATCAAAAAATTTTGAAATCATAATGAATTCAGTTCAAGCAGAGTCGTCGAAAGCCCTAACCCCAGACAGGCTGCGCACGCATTGCGACCCTTCGCAGTTTTCATTTGAATCGACAGCTCAGCTGGCCGATATTGATGTCACCGTCGGGCAGCACAGGGCGTTAGACTCACTGCGTTTCGGGCTGGAAATGCGCGGTGATGGTTATAACGTATTTGCACTTGGTCCACCTGGAATAGGCAAGAGCTCGGCTACCCGGCAAATAGTTGAGGAACTGGCAGCTCACGGAGTGGCGCCTCCAGACTGGTGTTACGTCTATAACTTCTCGGAACCTCACAGACCCAATGCAATCAGGCTTCCACCGGGGGTGGGCAGCCGGTTGCGCGATGATATGGATCAATTGGTTGAAGATCTGCAAATCGCGTTACCTGCAGCTTTCGAAGGCGAAGATTATCGAGCCAGGGTTGAAGAGGTTGAGCAGTCGTTAAAAGAGCGCCAGCAACATATGATGGAGCAGGTGAGCGAACAGGCCCGGGAAAGGAAGCTGTCACTGGTACATACTAACGCGGGTTTCGGTTTTGCCCCGTTAAAAAATCTCGATGAAGTCTTGCCGCACGACGAGTTTGTGGCACTGCCGGAGAGTGAGCGGAAAAAGATCGAGTCGGATATTGAAGCGATGCAGCAGGCGGTACAAAAATCGCTGCGCCAGATACCCCAGTGGGCTAAGGAAGCACGGGAGCAAATCAAGGCGATTAACCGGGAGATCGCAGAGTCTGCCGTTGCGCATTTTATTGAGGTACTCAATACAAACTTTGCCGATATAGCGGAACTGGCCGATTACCTTAAAGCGGTAGCCGCCGACGTTATTGACAACGTTGATGCGTTTTTGCCCAGTCAGCAGCAGTCACCATTTGGAATCCCGCCTCAGAATAACCATAACGACGCGTTACGCCGTTATCAGGTCAATCTGTTGGTCGACAACGCAGCTCAGGAACACGCACCCGTCGTATTTGAAGATTTGCCCAGCTATCTTAATCTGATTGGTCGTACCGAATATCAGTCGCAGATGGGCACGCTGATTACAAACTTTATGCTCATTAAACCGGGAGCGTTGCATCGAGCAAACGGTGGGTTCCTGGTCCTTGATGCACGCCAGATATTGATGCAACCGCTGGCCTGGGATAGTCTGAAGCGAGCGCTGCAGTCGCACGAAATTCGTCTGGATTCATTGGAGCGCAGTTTTAGCCTGATCAGTACGGTTTCACTGGAACCTGAGCATATTCCGTTGGAAGTCAAAGTCGTTCTGGTGGGGGATCGTCGGCTTTATTACTTGCTCGCTCAGTACGATCCGGACTTTGCAGACTTGTTTAAAGTCATGGCGGACTTTAACGATGTAACGGACCGGAACTCGAACGCAAACCATGAGTTTGCTGCGTTGTTTGCGACGCTTAGTCGCCAGCATACCTTGTTACCGCTGACTCCCGGCGCAGTAGCACGCATGATTGAACAGACCGCCCGTATCGCCGAAGATGCGGAAAAACTCTCCACCCATCTTGGCAGCATTACGGATTTGCTGCGTGAAGCTGATCATTGGGCTAAGGATGCCCGCTGTAAAATGATCGAAGCCAGCCATGTGCAGCATGCGATTGATCAACTGATTTACAG
>JBAUHN010000379.1:0-5796 GCA_049680295.1 Sulfitobacter sp.
GCAAAAGATGGCTCGGACCCGCCGGCCATAAAGGTCAACGTGCCTGCCGCGGCCCCGCCAATGCCACCCGACACAGGCGCGTCCACTGCCAAAAGACCAGCATTTTCGGCGTCCTGAGCAACGATGCGCGCGCTTTCAACATCCACCGTTGAGCAATCAATCAGCGCCGCCCCCTTGCGCATTACCGGGATGATTTGTGCGGCAACACTGCGCAAGATTTGGCCGTTGGGCAGCATGGTGATGACAACATCAGCGTGCCGCGCGGCTTCGATTGCATCCTTTGCCACACGCGCGCCTTTGGCGGTGGTGCCTGCGGGGTCAAAGCCGATCACATCATGTCCGGCGGCGGCCAGGTTGGCGGCCATCGGCGTGCCCATATTGCCCAATCCGATAAATCCGATTGTCTGTTTGGTTGGCATCGTCGGCTCCTTGAGTTTTAGTGCAGCGTGCCCAAGCGGCATCAACATTTTGCTGACAGCGACGCCGGGCACAGGTTGATCGGCAAATTGCCATTTCGGCGCGCGATCCTTGTCGATGATGGCCGCCCGGATACCTTCCAGAAAATCGCCATGCTCGGACGCGCGATAGGTATAACGGTATTCAAGATCGAGCGCCTTTGCCATGCTGATGGAGGGCCCGCGCAGCCGGTGCAGCGCCTCGACGGCGCATGCCATTGCCAACGGCGCATTGCGCGACATTTTCTTGAGCGCGTCGCGGGCGAAATCACTGTCATCTGCCAACAAGACCGTCTGGATATCAGCCAGCGTTTCACCAGCAAAACAGGCGTTGATCTGGTCGATATGCCCAGCAATCTCCCCTGCAGGCGCATCTGCATAACAGGGTTCCAGCATTGCCGGATCGCCAGTTTTCTCAAGTTCCGAGATCAGCCTGGGCCATTGGTCTTCAGCAATAAAGTGGTCGGCAAAACCTGCAAAAATCGCGTCACCCGCGGTCATGCGTGACGCCGTCAGACCAAGGTATTCGCCGATGCGCCCCGGTGCCAGCGCCAGCATCAGACTGCCGCCCACATCCGGGATCAGGCCGATGCCACATTCGGGCATGGCAATCTGGCTGGTTTCCCCGACAATCCGGTGCGACCCATGGCAGCCAATGCCAACGCCCCCACCCATGGTGAACCCTTGCAAAAACGACACCACCGGTTTTGGGTAGTCAAAAATTGCGGCATTCAGCCGATATTCATCCGCCCAAAACTGCTGACCATAGGCGAAATCGCCCGCCCTGCCGTGCGCGTATAACTCGGCTATGTCGCCGCCTGAACAAAACGCGCGTGTGCCTGCGGCGTCCATTACGATTACATGGACGTCCGGGTCATCGCGCCATCTGTCCAGTGCTTCACTGATCGCCATGCACATCTCGTAGGTCAATGCGTTCAACGCCTGCGGACGTGTCAGCGTAATGCGACCCGCCCGGCCCGTGACCCGGACCGAGATGTCCTGCGCCAGATCGCTCATCGGTTTTTCAACATATCGCGGGCAACAATCACGCGCATGATTTCATTTGTCCCTTCGAGGATTTGATGCACCCGCAAATCGCGCACCAGCTTTTCGATGCCATAATCCGCCAGATAGCCGTAACCGCCGTGCAATTGCAGGCATTGATCGACGACTTTGCTGCCGGTGTCGGTCACAAACTTCTTGGCCATCGCGCAATACTTGGTGGCATCAGGGGCCTGGGTGTCCAGTTTCCACGCCGCCTGCCGCAAGAACACGCGCGCAGCCTGCAATTCGATCTCCATATCGGCCAGGCGGAATTGCAAACCCTGAAACTGATCAATGGATTTACCAAACGCCTTGCGTTCCCCCATGTAATTCAATGTGGCCGTCAGCGCGGATTGTGCCGCGCCCAAAGAACAGGCCGAGATGTTCAGCCGACCGCCGTCCAGCCCCATCATCGCGTATTTGAACCCCTGACCCTCATGCCCGATCAGATGGGCGGCGGGCACGGCACAATTGTCAAATTGCACTTGCGCGGTTGGCTGGCTGCGCCATCCCATCTTATCCTCAAGTGCGCCAAAGCTTAGCCCGTCGCTGCCATCTTCGACATAGAGCGTCGAGACACCCGCAGCCCCATCTTCGCCAGTGCGCACCATGCAGACATAGGCGTCGGAATACCCGCCCCCTGAAATGAACGCTTTGGTGCCGTTGAGCGTGTAGCCGTCGTTGGTTCGTTCCGCGCGGGTTTTCAGCGCGGCGGCGTCAGATCCGGATCCGGGTTCCGTCAGGCAGTAGCTGAGCACCGTGTTCATCGCCAACACGTCCGGCATGATGCGCGCCTTCAGATCGTCCGAGGCAAAGCTGTCGATCATTTTGGCGCACATATTGTGGATCGACAAAAACGCGGCCACCGACGGGCAGGCCATCGACAATGCCTCAAACACCAGTGTTGCGTCCAAACGGCCAAGGCCCGATCCGCCGCCGTCTTCCGAGACATATAACCCGCCAAACCCAAGTTCAGCGATCTGCGGCCAAAGCGTTTTCGGAATGGTGCCGTCTGCTTCCCATTTTCGGGCGAAGGGGGCGATATTGTCCTGGCCAAAGGCATAGGCCATGTCGAAAATTGCAGATTGCTCTTCGCTGAGGGCGAAATCCATGGGGCGATCCTTTTGGTGGCGAAAACGGTAATTGAACGGTCGTTTCTTTATCGGATGTTTGCGCCTTTGGATCAAGCCTGATCATATCCGCAGTCCAGCGCAAGGGGGAGGGTGCAAACCCGGCCGTGTTTCGCGGCGCGATGCCTTGGGTCAGGACCCTGGCAAACAAAAAAGGGCGGCCCGTTATCTGGGCCGCCCTTTTTGGTATCGGTTGGGTCAGTCCATCACTGGTATGGAAAACTCGCCACCTTCTTTGATCCCCGACGGCCAGCGCGATGTCACGGTTTTGGTCCGTGTGTAGAACTTGAATGCATCAGGTCCGTGTTGGTTCAGGTCGCCAAACACCGATTTTTTCCAACCGCCAAAGGTGTGATAGGCCAGCGGCACCGGAATGGGCACATTGATCCCGACCATGCCGACGTTTACGCGGCTGGCAAAATCACGCGCTGCATCGCCGTCACGGGTAAAGATCGCGGTGCCGTTGCCGTATTCGTGGTCCATCGCAAGGCCCAAAGCCTCTTCGTAAGATTGGGCGCGAACGGACGACAGAACCGGACCAAAGATTTCGTATTTGTAGATGTCCATGTCTTTGGTCACGTTGTCGAACAGATGCGCGCCGACAAAGAACCCGTCTTCGTAGCCCTGCAGCGAGAAATCGCGCCCGTCGACAACCAGATTGGCACCCTGATCAAGGCCGGTTTGCACCAGACGTTCGATATTTGCTTTGGCGGCGGCGGTCACAACCGGGCCGTAATCCACATCCGCGCCGGATGTATAGGGGCCGACCTTCAGCGCCTCGACCCGCGGGATCAGTTTTTCCAGCAGGCGGTCGGCAGTGTCATCCCCCACGGATACGGCCACGGAAATCGCCATGCAGCGTTCGCCCGCCGCACCGTATCCGGCACCCACCAGCGCGTCTGCGGCCTGATCCATGTCGGCATCGGGCATGATGATCATGTGGTTCTTGGCACCGCCAAAACACTGAACACGTTTGCCGTTCGCGCAACCGGTCGCATAAATATATTCCGCAATCGGTGTCGAACCGACAAAACCCACTGATTGAATGACATCGTGGTGCAGGATCGCGTCAACGGCTGTTTTGTCGCCATTCACCACCTGCAGGATGCCCTTGGGCAGGCCTGCCTCTTCCAGCAATTCGGCCAGCATCAGCGGTACCGATGGATCACGCTCGGACGGTTTGAGGATAAAGGCGTTGCCACAGGCAATCGCCGGGGCAAACATCCACATCGGGATCATCGCCGGAAAGTTAAACGGCGTAATACCCGCCGTCACACCCAGCGCCTGACGCATGGAATACATGTCGATGCCGGGGCCCGCTGAATCAGTGTAATCGCCTTTCAGCAATTCCGGCGCGCCGATGCAATATTCAACAACTTCCAACCCGCGCTGTACGTCACCGGCGGCATCGGGCAGGGTCTTACCATGCTCGCGGCTCAGCGCTTCGGCCAGCTTGTCCATATCGCGGTTCAGCAGATCAACGAATTTCATCAACACCCGCGCGCGGCGTTGTGGGTTGGTCGCGGCCCATTTGGGCTGTGCTGCGGCAGCGTATTGTACGGCCAGGTCCATTTCCTCGACCGAGGCCAGCGGACATTTTGCCTGCACTTCGCCCGTCGCCGGGTTGTAGATATCGGAAAATCGACCGGACGTGCCTTTGACATGGGCGCCGTTCAGATAGTGCGTCATTTCTTGCATAATGTCCTCCTGTTTTGGGTTTGTCGGGATCATAGGCTTGCAAAAATCAAAGGAAAAGGGGCAGGATGGCAAAATCAATTTGCATTTTTGCAAAACCTTTGAGAGTTGACGCACTATGACGCCGAACTGGGATGATCTTCGCCTGTTTCTGGCTGTGGCCCGCGAACAAAGCCTGTCGGGTGCCGGGAAAATCCTGCGCCTTGATCCGGCCACTCTGGGGCGACGGATGGCCCGGCTGGAGGCAAGCCTGCAAACCACGTTATTTGTGAAATCTCCGCAAGGCTATACATTGACCGTCGCAGGCGCCCAGTTGTTGACGCGCACTGAAACGGCTGAACAGGCGGTAAGATCTGCCACCGCCGGTCTGTCGGAGCCCAGTGACCGTCTTACCGGGCAGATCAGGATTGGCGCACCGGATGGCAGTGCAAATTATCTGCTGCCACAGGTCTGTGCCGCCATTGTCGAAGAAAACCCCGATCTCGATGTGCAGATTGTCGCCTTGCCACGGGTCTTTAACCTGTCGCGCCGCGAGGCAGACATGGCGGTTGCAGTCAGCGCGCCGACCGCCGGGCGTTTGGTTGTGCAAAAAGTCACCGATTACAAACTGCATCTCGCGGCATCTGCTGACTATCTGGCGTCGCACAGGCCGATTACCTCAGTGGCGGATCTTAAGGATCACCGCATGGTCGGCTATATCCCCGACATGATCTTTGACCGCGAATTGGATTACCTGACCGAGATCGGTGTGGCGCGTGTCGCTTTGGCCTCCAATTCCGTGTCGGTTCAGATCAACTGGATCAGGCAGGGCGGCGGGGTCGGGGTCGCGCATGATTTTTCACTGCCCGCGATGTCCGGAGTGCAGCGGATTTTGACCGACCAGGTCAGCCTGACCCGCAGCTTTTACCTGATCCGGCATGTAGATGATCAAAGAAACGCGCGTCTAAGCCGATTTGCCGAACTTTTGGCCACAGGTCTGCGACAAGAAGTGGCACATCTCGAAGCACTCGCTTGACAGACAAGATTATTGCAACGACGCTGATCATATTGAAATTATCTGTTACGGAGAACAAAATGCTGGTGTCGCAAATTCTAAAGTCAAAATCAGATGACGCCGTCCTGACCGTACCCCCGACAATGCTGGTGTCGCAAGCGGCGCGCATGTTGTCTGAGCGGCGGATCGGGACAGTTGTTGTGTCGCATGATGGTAAATCTGCAGATGGTATTTTGTCCGAACGTGACATCGTGCGCGAAATCGGGGCGCAAGGGGCAGGGTGTCTGGATGCCACTGTCGACACCTATATGACATCCAATCTGGTGACCTGCGTACGTGCTGATCTGGCCGATGAGGTATTGCAAAAAATGACCGACGGTCGGTTTCGCCACATGCCTGTGATCGAAAACGGAGAGTTGGTCGGGCTGATTTCGCTTGGCGATGTGGTCAAGGCACGACTGGCCGAACTGGCGATGGA
>JBAUHN010000380.1:0-4092 GCA_049680295.1 Sulfitobacter sp.
CTTCGTCCGCATCTCACCAGTTTGTGCCCGGTGCGGCGAAAGGCAGAAATGCCTAGCCCTGCCATTCCCGTATCACGCCGCGGAGCTTTGCCACTACGGATTTGCTTCAGCGACTGCTTTGGCAAAGAAGTCGAAAATCTGCGTCATCACATCGTCGCCAACCTCGGGGATCTCAGTCAACACATCATGCTTTGCATTTCGGATCATAGAAAACTCTGCATTCGGCCATTGCGCCATACGCCGCTTGATAGAGGAATTGTCTACGAGTTGATCAAGTTCGCCGCAAAAGGTGATGCAAGGGACATTAGGGGAGGGGACCCTTGAAAGCCGCCGGCATTCCGCAAGGGCTTCATACAGCCATGACATCGTTGGCCCGCCAATCTGAAGCTCCGGCGCAGCCTGTGCTTGTTTCACCCAATAGTCATACATTGCGGTGTTGTGGGTGAGATTGTTTTTTTCGAATGGCGTTTCCAAAACATAAATCTCGCCACTTTCGCCGGGTACGTATTTCTGGCCAATTCCGAATTTCTGGAATGCCCAAGAAAGCGGCCAGGCGGCAATGCGTTGAACCGTAGACATCTTGATCCCCCACATAGGGGATATGAAGGCAGAAGCCGCGACAGGAAGTCCATCAAGCAATGCACGAAAACCGATACAGGCTCCCATAGAGACCCCGATTAAGAAATACGGCTTCGGCAGGTTCAACTCGTCAGCAGCTCGGATGAAGGCCGCGACATCCTTCTGATAGTCCAAAAAGCTCTCAATGTGTCCTGCTTGAGGGTCAAATGCCATTCGGTCGGATAGGCCCTGGCTTCGCCAATCTATGATCGCAGTTGAAAAACCATTCTCTGCGAAGGTTTTTGCGACCCGCCCGTATCTCTCGACATACCCAAACCTGCCAAGCATCAGCAGGATCGTACCCTTGGCCTCGACCTCGGACTGGTAAGCCCCAACTCGAACGCGAACACCATCGTCGGTTTCGATCCAGTAGGCGTTGCCCGATGCAGGTCCTTCTGCGATATCACTATAAAATCTTGCTTGTTCCATTACTCACCTAAAATGTTCGCAATCTGGGACCAGATAGTACGTGCAGCGACGCCAAGGTACTGACCGCTACGAGAAGAGAGAATCCGGTAAACCTTCCCACAAGTACCAAGTTGAAGGATAGCAGCCCAATGATGGCAAGCATCTTCACGATTGCAAGCTGGTCACGCGAAAAAGGGTAACCCTGATCATAGACAGACAAGCGCTCAAAGACAGTCTGAATTTTCAACGCACAAACAACGAAGATTGTCACTGTGACCACCATCATAAGGAACGTGGTGAAGTGGCTAATGGAGGTGTTTTCCAACCATCCGTTGCGAGTGCTCGTCCCACCAAAAACACTCAGCGCGTCGGTACTCAGCCAATTCACGAAGTTTGGACTGTCGGAGGACAGATAGGTGATTTGTAGCTTGACCAGCGATGCAAGCCAAAGAGCAAAAACAGCTATACGGAAACCGCCCCATACGATCTTTTGCCCTTCTTTTCGGATTTGGTTTGTATCTGCAGTGCTTCCTTCAAGGTCAGCGGTCGTGCAGAGATCATAATAATCTAGGACGATGATTACCAAGAACAGCAATCCCAACATGAAGATCGCGATATACGACGCCGTGTAGAGATAGCCAATGAATGACAAAGCCATGGCCTCTCCTACGGAAATGACCTCGGGACGCACCAGTGCGACCAGGTATCTATCAATCTGGACGCCATTGGTGTCGCCGGAAAGATAAGCAGGCATGTAGATGCCGGCCCACTGGAACCCGAAAACGAATAGGAAGCAGAACGAAGCAATTGCCCAGAAAGAGAACGAGAAGTCATTGACTTTCGCGTACCATGCTTCGTTGCTCTCGGAATTGATTGAAATCACATCGTCTGCTGTGCATTTGGAACGGCCGACACGCTTCCAGTAAGTGTTCAAATCGCTCACGTAGAAAATGAAAGCAGGCAGGGCGACCAGAGGCAGCACAGTGAGTGTTGGTGCCCAAATGAAGCCGACTTGTTTGTCCAGTCCACCGACGGGGCTGTATGTGACACTCAACGTATTCAGTACATAATTGAGCAAACCCAATCCACAGAAAACCAGCCAATAAATTATCAACAGATTCATTGATCCTGAGCCGCTAAGCATCCATTCGCACGTTTCAGGGAGGGATTTCGCTCTGCGTTGGCCGTCATCGGTTGGGATTGCAGCACTCGCGCGGACGACAAAATTTGACGGCTCCGACACCTGTGGCATGGCGATGTGCAATGGTTCGGTTTCTAAAACCGCGGAACAACCGTCCAAACGCTTTTTCTCACGTCGTTGGCTGGTTAGGCGATCCTTTGATGCCTTAAGCACCGCCTGCCATTTGCTTGCTTCCTCGGGGTCGTTACATCCAAAGATCCGAGCGAGCCAGCGAATATTGTCATCACTGATCCCATTGTCGTTGTCCTGAAACCACGTCTGCACCGCACGAAGTTCGACACCTTTAACGTTCTCTTCAATAGCAGTAATGGCATCTGTGAGTTTTTCAGGTGTCCACGGTCCGTCCGGGAAACCGTTCGGATCTACTGGCCGTCCCGCGCCAGACGCCGCCAAACGAGCAAAAACCTGCTTAAAGTTACCTTGGTCATGCTGCGGTGCGACAAAAAACTTACCATTTTTTATCAACGATTTACGCGCCTCTTTTGCGCTTTCCTGCGTTACTTTGCGCATTCTATCGTGCGCTTTCGAGCTTTTTAAGAACAACTCAAAGGCGAAGCGGACTACCGCCCAGGCGCGCAAACTCACGTGCGAACTTCTGCTCAAGTGGACGTATCTTTCGAGGGAGATGGCAGTGGCAACTATTGTCAAAACGACGATGATATCGACCGGCCCAATCATTGTCCGGAGAACAGCGCGCATCCGTGCAGACAGCTCACACTTGCCCGGTGCCGAACCCAAGCGAGTTCATGCACGGGCCGTTAAACGCATCTTTGATAGAGAGACTGGCGAACTGGTCGGTTGGCTCTATGAGTGGAACACCGGGTCGTTGGTACCGAGGTGGAAATCCGAGGCGCGTGAGGATGTCATATACGAATGATTGATGTGCAGGCGTCAAATCGCTATCGAAGTAAGGTCAGTAATACTGACACATTTAACATAACCCTGATTATGCGTTAAGTCAGACTCCCTGACCTATATGCCCTGTTCCAGCAATTGAAGCACATCCCGGTCTGATGGCAATCGAGACATCGCAGCCCTTCGCTGCGCTGCACCTTAACTCACAGAGTGTGGGACTGCTGCCGTTCAGGGTGTGGTCCCAAGGTCTGCTTTGCCGCGGGTCACCTCGTCGGGCACCAGGTTCCAGACGTGCTTTGGCTTGGGAGATCGATCCTGAAATCCGGCCTCACCGCGCTGAAGGTAGCGGTCGTACCAACGATAGAACGTGGTGCGCGGAATGCCGAGCTTGGCCAGCGTCAGGCGTGCCGACAGGTGGCTTTCCTCGACCAGTCGTATGATCTCTAATTTCTCAGATGCAGGGTATCTCATTCGTGGTCGCCCCCATCGCCTGTCATGCTTTTTTTGAGAAGGCGGAGTTCAAGCGTCTGTTCCGCGACGACTTCCTTGAGCCCCTTTGCTTCGCGGCGCAGCTCGTTCACCTCGTCAGTGTTCGCCGCGCGTGCCGTATCACCTGCCAGACGCTTCTTTCCGGCCTCCATGAAGTCCTTGGACCACTTGTAATAGATGCCCTGCGAGATCCCCTCACGGCGACACAGCTCCGCGATGCTGTCTTCGCCACGCAGTCCATCCAATACGATCTGAACCGCCCCTTGTTTGCCGGAGGCTGATTTGTCTTAGTTACGCGGCCATATCTGATCTTTCCATAGCAGCATAGAAGTTTGCTTCTGCCTCAGCGGGCGGGATATTCTCGATAGGTTCCAGCAGGCGGCGATTGTTAAACCAGTCGACCCATTCGAGGGTGGCATATTCGACGGCTTCAAAGCTGCGCCAAGGGCCACGGCGATGAATGACCTCAGCTTTGAACAGGCCGTTTATCGTTTCGGCCAGAGCATTGTCATAGGACTCTC
>JBAUHN010000381.1:0-24361 GCA_049680295.1 Sulfitobacter sp.
CCTCCCCAACGACAACCCGACGTTGACGATGCCACCATATCACAGGTTGCTGCGTCGCATCCGAGGTCGGCTTCGAGCCCAAACTATCGGATGCTGCAGGAGCCATGAATGACCGCAAACCGCGTGATAGCGGTCATAGTTTATGGCAACCCCCGACAGCGACTTCACGATCACTTTGACCAAAGGTTGAATTTATGATGCGTTTTCAAGCTCGTCTAAACATATTATTGCCCTATGCTATCGTAAAAACTTATCAACTGCTGTTTGCATCATCTTCTTCGCATGCTGCCTTATCTGTTCGGCCAGAGGTTTTGCAAAGAGGTTGTCCGTGGTCGGGTTGGTGGCTAGGAAATACCGCTCGTTTGCGTCTACGTATCCCTCATGTGGCATGATCAACTCGTGGCTCAACAGATACGGGGCGGCCATGAGCAGGCTTGTCAGGACCACACCGGTTCCACTGAGTGCGAAGTCGATGCCTAGTCCGTGTGCATCCACCAAATGCAATTCGCCTTGCGGCTGAGACAGATTAAGCGCGGCAGCCCATCTTTCCCAGGTCTCGGTTATGGCAACGGTTTGAATGCGAGGGGCCGCGCAGATGGCGGCCCAGTCCGGTGGTTTTGCAAAGAAACCTGGTGCGCAAACGGCCACAACACGGTCATGGTACAACTCGAATGCACCCCTTCCAGCAAGAGTACTAGAGCCAAAACGTATTTCCAAATCTGCGTCCGAATTCAGGTAATCGTCATGCCAAAGGGTGGTTTTGACCCGAACGCGCAGACTGGGGTGAAGTTCCAGGAACCCAGGCAATAGTGGTGTGATGTATCCGCGCGCGAAACTTGCGCTGGCTGCGATGTTCAACCTGTTTGTGTCTTGCTGTGTGTCAAACTCGGCAACCAGTCGCGTCAACCCGTCGATAGACTCTGATATCTGAGGCAGCAACCTCCGACCAGAATCTGTCAACGCCAATCCTCTTGGTCGACGCTCGAACAAGGTCATGTTGAACCGGTGTTCCAATAGCTGGATTTGCTGACTGACAGCTGGCTGGGTCAGCCCAAGTTCCTTCGCTGCCGCAGTCATGTTCAGATGCCTTGCGGCCGATTCAAATGCACGAAACCATGCGAGCGGGGGAAGCTTTGAGCTCATAAAAGTGCACCTTATACATAATCATTACTTATACCTTTGACGGCAGAAATTTAATTTGTCGATCACCATGAGCATGTGAATGCTGTGCAACTAAGTGAATCACAAGCGATTTTGGCAGTATGGCGAGGTTAGGGGAAGTATGGATCAAGTGAAATTCAAGCAAATGAAAGATGGTGATAAGGATGATTATGCCTTTCTAGACAATTTAGAACGCGAATACTGTGAGGGTACTGCCGACCGCTTGCTGGAAGCGATGGAGAGGCTTGATAAGACTTTCTCGGGTTATCAAGTCACCCGACTAGGGCATTCTATTCAATCAGCAACCCGCGCGTGGTATGACGGGGCAGATATAGATTGGATCGTCGGAGCCTTACTTCACGACATCGGCGACATGTATGCACCACAAAACCACGATGAATATGCTGCGACAATTCTGAAGCCGTTTTTACGTGAGCAGGTCACTTGGTGTGTGCATACGCATGGTGATTTTCAATTGATCTACTTCGGAGAGCATATCGGTGCCAATCCCGAGAAACGGGAAGTCCATCGTGGAAACATGTATTTCGACGATTGTGTGACGTTTTGCGAACGCTGGGATCAAGCCAGTTTTGACCCCGGTTATCCCAGCAAACCGCTTGTCTTTTTCGCGGATATGGTGCGCGAGGTGTTTGACCGTCCAGCCTATGATCCAAATGTCATACGGTCCGGCGTTCGTGTGCCACTGTGCGATAAAACCCTAACCAAAGAACGCAGCACTTAGGAGAAGACCTATGAACAAGATGCATGACCCAGCGCTGGAAAGTTGCGCGAAACCAGCCGAGTTGGCCTCTTCAATCCCACCGGTTTACTACACCTCCGACAACCTTGCGGCTGCCGAAAATGCAGCTGTTTTTCGCAGCGGCTGGATTGGTGTCGGGCGCGCGGATGTCGTTGCCAATCCCGGCGATTTTGTCGCGATGGATATTGCCGGGCAGAACATTATCCTGCTGCGCGACAAGAACGGCCAACTGCGCGCACATGCGAACACCTGCCGCCATCGCGGAGCCCGACTTGTCGACGGGAGTGGTTCCTGCAAGGGGTTACGATGCCCGTTCCACTCGTGGTTTTATGATCTAGAGGGGAAATTGGTATCGGCACCGCACATGGAACGCGCCCAAGATTTCAAAAAATCCGATCACGGCCTAATTTCTTACCGGGCGGAGGAGCGAGCGGGCTTTGCCTTTATTTGTCTGTCGCCCGACGCTGTCGAGCTTGATGTTCATCTTGGGGATTTCGCCGCGTTGCACGCGCCTTGGCCAATGGATCAACTGGTTACGGTCCGCAGGCAAGAAGTCGAAGTAGACTGCAACTGGAAGATATTCCTAGAAGTCTTTAACGAATATTATCACCTGCCGTTTGTTCACGCGGATTCGATCGACAGCGTCTATGCCAAACCAGATGCTCCCGACTCTGCGACTGGGACATATGCCAGTCAGTTTGGTGAAACCGAAGGCACTGGGGGCCTGCTTGAAGCCGATCAGGACAAATCGCTCCCTGAAATCCCCGGCCTGACAGGAAAAGCGCTTGAAGGTGCTCGCTACACTTGGGTCTTCCCAAACATGACATTTGCTGCAAATCGTGACGCGTTGTGGTGCTACGAGGCTTATCCTCTAGGGGCCTCCAGATGTCGGGTTGTTCAAACGTCCTGCTTCCCGCCCGAGACCATCGCGCTGCAGGGTTTTGCGGAAAAGTCTGCAGCCTATCTCAAACGAATGGATGCTGCCCTAGACGAGGACATCGAAGCACTCACTAACCAGCAGATTGGTTTGTCGTGCCCCGACGCCCAGCCCGGTCGCTTTCAGCCAGACCTAGAACCTAATGTCGCAGCCTTTGCGCGTTGGTATAGCGGTGTTTGGGCCTAGCCATTGTAGGCGTTCGATTGCGAAGGGCGTTCGAGTCTGCAAAGCGCTAGGTGCAGTCATTCGAGTAGCCGCAGCGAAAGCTCACTAAGTCCCGCAAAGCTGCCGCTAGTGTAGCTCGCAGCGAACGGCCGCTTACCTGAAGGTTTTTCGATGCGGGCCGGGGCGCAACTTTGCCGTCGAGAGCTGCGGGCGGCTCGCGTTGACAAACCTCGGAAGGAGGAAGCCGCGGGGGCTTGGCGCTGGCTATGGGGAAAGAGCACCGACGGGCGAGGCTGAAATTGCCATGGGCGCGCGGTTGACTGTGTTGGTTGCGTTTGCTGTCGTCATTTTCTGTCACCTTGGTCGCAGGTATTTCGCTGATTGAGCGCGCATGATGCAGTTTGCGCCGCCATTATGGATGATGGCCGCAAGCGACTTTGACCGATCAGCCAAAGACGACCGGAGCGTAATCTTGCGTGCATCTGTTTTAGGGCAGTATTTCGCCTTCGACGGGCACGCCTTGCAGACTAACTTCAAGGCGCGATAGCGCGCCACGCCTTTGCCGGTTGGTCCTCGGTTTGGGTCCGAGTAATTGCGGCGAAACTGTTTCAGCGGCTCGCCTTCGGGGCAGATGTGGCTGTAAAACTGACTTAAATACTGGCGGATACTGTTTAGATCGACGAACCGATCAATCGACCGTATCAGGTGATCTTGCGGCACATGATCTTCCAGAGAAAAGTCATAGAAAAGCGCTGCCTGTGCTTCCTGCTTCGGTCCCAGCATCCCTAAATCTCCCAACCAATATGGGAATTGAATCAGCGGATGCCCCCTCGATCAAGAAGAGTTTTTCAACGAAATACGCCGATTTGGTTGAAAAACTCCGTTTTCGGGCCAAAACAACGAACTTTTTCGCTATACAGTCCGAACACTTGGTTTTGGCGAGGGGATCGGCCAGAACCAGTCTCCGTCTCTGGTGGGCGAGCTCCTGGCACCTGTTCCACATTTCCACCTGACTTTCGCAAGCTACGTGTTTTTGGCAGAAATTTACAATTTTTTAATTGCGGAGTTTTTCAACAAAATCAGCCCTTTCCCGCACCGGATCGGGACAAAAGTAGGCAGAACCCTTGGTCCTACCTACCGTCGCCGATTGCCTCGAAAATACTGTCGAGAATCTTGGCTTTTTCGCTTACTGACAAGTTTCTAGGATCAATAGTTTTCTTGCTTCCAATGTTCTCCAAGACTTCAAAACGCCGATCATCTGGCATCGTCCCATAGTGGCGTTCTGTGGTCTGCTCGCTTTCATGCCCCATGTTCAAGGACCACGCTTTGCGTTCTTCGTGTGTCAGAGCGCGGATATCACGTTCAGCACCGATCGTGTGCTTTGCAGCATGAGGCGTGTATTTGGCCTCGATATTTCGGCAAGCGATGTTAAATGCTTCGGTCACCGCATGCGTAGTAGACATGACAGGAACCGGGACAGCATTCCGTCCGCTTATACGAACTCGGTGTTTCGCATACTTCAAGTCGGGAAACAGAGCGTCCTCATCCGAAAACCCAAACCAACGAAGCCTCTCCAGCCAGTTTACAACAGCAGTTTCAAAGGTCGTTGGGATCTGGAACCAAAATATATTTAGGCTCTTGCCTGCTTTTGCCCGGACAACGCTTGCATCCTGCAATATCAATCTCCGCTTAACATCAAAGTGCTTGATCTGAAGGGATACCAAAGTATCAGCCCTCAATGCCCCCAGAAAGGCCAGAGCGAAAAGCGCACGAGCACGCAGATCGACCAAGGATTTGGATGGCATTTCATTAAGAAGCTCTTCGGCCTCGGAAAGGCTTGGGAACTCTTTCTGCTTAACCTGGACAGACCGAGCCACAACGGCTTTCGGCAGTTTCAGATACCCTGCAAAATCCCTTGGCAAACGCCTGTAGCCATCCTGCTTCAGCAACCAATCGAAAAACGCAATCAGATGAGAGACAATATGTTTGATGGTTGATGCCGACAAACTATCAGTTGCATGCGGTGTTGCACGCTTTTTCAACTCTTTCCGCACCGCGGCAAAATCATCTGTCGTGAGCTTGGCAAATGATTTTCCTTGCAGATTGTTCTCGAAGAACCGTATCGCGGCAAGGTGCTTTTCAACGGTTTGTTCGCTGTAGCCACCGGCATAGGTTTGCCACTTGTAGATGATCCTGTCATTCTCCGACTGCGATTTTGCAATATCTTTTTCCGCGCTAGTCCAAATACCCCCACAAGTTGAGGTATTTTCTTCGTGTGGGCAGTCCGTGGGGGTATTGGGATTGCGACAATCTTCGATGAAGTCTCGATCGGCCTCAGATGATATCTTTTGAAGCTTACTCGGGCAATCAGGGCATTGCGCCGAGAACATATGTTTTCCGTTTTTCGCATTAAATTCTTTGACCGTTTCGGTTTTAGGAAACACGTAAGTTTGGCATCCACGACACATGAATTCGCCAGGACGAAGTTTGCGAATGCCCCGTAAACGCCTTTGCTTGTGATAGCCTTGAACCACTGCCCCCCGAAACAGGTATGGCGTCTGTTTATCAGAGGGGATCAAGCCCTCACCAACCCAGTTTGAGATCGTATTGGCAGAGACGGAATACGCATCGCAAAGTTGTTCGACGGAGTAGACTCGGTCTTTTTTCAACCTAATTTTCTTGTAAGACTTGCTCATCGGACGCCCCATTTGGCGCTAGTGGCCGTCGACGAAGTGTCTTTGACTTGAACACTTTGCTCAAATTTCACTAAATCGCTCAATTTCCATCGTGATGTGCCAGGGCTGAGCCGGATACGTCTTGGGAAATTTGGGTTTTTATCGTGCCAACGCCAGATCGTCGCTTTTGAAACATCGAAGCGCAGAGCGACTTGGCGATCAGACAGATATTGCTCTGCACAGTTGATACAGGGCGTCGCATGTTCAGCCTTCGCTCGCTTGGCGGCATTAGATACCTCAACAAACGGGCGCTGCTTTCCAGAACCTTCTTTGGGTGCCATGATTTACGCCCACCTAAAGTTTGTCGGAAATGGGTCAGCAACCACTAGTCGCGTGAAGCCGAGCACATCCCAATTGCACTTTGCGAATTGATTGTATGCGGGCATTAGACTGCCGAGCCTGCACTCGGATCAACCCGATTGGAATCAGCCCAAGCATTCAAGTCTCTGCCGCTGTAAACGATCTTTCGACCAAGCTTGAAATACGCAGGTCCGGTATTTTTGTGCCGCCATTGGGCGAGCTTGTCGCGATCCCCGATGATCTCCAACTCTGGATCTCCAAGGATATAGTTTCGATTGTCTTCGAACAGGTTTGCCATCGTCCGAGCCCTTTCGCCGGTTTCTGATGGCAGTGGTCTCCCGAACAAGCACTTAGATCGCTAGTTCGTCTAAAGTGTCAAAAGTCCCTCTGAGGTTTTGACAAGGGTTTTGACCGCTTTTTGGAATGGGTTTTGACCCGAAATTGCAGATACAAGAAGGGCCTAAGCACCATTCACTTAGTTTTCTACTTTCGTAACAATCGACGCACCCGACCAAGGGTTGACATGCTGATCGGATATTGGAGGTGCTCTTCGAGCAGTCGCTGCTCAACTTTTCGTGTCTGTTTCCGATCTGTCAGGCCAAGCTCTTGGTAAGCGGCTTTTATGTCTGCAAGCTTCTGCGGACGCCCACCAATTGACAGAACCTCTGGTGCTGAATTCTCTGATGTCTTTGGGATCAACTCGGCCAAAATGGCTTCCACGGTTTTCTCTGTCATCCCCTTCTTCCAAGCATCCGCTGAAGGCGCAGATAGGCAGATCGCAGAACCACCTGTTTCAGGCAAAATGCCGCGAATGTATGCTTCTTCAAGCAAATCACTGCTCCATGGCGGCAGCTCTTGTGCGACTATGAATGTTGGTCGTTCGAATAATATTGGCAGAGTATTGAACACCTCTGCAAAAAGCACTTTCTCAAGTCCTTCGCCTTTGTCCCGTCCTTCACTCGATGTGACAGACTCATTTCGGCGACTTCACGCGGCGCATTGGCGACTTCAGATGCCCAGTCGCGAAAAGTCGAGCGGAAACCATGCACAGTGATGCCCTCGATCTGCATCCGGCGCAACAGCATCAGCATCGACATATTCGACAAGGGCTTGTGCCGCTTTTGCCCTTCAAACACGTACTCCGAAGACATCGCCCTCAACGGCTCGATGATCTCCAGCATTTCATCCGTTAGCGGGACTCGGTGGAGTTCTCCGGTTTTCATCCGTTCTTCTGGGCAACTCCATAACCTTGCTTCAAAGTCGACTTCCTGCCAGCGCATTCCCAACACTTCACCTGTGCGCGATCCGGTGAGACAAGTGAACATCAGTGCCTTAGCAGACATCGCGTTGCGGGTTTTCAGGTCGGCATAGAAAGCGGGCATGTCTTTCCACTCCATCGCCTTGTGATGTTTCACCTTGGCTTTCACCTTGGGCAACACGCCTCCGTCTTTTATCGCCGTTACGGGGTTCTCGCCCGACCGGAAACCTTTTGAGCGTGCCACGTCCAGAACAGTCTTGATCCGTTGCGCCAACCGTCGCGCCGTCTCATGCTTCTCTGTCCAGATTGGGGCGAGGCACATCATCACTTCGGGCTGGCCGACACTGTCAATCGGCATGCGCCCGATCTTGGGGAAAGCATAGTCGCGCAAAGTGTTGATCCACTGTTTGCCGTGTTTGGCATTCTTCCACGTCGGCATGCGGTCGATATGAACCTGTTGTGCCACCTCTTCAAACGTCGGCACCTCTTGGCATGCGCCAAAGCGTGGGTTTAGACCTTGCTTCGCCATGCGCCGATATTCCAACGCCCGCTCCCGCGCTTGGTTTAATGAGACGATGTCCGCACCGCCCAAACCAAAGTCTGTGCGCAATGGTGCGCCCTTCTTGTTCTTCTGGCCTTTGACAACGACGCGCACGATCCACCTTCGGGCACCTGATGGGTCAACTACGAGATAGAGGCCGTTGCCGTCGCCATGCCGCCCAGCGCCAAGGTTTTCCACCAACTTCTTTGTTAGTTTGCCGGATAGGGTCATTAGGCGACCCATCTTCTAAGGAACTTACTAAGTAAGTCGATGCCGCCCATGTTCGTGCAACCACAAAGATGGGATTCCACCAATTCCCAAGGCAAGACGTTCCTCAAGGCTCCGCATTGAGGTGCATTTCGGTTAGGCGCTTCTACCACTGCCTTAAAGGCTGCGTCTAATCGGTCGCTCTCGACGCCAACTGCTTCAGCCAGCCAAAACAACATCGGCGCGCACTGTCCGTGGTTATAAACGAACCGAGCATCACGCCCGCGTACCACATTTCGCGAATAGGCTCCCGGCCGCCCATCATACTCCCGCAACCACCCAAGCCAGTGTTCTTTCTGGGTCGTGCACCAAGCACCGTTGTAGCCAGCACCTTCTTGAAGCGCGTCCGCGAGGCTCAGATGATGGGGTGAGTCAGGATCAAGCTGCTTGATACGTCGTCTAAACTCACGCAGCTTCATCATCGCCCTCCAAAAAATACCACATTCCATACCACTCAAGGAACGAATATTGACGCCATCGAAAGAAACTCAAGACAAACGTGAAATCGCGCAAGCTCCACATAACAAAAGAAAAAGGCCGCGCAATGCGACCTGATTAAACTCAACAAAATGGTGGTCTGGCGGAGACGAAGGGATTCGAACCCTCGAGACCCTTCCGGGCCTACTCCCTTAGCAGGGGAGCGCCTTCGACCACTCGGCCACGTCTCCGCCGACCCGTATGCCTTGCAAACCCATGTTTAACAACAGTTTTTTTCAAAAAACTTGCAAAAACCCTAAGTCACTGTTTTTGTTGATTTTCATCGGTTTTAGGCAGTTTTCACCGGCTTTTGCGGCAGTATCGTGCAAAATACGCGCATCGCATTTCGGCTTAGTTCTGTTCAGATCGTACTTTTTTACGCACGATCGTCTTATGCAATCTCCTGCCACTGCACTCCTCTTTCAACTCCGGCACCTAGGTCTCGGCCGCCTCGAAAAGTCGGAGCCATTTGTCGGAACGGGATTTCATCACGGAAATCTATTGACGCCGCGCCACCGCTTCGGCTGGAATTCGCGTGGCGATCGCCAGCGCCCTCTCGGCAGGTCAAGCAGTGTCAGATTTCTGTGCACCTTGCCAGCGTCAGGCGTTTTCGCCCAAAATGAAATACTGTCCGAAAACCGAAGCCCGCTTGCTGACATGTTGAAAGTAACGTTGTGCTTTTGGCGTCAGATGTCGCTTCAAGGGGTATTTTGTTGTCAATAACCCAATTCCAGCGCGCTTGTTTGTCCAGTTATTCGCAACAGTTCCGGGCGCCCCAATGAATTGTGTCGACACTCAGACTCCTGCACCCCTGAATCGGGCGATAACCTGCCGATAGATCGAACAAAATGAGGTGTAATTTCTCACTGCGGGTATTAAAAATTTCCTTTTATTAGCAATATCTTACTGCATATTCTTCACTCATGTGGCTGCAAAAACAGGCAGAGATTTGCGCAATTCCGGAACGGGTTGCGGTGCCCCTTGCCCAAGTTTTGACACATCATCGTTTTGATATCTGAGCCAATCGTGGCGTCGCTCTGCTGCGGTAAAAATGCAGGTGAATGCATAACAACATAAGGGAGATTTTGTAATGAGCCAGGAAATCCGTGGAACACGTCATTCCAACCATGCTGTCGCTGGCAGCGGTGCGCAAACGCTTGAGATGGGTGATGGAAATGACCGCATTGTTTCCCTTGCTGATGGTGGGGAACCGGATCCGGCACAAACGGACGGTGCAGATGGCCGGGTGACTGCTGCTGTTGCCGCGGACAGTGCAAACGATACGTTCACAGGCGGGCGCGGGAAAGACCGTTTCGAATTTCATGCGCTGATCGATGCCAAAGCTGAAGTGATTGCGCAGCACACCGATGCCGCAGGGCGAACCAATTGGGCTAAAGTTGCCGGTGAAAACGACAATGTGCATGACCATTGGGTCAACGGCTTTGGCATGGACACAATCACGGATTATTCAAAGGCGGAAAACGACAAAATTATCGTCAAGGGCCATACGGCGACGCTGTCCAACATAACTTATGGTGAGGACGAAGGCGGCACTTATTCTTTGGTTACCATTATCAGTCAGCAAGGCGACGGTGGTGCGGGCGGTGCCAACACGGCCACTGGCGCTCATGACGAAGATCCCCTGGGCCAGATCAAAGTATACGGCGACCGGGTCGAAACCGGGGATGTCGAGGTCATCAATACCAACGACGGGATTGATCGTCTCTATCACGCGGACAAGGCATTTAGCGGTATCGACGCGAACGTCACACAAGAGGTTTACAGTAACACTGACAGCACAAATTACGACGGGTCTTTGTACAGGCAGCAGGATATCGTGCATATTGGCGAAGGCCGTCAGACCGTCGATGCCGGTGGCGGCAATGACCGGATTTACAGCTACTCGGACGGTGGAGAGCCAGATCCAGCACAAACAGACGGATCGGCGGGTCGGGTCAATCCACCAGTGGCAGAGGGCGCAGCAGATGACGTTGTAAACGGTGGACAAGGCAAAGACGTTTTCGCCTACCGTTTGTTGCTGAATGCCAAGGACAACATACTCGAAAAGCATACGCGTGACGATGGTTCCGTGAACTGGCGCAAAGTCGCAGGTGAAAACGATAATGTGCATGATCACTGGGTCGAAGGGATCGGCGACGATACCATTCTGGACTTCTCCAATCAGGATGGTGATAAAATCGACATTCGTGGGCATACGGTTGAAATCGCGTCGATTACATATGACGAAGACAGCGGCGGTGACTATTCTTTGATAGCTCTGCGGTCGCAGCAGGGCGCGGGCGGCGGCGCCCATGACGAAGATCCGCTTGGATCCATCAAGGTCTATGGGGATAAGGTCACCCAGGACGACATCTATGTAAAAGCCCAGGTATTCTATGGCGTTGATCAGCTTGAAGAGATTGCACAGAAAGAGGTGGAAAGCCCTGCGGACACACCGGAACGGATCGTGTCGCAGCCGCAATGGGGGGCCGCTGATCCTGAATCGATTGATCTGACATTTACCGGTTCGGACAGAGGCGACGTGATCAAAGCCGGCAGCGGATCGCAGACCGTGGATGGGGGCGCTGGCAGCGACAGGCTGATTTCATATGGTGATAATGGGGAACCTGATCCGGCGCAGACCGCAGGGGCGGACGGTCGCAAGAATGCGCCGCTTGCCGATGGAGCCGCCGATGATATCTTCACGGGTGGCACCGGCCGCGATCGGTTTGAGTTTCACGCGCTCCTGAACGCCTCTGCCGAGGTTGTTGCTCAACATACGAACGCCAAAGGCCATGTGAATTGGCGGGGCGTGGCAGGTGAAAATGACAACGTTCACGACCATTGGGTTCAGGGCTTTGGTGATGATGTGATCACCGATTTCAGCAAGGCGGAACAGGATAAAATCATTATCCGGGGCCATACGGTTGAAATTGCCGATATCACATACGGGTCTGATACAGATGGGGATTATTCCTTGATCCGCGTCATAAGCCAACAGGGCAATGGTGGCGCAGGCGGTGCCAACACAGCAACCGGCGCTCATGACGAGGATCCGCTGGGAACGATCAAGGTTTACGGCGACAAAGTCACAAAGAATGACATCCAGGTGCAAGCCGCTGGCGTATTTGACGGGGTGGACCGGCTGAATACGGTTGATGCGCTTGCCGACTATAACGGCGGCAGTCAGGAATTTGCATCTTCGATCGATGGCGACAGCATTGTCACTGCGTCTGACGATGTCAGCACCCGTGACCTGATCAAGATCGGCTCTGGTGCGCAGGACGTTTCAGCCGGTGCGGGACGCGACAAGATCACTGTCTATGCTGACGCTGGCGAACCTGATCCGGCCCAGACCCCCGGTGCCGCGGGACGTATCAATCCGCCGGTAAGTCCTGCGCTGACGACCGATGTGATATCGGGTGGACAGGGGAAGGATGTGTTCAAATTCAACATGCTTTTGAATGCCACTGCTGCCGTTCTGGCCCGCCATACCCGTGACGATGGATCCGTTAACTGGCGCAAAGTTGCCGGAGAAAACGACGCGGTCCATGATCATTGGGTCGAAGGCATCGGCGACGACGTTCTTTTGGATTACTCAAACCAGGACGGCGATCAGATCATCGTGCGGGGCCACACTGTCGAGATTGCAGGCATCACCTATGATGCAGATGATCTTGGTGATTATTCATTGATCTCTTTCCGCTCGCAACAAGGGGACGGCGGTGGGGCGCATGACGAAGACCCGCTTGGGACATTGAAAGTCTATGGTGACAAGGTCACCGAAAACGACATCAAGGTTCAGGCTTCCGGCGTATTCGACGGCATTGATATTTTTGAGCCGCGCACAGATGTACCTGAGGCTTTGATCGGCACTAAGCAGTCGGAGACGCTGAACGGAACGTCCCTGGCGGATAATATCCATGGCAGAGGTGGCAACGACGTAATTATCGGCGGTGACGGGGATGATTACGCCTTCGGCGAGAGCGGGCGCGACACATTGCTGGGCGGTGCCGGGAACGACTGGCTGGAAGGAGGATCGGGCAACGACACTGTAAACGGAGGCGACGGCGAAGACACTATTGTGGTGGACTCCGGGCGCGATGTGCTGATCGGAGGCGATGATGCCGACATATTCACCTTCCTTGGTACGGCACGTGGTGGACAAATCCTTGATTGGGAAGATGGTATCGACTTGATTGATTTGTCGCGCGCCAAGGAAGTCGACGTTTTCGATGATATTTCAATCAACCAGACGTCCGATATGACCGCTACGATCCAGTTTGCAAATGACAACTGCGGACAGGTCGAGATTGAGATAATCTCAGAGACGAGCTTTTCCCTCGGGGTGGAGGATTTCCTTCTTTGATTTCAAATCGGTGTGAAAACATTCCGCAGGGCTTATCAAGCCTTGCGGGACTGAACATGGGCCAAGTCCCACATTCTCCTGTTTCCCCTTCGGCGACCCAAACAGATAGACAACTGCATGTTATTTGGTGGATGTCATAACGCGTGCTTTAATGGCAGACTATTTTTTGAAAGGACGTCGAATGGTACGTATGGTTTGTTTGATTGCGGCTTTCATATTAATGACGGCGAACGCAGGCCGTGCCGAAATAGCTGCACTGACAGGAGATATCTGGTCGGTTTGTGGCTGGGATGGCAGCGCAACATGGAACGATACGCTGCTGGTTTTTACAAACCAAATACCTGGAAATGATGTTGTTCATTTGGAAGGATACTTTGACTGGCGAAGCAATCACGGATACGCTGGGCGAGAACACTTTTCGGGGACCATAACATCGGATGGGACGCTCAAGCTGCAGGGTTTTCGTTTGCAGGGAAATCAGAATATCACAACTTCCCGATATCATGCGAAACTTGCTGCCAGCGGCACCGCGCTGCTCGAAGGTGTTTGGCTCGACGGGGTTCCAGGAATCTGGGGTGCTGTTCGCGACGGCGGACATGGTTCGGCGTCGGCGCTTTGCAATCGCTGACCTGCAGTCCTGAGCCGCTTACTTAATTGCGGTCGGCGCCGCTTGTTTGGAAACATAGTACGAACGACAATCAGACCGGTTGGGCCGCGAAACGCAAAAGACGCCGCCCCCAATTCAGCGTCGTTTCAGGTGTTAAACAGAAAATGTAACACGTCACCGTCTTTGACGGTGTAGGATTTCCCTTCGGCGCGCATTTTGCCAGCCTCTTTTGCCGGGCCCTCACCGCCCAGAGACACAAAATCATCGAAAGCGATGGTTTCGGCACGGATAAAGCCTTTTTCGAAATCACCGTGGATGACACCAGCCGCTTTGGGCGCCGATGTGCCGGACTTGATGGTCCAGGCGCGGGCCTCTTTTGGGCCGACGGTGAAATATGTCTCAAGATGCAACAGTTCGTAGCCTGCGCGGATCAGGCGGTCCAATCCTGCCTCAGACAGGCCCATTTCCTCAAGAAACATCGTGGCCTCATCCGGTTCCAGCTGGCTGATTTCTTCTTCGATCTGGGCCGAGATGATCACGTGGGCATTGCCCTGCGACGCGGCCATTTCCGCGACTTGGGAGGAAAACGCGTTGCCCATCGCCGCCTCGGCCTCGCCCACGTTGCACACGTACAGCACCGGTTTGGTGGTCAGCAGTTGCAACATGCGCCATGCTTTGCGGTCGTCGTCATCTACGTCAACAACACGCGCAGGCTGTCCGTCCTCAAGAACGGCAAGGGCCGCGCGCAGCAACCGGTCCTGTTGCACCGCATCCTTGTCACCCCCCTTAAGTTTGCGCACCAGTCCGTTCAAACGCTTTTCAATGCTTTCGATGTCCGCAAGCATCAGTTCGGTGTCAATGGTTTCGGCATCGGCGACGGGGTCAACACGTCCTTCAACATGGGTGACGTCGCCGTCCTCAAAACAGCGCAACACATGGGCGATGGCGTCGACCTCGCGGATGGTGGCAAGGAACTGATTGCCCAGACCTTCGCCTTTGGACGCGCCTTTGACGAGACCAGCAATATCAACAAACGTCATCCGCGTCGGGATGATCTGCTTTGAGCTTGCAATGGCGGCCAGTTTCTCAAGCCGCGCATCGGGCACCGCCACTTCCCCGACGTTCGGTTCAATCGTGCAGAACGGAAAGTTTGCGGCCTGCGCTGCGGCGGTTTTGGTCAGCGCATTGAACAATGTGGATTTCCCCACATTGGGCAAGCCCACGATCCCCATTTTGAAACCCATCTGCGTTCTCTCCGGTAGCGGTTCGGCCTGCTTTCTAGTGCTGCGCTGCGTGGCGTGCAAGCCCGGCTGACATTTGATCTGTGCGGGCATGCTGCGCGCAGTAACCGTAATCGGGAACCCGCGCGTCAGGCATTGATTTTCCCTGGGGTTTTCGGCATTTGATGCACAGCACCTGAAAGGCCACCGCTATGACCCGTATTGACGCAAAATTCGCCGAACTCTCCGCCGCAGGCAAAAAGGCATTCGTGTCTTATGTTATGGCTGGCGATCCGGACTATGACACATCGCTTGAGATCGTGCGCGGACTGCCCGGCGCAGGGGTCGATATTATTGAGCTTGGCCTGCCCTTCACCGATCCGATGGCCGATGGGCCGACCATTCAACTGGCCGGTCAGCGCGCACTGGAAAGTGGCATGACCTTGCAAAAGACGCTGGATCTGGCACGCGCTTTTCGTCAAAGCGATGACACCACACCAATCGTGCTGATGGGATACTACAATCCGATTTACAGCTGCGGAGTCGAAAAATTCCTGGTGGACGCAAAAGCCGCTGGGATAGATGGGTTGATCGTAGTCGACCTGCCACCCGAAGAGGACAGCGAGTTGTGCCTGCCCGCACAGGCGGCAGGGCTGAACTTTATCCGGCTCGCGACGCCGACAACAGATGACAAGCGCTTGCCACGGGTTGTGCAAAACACGTCTGGGTTTGTGTATTATGTCTCGATCACCGGAATCACCGGTGCCGCCGAGGCAGATGCCGGCGATGTCGAACCCGAAGTCGCACGCATCAAAGCCGCAAGTGGTTTGCCTGTCATCGTCGGCTTTGGCGTCAACACGCCTGAAAAATCACGCGCCATTGCGTCGGTTGCCGATGGCGTTGTCGTGGGGTCGGCCATTGTTGCCAAAATCGGCGCGGGCGACGCTGTGTCCGAGGTGCTGCGATTTGTCAAAACACTGTCGGACGGCGCGCACTCCGTCTAGGTTCAGTATCTTGGGCCACTGATACGCGCGCATTTTCAGTTGGACAAGAACCGGTTCCGCCTCGTAAATAGGTAAAGTTTCTTTACCAAAGGGCGCACCACCGCATGCCAGTGATCACAAACATCGACGATCTGAAACGGATATATCGGCGCCGCGTGCCACGCATGTTTTATGACTACGCCGAATCCGGCAGCTGGACCGAGCAGACATTCCGGGAAAATTCTTCCGACTTCGACCAAATTCGCCTGCGCCAACGGGTGGCTGTGGATATGTCGGGACGCAACACTGCCAGCAAGATGATTGGCGAAGATGTGGCGATGCCGGTGGCTTTGGCCCCGGTTGGCCTGACCGGCATGCAAAACGCGGACGGAGAAATAAAAGCCGCGCGCGCAGCGGAAAAATTTGGCGTGCCCTTCACGCTGTCCACGATGTCGATCTGTTCGATTGAAGATGTGGCCGAGGCGACAGATAAACCGTTTTGGTTTCAGGTCTACACGCTGAAAGACGATGATTTCATGCAGCGCTTGTTTGACCGCGCCAAGGCGGCACAATGTTCGGCCGTGGTGATTACCGTTGATTTACAAGTGCTTGGGCAACGCCATAAGGATCTAAAAAACGGCTTATCCGCACCGCCAAAACTGACACCCGCATCCGTTGCCAATATGATGACCAAAATCCCCTGGGGTCTGGAAATGCTGGGGACCAAGCGGCGGTCCTTTGGCAATATCGTGGGCCATGCCAAAGGGGTCACCGATCCGTCGTCACTTAGTTCCTGGACCGCCGAAGCCTTTGATCCGGCACTGGACTGGGACCGGATTGCACAGTTTCGCAAAATGTGGGGCGGCAAGGTCATCCTAAAGGGTATTTTGGATGCGGAAGACGCGAAGAAAGCGCTGAACGTTGGTGCAGATGCGATTATCGTGTCCAATCACGGCGGGCGTCAACTGGACGGGGCGCTTAGCTCGATCCGGGCGCTGCCGTCAATTCTAGAGGCGGTTGGCGACAAGGTCGAGGTTCATATCGACAGCGGTATCCGGTCAGGTCAGGACGTTCTGAAAGCCGTTGCGATGGGGGCCGTGGGCACCTATATCGGGCGGGCCTTTGTCTATGGGTTGGGCGCGATGGGTCAGGCTGGCGTGACAAAGGCGCTTGAGGTGATCCACAAAGAGCTGGATACGACGATGGCCCTGTGCGGTGAGACAAATGTCAGCAATCTGGGGCGGCACAACCTGTTGATCCCGCAAGATTTTGAGGGACGCTGGCAAGATTAAGCGCCTTGGGCTAAAACCGTCGACATGTTAATCTTTATCGAAAAGAAACTGGTCTATCTGGCGACCCCGAAAACCGGCACGACAGCTGTGGAAATGGCATTGCGCACCGAGGCTGACATCAGCATCGGCAGGTCGCGCAAACATATGACAGCGCAGCGGTACAGGCGCAAAATCGCCCCGTTTCTGAAAGAGGCTTTTCAGGTTGAACCAGACACTGTCGCAGTGATGCGCGACCCTGTTGAGCAACTGCGCAGTTGGTACAAATACCGCACGCGGGCCGAAAAAATCGGCAGTGCGCGCAGCACCAACGGATGTAGTTTCGACGATTTTGTCCTGGCCGTTATTGCCGACGATCCGCCCGCTTTTGCGGGGATTGGCAGTCAATTCAAGTTTTTGACCACGCGCGATGGCGATTTATTGGTGCAACATCTTTTTGCTTACGAAAATCAACCGCAGTTTCGCGCCTTTTTGTCAGGGCGACTGGACCGCGACTTAACCTTAAAACAAATAAATGTCTCGCCAGAGGTGCCCACGCCCCTTTCAGCCGAAACCGAGCAAAAATTGCGTGCGGCGCGGTCTGCGGAATTTGCCCTTTATGACCGCTTGCAGCAGTCGGGCGGGCATTTGGAAACCCCGTTGTCCTGACGCGCAACGGCCCACCCGGCTGAGTTCAAAAAAACAAGGGTCACTTTGGGGCAGAATCCGCTTTTCACACCGGCCAATTCGGTCTATACGCGCGGCTTCACGCGGACATACAGCCTTGGAGGATGTCCGCCCTAAATATATTGGAGATTAAAATGGCCGGAGAGATCCCAGATCTTGAAGCTCAGGAACGGACGGGGACAGGCAAGGGCGCCGCTCGTCAGGCACGCCGTGATGGCATGGTTCCGGGTATTGTTTTTGGTGGCGACACAGACCCGTTGCCGATCAACATTCCCTTTAACGTGCTGATCAAAAAGCTGCGCGATGGACGTTTCAAAGCGACTTTGTTCAACATGAAGGTCGACGGCCACGATGACGTCCGTGTCATCTGCCGCGACGTGCAGCGCCATGTTGTCAAAGACTTGCCGACCCATGTCGATTTCATGCGTCTGAAACGCACAACAAAGATCAACCTGTTCATTTCGGTTGAAGTTGTTGGCGAAGAAGTATCGCCCGGTCTGAAAAAGGGCGGCGTTTTGACCCTGATCCGCCCAGAGGTCGAATTGGTTGTGACCGCGGATGATATTCCCGATCATATCACCATTGACGTTTCCGAAGTCGAAATCGGTGAAAATGTGACCATTTCCGCGGTGAAACTGCCCGCAGGCTCAAAGCCTACGATTGACCGTGATTTCGTCATTGCGCAGATTTCAGCACCGTCCGGTCTGGCCTCACAAGACGACGATGAGGACAAAGATGCAGTCGAAGCGGATGAAGTACCAACAACAGACGCTGAAGAAGCGACCGAAGAATAAGCTGTCACTTTCATTTTGACGTAAAGTACGGGGCCTTGTCGGGCCCCGTATTTCGTTTCAGGCATCGCTTTGCTATGCTTTATCGTACCATGAGAAAGCACACCACATGAAGTTGATCGTTGGTCTGGGAAATCCGGGCGGAAAATACGCGCGCCATCGACACAACATCGGGTTTATGGCCCTGGACCGCATTGCCGCAGATCACGGCTTTTCTGCTTGGAAATCAAAGCATCAGGGGTTGGTCTGCGACGGCCGGTTTGGGTCTGACCGGGCGATATTGCTCAAGCCTGAGACTTTCATGAATAATTCGGGACAATCTGTGCAATCCGCATTGCGGTTTCACAAACTCAACCCGCAAGATGTCATCGTGCTGCATGACGAAATTGATTTGGCACCGGGCAAGGTGCGTTTTAAGCAAAATGGCGGACATGCCGGGCACAATGGGCTGCGTTCGATCCATGCGCATATCGGCCCGGATTACGGACGCGTGCGTCTGGGCGTTGGCCATCCCGGCCACAAGGACCTCGTGCCGGGATATGTTTTGCACGACTTTGCCAAGGCGGATGAGGCGTGGCTGGATGACGTGTTACGTGGCATCAGCGATGGCGCATCTTGGCTGGCGGCGGGGGATCCGGCGAAGTTTATGAATGCGGTAGCGATGCGCGTCTCGCCGCCCCGGTCAGGGACCGGCACACGCGGCAGTGACGCGAAATCGAACACCCCGCGAAAGCCTGCTGAACCCAAAGAGGTCCCGCGCGACAAAGCGGTTGAGGATACGCCAAACGTCAGTCCGCTGCAAAAACTGATGGACCGCTTTAAATGAAATTGACCACTGCATTCCGCGAACAGGCGCAAAGCTGCGCCAAACTGGGGTCGCCTTTCATGGAACGCTTGCTGACCCTGCTGGCAGATCACTGGCCAAAAGACAGCGCATTGGCCAGACATCTTTCCAGTTTTACCGGTGACATCGGACCCAGCGGCGCATCGCTGCCGTTACGTCTGGCAGGCGGGTTGCATGCCTTGAAGCTTAGCAATCAGTCGCCAGATCTGGTTGCGGTATATCCGCCCAATTTAAAAAGCGATGACAATATCTTACAGATAGTTCTTCATGTGCTGCATGAACATGAGGATTTCCTGATCAGCTGGACAAATAACGCACCACAAACCAATGAGGTCCGCCGCTCAGCCGCATTGATTGCAGGGGCACATGTTGCCGCACAGCGGTTTGATCTGCCCATTCACTTGTCCGAATTGGGGGCAAGCGGCGGCTTGAACCTGATGTGGGATCACTATGCCCTAAACGCAGGGGGCACAATCATTGGGCATCCCGCCCCTGCCCTGACACTGCAACCTGATTGGGCCGGTCCGCCACCCCCCAAAGGCAATCCTGTCATCGCGACCCGGGCGGGTGTGGATCTGAATCCGTTAAATGCATCGGACCCCAGCGATCTGTTGCGGCTGATGGCGTATTTATGGCCCGATCAGCCGGACCGTTTGGCATTGACCCAAGCAGCAGCCAAGATCACAACGACGCGCATTGATCGGGGTGATGCGGTAGAGTGGCTGGAATCCCGGCTAAGTGACGCGCCCGGCGGGCATCTGCACCTGATACAGCACACCGTTGCCTGGCAGTATTTTCCACAAGCGGCACAAGCCTTTGGACAGTCCATGATCGAAGCTGCCGGCGCGGTTGCGACCGCTGATCGCCCGCTTGGCTGGCTGTCTCTGGAAAATGATGGCGACAACACTGGGGCAACGGGTGCAGCGCTGACCCTGCGATTGTGGCCCGGAAACGAGGTTTTGACGTTGGGACGCGCTGATTTCCATGGCCGATGGGTCCAATGGGCCGGGTTGACCTAAAGCGTCCCGCCTTTAACCTGAGCCATTAAGCATCACTTTTCGCGTTGAGCCGCAAGCGAAGGCAGCGAACAAGTGATTCATGTTTAAGGCGGGGCGCTCTAGCGGCGGCGAAATTCTTCAGTCACAAGGAAAAATCGGGCCATGTCCCGCGCTGGGGCGGCAAAACTATGCCACTGCCCTGAGGTCATGACACAGTTTTGCCTGCACAGTTTGAACAATAGCCCGACAGGCGTAGTGATTGCGACCGCAGCCACAGACAGGCAGATCGCCAACAGGGTATCAATCAGCAAAACTTGGATGTATTCCGGATAACGGTAGACATCTTGCAGGAGACCGCCCATGCAACCGGACGACCAGATTAACGTATTGGGCACATCCTTGCAGGTTTGCGGTATGGACCCTGTGACCGGTTTTTTCCGCGACGGGCATTGTAACACCTGCGCAGAAGATCATGGCAGTCACACGGTTTGCGCGTTAATGACCGCCGAATTTCTGGCCTATTCGAAATATGTTGGCAATGACCTTAGCACGCCAAGGCCTGAGTTTGGCTTTGCCGGATTAAAACCGGGGGATCCATGGTGCCTATGTGCAGGGCGCTTTTTGCAAGCCCATGACGAAGGCTGTGCGCCGCAGGTCAATCTGACCGTGACGCACAAACGCGCGCTGGACATTGTGCCGCTGGAGGTGCTGCAAGCGCATTCGCGGGCGGATCGCACCTAATTTACAGCGTTCCGAACCGGTCAGCCGAAATCCTGCATGTCAAAACCCAGATGTTTGGCGACAGTAAAGATATCCTTGTCGCCGCGCCCGCACATGTTCATGCAAATCAGGTGGTCTGCAGGCAATTTCGGCGCGATTTTCATCACATGGGCTAATGCGTGGCTCGGTTCCAGCGCGGGAATAATGCCTTCCAACTCACAGCTCAGCTGGAACGCCTCCAGCGCCTCGACGTCGGTGATCGAGACATATTGCGCGCGTTTGGTTTCGTGCAGCCACGCGTGTTCAGGGCCGATGCCCGGATAATCTAACCCCGCCGAGATTGAAAACCCTTCGAGGATTTGCCCATCGTCATCTTGCAGTAGATAGGTACGGTTGCCGTGCAAGACACCCGGTCGCCCGCCCGTCAGGGACGCGCAGTGCTCCATCTTGGCGTTCACACCTTTGCCGCCGGCCTCAACCCCGATGATGTTGACGTCTTTGTCGTCCAGAAACGGAAAGAACAAGCCCATCGCGTTGGACCCACCACCAATGGCGGCGATCAATGTGTCAGGCAGACGCCCTTCGGCGGCGGCCATCTGTTCGCGAACTTCTTTGCCGATGATGCTTTGGAAATCGCGCACCATAGCGGGATAAGGATGCGGGCCTGCTACGGTTCCGATGCAATAAAACGTGTCGCGTACGTTGGTGACCCAATCTCGCAGCGCATCGTTCATCGCGTCCTTCAGAGTGCCGCGGCCCGAGGTCACGGGCACCACTTCGGCGCCCAGTAGCCGCATACGAAAGACGTTGGGGGCCTGGCGTTCGACATCATGCGCGCCCATATAAACCACACATTTCAGGCCGAATTTCGCACAGACGGTGGCAGTGGCCACACCGTGCTGCCCTGCCCCGGTTTCCGCGATGATCCGCGATTTCCCCATACGGCGGGCAAGAATGATCTGCCCCAGCACGTTGTTGATTTTATGCGCGCCAGTGTGGTTCAGCTCATCCCGTTTCATGTAGATTTTAGCGCCGCCCAAATGTTCCGTCAGGCGTTCAGCATGATAAAGCGGGCTGGGGCGGCCAACATAATGCGTCCACAGATCGTTCATTTCCGCCCAAAAGCTGTCGTCGGTTTTGGCCTTTTCGTATTCTTCTTCAAGGCTAAGGATCAACGGCATCAAAGTCTCGGATACGAACCGACCGCCGAAGTCACCAAAACGTCCGTTTTCATCCGGGCCGTTCATGAACGAATTGAATAGATCCTCTGCCATCGCGTCGGCCTCTCCTTTGCTATGAGATTGGGGTATCTGTTTGGGCTGTCCGGGGCAAGATGTTCAAAGGCCGCGACAGATAATCCGTGTCAAAAGACCGATGCAACTGGCGCTGCTGTCTTGCCCCATCTCTACTTTCGCTGTCGAAAAGAACATACGGTCTTGGTAGTCCACTTTCATCAGGGACCGGATAAGATTGGCGCATTGATTGCGGCTGATTTTGCAGGTGGCGATCAAAATAGCAGATGCAGCATCGCCACCGTCATTGACGTCTGCTGCATCAATGCTGTTTTGCAGGGTCAACTCGATTTCCGTCTCAAAATCGGCGCGCGTGGGATTGGTCGCGAATGCGCCCGCAGCCAAAACGGCAAGCAGCAGTAAGATGGTGAACATCCGCATCAGACCCGGCCTTTGGCGTGTTCAACAAAGGATTTGATCAGACCGGCATCCTTTTCCCCCGGGGCAGTTTCCACACCCGAAGATACATCAACCTGCCGCGCACCGGTCATCGCGATAGCTTCGGCCACGTTGTCAGGCGTCAAACCACCCGCCAACATCCAAGGGACAGGCCACCGTCGCCCGGCAATCAGACGCCAGTCAAACGCCAATCCGTTGCCCCCCGGCAGCGCCCCGCCTTTTGGCGGCTTGGCATCCACAAGGATTTGGTCTGCCACTGCCAGGTATGCCTCAAGCGTTGCGAGATCGCTTTTCTCGGCAACTCCCACGGCTTTCATCACTGGCAAACCATATCTGGATTTCAGGGCCGTCACGCGTTGCGGGGTTTCATGCCCGTGCAATTGCAGCATATCCAACGGGACCTGTGTCATCAGATCATCCAGAAACGCATCGTCTGCATTCACGGTCAGCGCTACTTTGGCCAATCCAGTGGGTGTGTTCCCTGCCAAGGTTCTGGCCTGCGCAAATGTCAGATTACGAGGCGATTTTTCGAAAAACACGAACCCACAATAGGCAGCACCCGCCGTTGCCGCGACATCAATATGCAAAGGCTCACGCAGGCCACAAATTTTAACAGCGATGGAATTTGACATGTTGTCTTCATAGACCAAATAGGGGGCGACCAGATTAGAACGCTGGCCGCGTTCCCACTTGGTTAACTTGCTTGATCCAAAAGGGCCAGAACCTCGTCCTGATCTTTGAATTGTTCGCCTTTTAGACGCGCGACTTCGCGCTCAAGCCGGCGCATTTCGCGGGCTTGGCGGGCTGCTTGGGCACGTTGATTGTATTCGCGGATCCATTCCCAGACAAAGCCGACAAACAGGCCAGCCACGATGCCGCCAAAGATCACAACAAACAGCGGCAAATTGACCGATGGGTTTACGGCAAACCAACCCGCGACCTCAGCGGGCAATACTTTCAGCGTCACGATCCCACGATTGGCAAGCGCGATCGCAATCAAGGCAATCGCAAAAACTGCGATACAGCCATAACGAATATATCGCATCAGGCGTTTCCGTTCAGCCGGTCACGTAGAAGTTTACCGGTTTTGAAAAAGGGCACGTGTTTTTCTTCGACATGGACCGTTTCCCCGGTGCGGGGATTGCGGCCAACCCGCGCGTCACGTTTTTTGACTGAGAAGGCGCCAAACCCGCGCAATTCGACCCGGTCACCGCGGGACATGGCATTGGTCACTTCGTCAAAGATCGTGTTGACGATGCGTTCAACGTCGCGCTGATACAGGTGTGGATTATCGTCTGCGATTTTTTGGATCAGTTCAGACCGGATCATGGCAGCATCTCCCCCGAGTTTATCTGTTAATTTTTTTTGCAGCTTTTACAAACTATAGGAAAAAACCGTGCTGGCGGGAATAGACCGCTGGCCCGGCAATGGCGTTTTTATGTGTCGAAGGCCCTGATTTCGGGGGATAAATCGGCCCAAAGCTGAAATTCAAGGCGGCAGTCCGCTGACTGCGCTCATTTCTGCGCCGCAGCATCTCGACCGATTCGGCAAAAATAGGCCCCGCATAATCCTGTGCGGGGCC
>JBAUHN010000382.1:0-6783 GCA_049680295.1 Sulfitobacter sp.
CTTCCTGGGTCAGCGCAAAAGGCAAAACACCGTGCGGTTTGATGCGGCGCTGAACACCGGTATCGACGACAACGGGCGTCGCGCAAAACGGGCATTCGGCGGCGTGAACGCTTGGGTCAAATTCGACTTCTGCTGCACAATTGGGGCATTTCGATATCCGCGTCTCGACCACTTCGGCCTGCGCCAAAACACCCGATACTGCCGAACGGTAATCTTGTTCCTTGATGGATTTGGCGCGACCCTGACCTTGCCCCAAAGGTTCGGCATTTCCGCAATGATCACACAGCAAATCCTGACTGGCCGGTTCAAACCGCAGGTCTGATCCGCAGGCATCGCAGGGAAAGTGATGTTCGGCCAAGGGGGTGGCCGGTTCTTGGGTGCGCATTGCGTTGTGTTAGCCCGGATTTTCGAAACTTGTAATAAGCGAATGGCGGCGGGGCAGTCTGGCAGGTGATTAGCCGGGCGGCGGAGGTGGTGATACCGTGAAGAGTTGCGCCAGTTCCACAACGTCCTCGGCTCTGATCCAGCCATCCTGACCGGGTGTCCAGACATAGGTGTCGCGCGTCAATGCGCCGTCCGCTGCCATGCGCCCCAATGCGGCTTTGGACAGCGGGCCTTTGGTGCCGCCATCTTCGACAATGTGCCAGACATGTTCAACCGGGGGCGGGGGCGGCGGCAAATGCTGAACATGCGGTGCGGCGGCAGCACGCGGCCCCCAAGGGCCGGCTTGTGCGGCGGCGGCCTGACCGATTTGCATGCCCAATCCTGCGCCCAGTCCCGCCTGAATGGCGCCTGCACCGGCACCATCGCGGCCCAATGCCTCGGCTGCCTGAAACTGCATGTATTCGCCCAGATCACCAATCACCCCCATCGAAGACCGCTTGTCCAGCACCGCCTCGACCGCGGGCGGTAGCGATATGTTTTCGATATAAAGCTCGGGCAGCGACAGCCCGTATTCCGCCAGCTGGCCGGTAATCTCGCGCACAATCAGGTGGCTGAGCTCGCGGGTGTTGGCGGCCATATCGAGCACCGGAATATTGGCGCGCGCCAAAGTGCGCGAAAATTCCTGCACGATGATATTGCGGATTTGATAGCTGATCTCATCCATGGTGAATTCGCCGTCGGTGCCAACGACTTCCACCAGAAACTTTGCCGGATCAGACACTTTGACCGAATATGTGCCATAGCTGCGCAAACGGACCGGACCAAATTCAGGATCACGGCAGATGATCGGGTTTTTAGTGCCCCA
Source organism: Sulfitobacter sp. (assembly GCA_049680295.1). GTDB lineage: Bacteria > Pseudomonadota > Alphaproteobacteria > Rhodobacterales > Rhodobacteraceae > JBAUHN01. Next base: position 1,250 of record JBAUHN010000382.1, read on the forward strand.
TTTCAGATCATTGAAGCGGGTTGTGTTGACGAAATAAATCTCGGATTTGAACGGGCTTTTGAACCCGTGATCCCAATGATTTAGCGTCGTCAGAATCGGCATGTTGTTGGTCTCAAGCATATAAAGACCGGGGGTAAAGACATCGGCCAATTGCCCTTCATGGACAAACACCGCCGCCTGACCTTCCCGCACGGTCAGCTTGGCACCGTATTTGATTTCGTGGTCTTCACGCTCAAACCGCCAGACCATCGTGTCGCGCGTATCATCCGTCCAGTGAATGACGTCGATAAATTCGCCGGTCAGAAAATCAAAGATACCCATTGTGTGCGTCCTATTCTGGTCAATTCGTATGGTGCCGGTTTGCGGCCGTTACTTCAATTCTTTTGCAATTGTGCGGAGGATGGGCGCCGCGCCTTCCGCGCTCATCCCCGGTTTCAGGCGCCGATCATATAGCATTTTCAACAGCAACTCATCATGATCTGTCAAAAGCGCGAATTCATCATCGTCGTTAAAGATGGAGGGGCGCGCATCGGGGCTGTCATTGGCCAGCCCCAACCCTTGCGCCAATTCTTCGTGGATGCAGGCAAGCCGCAACAGATCGGGGTTTTCGGCGCGGATGATGGCAAAGGCAGCAGTGTAGGTACTGGCATCAGAAGCCGAAGGATAGGCCGATACCAGACAGTAGGTGTCACGCCGCAAATCGCGCAGGGCATTCAGACTGCGCGGACTGATACCGGGCAGCAGTGTTGGAATTTGATCCAGCAATTCGCCGCGGTCGTCTTCGCCTGCAATAATGACCAGAAAATTTGGCTTACCGCTGGTGGTGATCGGATGACCGGTCAGCCGCGACAGGCGGCTTGCATATTGGCGCACGGCCGATTCATCGGCTTTTTGCAAAGACGGCGGCACAGAGGCGCCAAAGATCACCTCCATACGCACCGGTGCCTTCCAGCGCCGCAACGGGCTTTTGCCGCCCCGACCTGACAGGTTTTCATTGTATTCGTTGTAAAACACGATGTCGGTGAAATTACGCGCCAGCATGTCGGCAGTGACCGGCGTATCAGGCCCGCCACCATCCTGGCGCAGCAAGCCCTGGTTCAGCTGTGCGGTCTGCACCTGCACCAGATAGCTGCGCAGGGCGGCGCTTTCGGTTGAGGTCGGCCTGACCCCCGATCCCGGTGCTGGCAAAGATGCAGGCCGCGCCTGAGGCGTCAAAACCGGTTGTACCGGCAAGGGCAGATCACAGGCCACAAGGCCCAGCAGTGCAGCAAATGTTATGCCGCGACAAAAGGTGACAGCTGTGATTTGGCCCCTTCGTTTCATGTCCGATCAGGCGGGCAGAGCCGTGCCAGACGCGTCACCCACGCCATCCTTGCGCGCTTTGGCCGCGGCCAATGTATCGCGCAAACGGGTCTCCATCTCTTTCAATTCGACCTCGGCGGCGGCGCGTTTGGCTTTGCCTTCGTCGGCGATTTGCAGCGATTCTTGTATCGTGCCTATCAGGTCTGCATTCGCCTGTTTGACCGCTTCGATATCGAACACGCCACGTTCCATTTCCTGACGAATGATCTTATTGCTGTCGCGCAGGTTCTTCGCGTTTGACGTCAGCAATTCGTTGGTCAGATCATTGGCGTCGCGCACCGCTACCGCCGCTTCGGCGCTGCGCTGGATGGTGACGGCCTGCGCCAGTTGGGTTTCCCACAACGGCACCGTGTTCACGAGGGTCGAGTTGATCTTGGTCACCAGACTTTTGTCGTTTTCCTGCACCAATCGGATTGACGGCAACGACTGCATTGTCACCTGACGGGTCAGTTTCAGATCATGCACCCGGCGTTCCAGATCATCGCGCGCAGCCCGCATATCGCGCAATTCCTGCGCCACCATAACCTGATTTTTCTCCGCCGCCGCTTTCAGCGATTTATCCTTGGCCGGAATGGTCTTTTTGTCCAGAACGCTTAGCTTTTCTTCGCCTGCGGCGATATAAAGCGCCAGTTCGTCGTAAAACTGCAGCGTCTTTTCATAAAGCTTGTCCAGCGACTTGATGTCTTTCAACAGCGTGTGCTCATGACCCAGCAGATCATCGGTGATCTTGTCGATCTGCCCCTGGACCTTTTCAAATTTGGCGGTGAATTTCGCGAAAGGAGCCGTGCGCCCCAACAGTTTTTCCCACCAGCTCAGCTTGCGACGTACATCCAGTTCCGAGACCGAAAACCCGCGAATGGTCGTGACGATATTGCGCAGGGAATCGCCTGCAGGGCCAACATCTTTGTTGCGCACATCTGCCAACATGGCCTGGCTGATTTCTTGCAGTTCTGCCTGGGCAGAGGATCCAAAGGCGACGATGGAATTGGTGTTTTCCATATCAATTTCGTCCATCCGCTTGCGGATTTCCGCGCTGACCGGTGCGTCGGCTTTGGCCAATGGCACGATGTCGGTTGCAGGTGCGGGTTCGGGCAAAACAACGGCCGTTACTTCCTTGACCATGGCCAGCGATTGCGTAGCTTTTTCTTGGGTAGATTCAGACATAGTTACAGCCCCCTCAGGTTGGATATGATTGTGATGGCGTCAGTCAAGACGCACACCTTCGCGCATCAGACGTTCGCGCAGAACTTCGATTTCGACGTCAAGATCACTGCGGTCGTCCAGCAACAGTTTTTGGGTGCGCGCGGTGAAATTCTGGTCCAGATCTTCGAGCAATTGTGCATATTCAGCCCGCGCCTCGGCGCTGCGGGTGCGGCTATAAAGGTCGGCGAATTTGATCGTCGCATCCCGTGCACCGACCAAATAGACGCCCAGATATTTTCGCGCTGCCGTCAGATCACGTGGGTCTTCCTCGACCGAGCGGATCAACGCGCGCGCGCTGGTTTGAAACTGCTCAAGCCGCTTTTCGAGACCCCGATCACCAGCACGCAGCAACGCTTCACTCATCGCGGCAAGATGTTTTTCTGCCTTGTCGACGACACGGGCGACACGGTCTTGCTGGTGGGTGTCGATCCCCTGCATCCCCTTGTTTTTCATCGGATCAAAACCAAAGGCGGCCATATGCAAACCCGCGGCAGCCGCCCCGTATAGCACGGGTGCCACCAGACCCGGATCATTGCGCCACGCTGCGATGGCGATGCCGATACCGGTCAGCACGGTCGAAAACAACTTGCGCGGCAGGGCAGGGCGACGCGCAACTTTGCGGGCGTGATAGGCGGCCTCGGCTTGCAGGCCGCCGCGCAAAATCCATGCCGCCAAGGTCAGTATCGCCGCAGAAACAAGGGCTGCGACCAAAGACAGCGCGCCATCGTTGAGCGCCATAAACACCATCGGAATAGCCGGGATAAACAGGACATTGGCCCGCGCACCGACCGCGTCAACACGCGCGCCATCATAAGCACCGCGTGGCGCGGGGGCATCGCTGTCGTTTGGGTCGGGGCTGAATTTGCCGCCATAGCGTTTTGCCATCTGCCTAAAGCCCCCCCAGCACGCCCGTAGTCACGCCGAACATCAGCGCGATCAGGACGGCAAAAGCGATTTTCTGGAACGCGGTTGGTGTCATAGGCCTTCTCTGGGCGATAGCTGTCGGGTTGGTGAATTATCGCAGTATCGCGACAATTCTCAATAGGGTTGCGTGCGGGCTGACCGCCGCGATCAGCGACGCGCGGCTGTGCGCCGTTCCGCGTTTAGTTTGCGGGTATAGCCGGATTGGATGATTTCGACCGCGACCAGAACCAACACACTGAAATAGAAGGTTGTTTTGGACATCGGGATGACTTCGTAGCCAAAGAACTTCAAGGCCAGCGTGTCGTCATGCATTGCATGTGCGGCCGCCTGACCGGCTTCGCCCAGCAAAACAACGCCGACGATCAACAGAATAAACAGGCCCAACACTTCGTACATGCGGTTGGTTTCCAGAAATTGCGTCACTCGGTCGGCCAGCAACAACATCGCCAGACCGGACAGTAAGATCGCCGTGGCCAAGATCGGAAAGACATCCGTAATCGCGAGCGCCGACAGGACGGAATCAAACGAGAAAATGAGATTCATGAAAACGATCAGAATAACAACCTGCGTCGCCGATTTGCCGGACTTCGCTGCAAGATCCGTGTCCAGATGCTCAATCGACAGCATGTGGCCAATTTCTTTGACGGCAGTGTAGATGATGAAAATCCCGCCGATGATAAAGACCAGCGTGGCGAAATTCACGCCGCCCTCCAGCACGCCGGTCCACTGAAAAACATGAAACGGTTCAGACAAGGCATCAATCAGCTTGATCATCGCAAACAGCAGTACAACCCGCAAAGCGACGGCGATCAAAATACCCCATCTACGCACGGCCGACTGCAAAGCGACCGGCGCACGCTGACTTTCGATGCTGATATAGAGCAGGTTGTCAAAGCCCAGAACCGCCTGCAAAAAGCAAAGCATAACGAGATTGCCGAGATTTGCGACGGTCAGAAGGTCGGCCATAGTATTCCCCAAAAAGTAGTGCTTGCGAAGTGACTTACCGCACGATTGATTTAATGTGAACCATAAGTCAGGGGGAAAACTGCCGGTGTTGCGTCAAATGGTGGCGCAATCAGTGTGGTTTGCGTGGGCCGCCTGGTTTACCTGCCGTTTTGCCTGCGCCAAGAGGTTGGCGGCCCTGTTCAGACGGGCGGCGCGATTGGCTGCGGGTCACGGTTGTTTTTTTCTTTTTCGCGGTGCCGCTGGCGTCTTCCAATGTTATCCCCAATTGATCGCGGACGATTTTGCGACGGATTTCTTCGACTGCGCCGGGTTTGAGTTCGCCCAGCTGGAACGGTCCATAGCTGATGCGAATCAAGCGGTTGACGCTTAGCCCGACTTCGCCCAGGGCACGGCGGATTTCACGGTTCTTGCCTTCGCGCAGCCCGATTGTCAGCCAGGCATTGGCGCCTTGCTGGCGGTCCAGCGTCACGGTCATCGGTTGAAAATCCTCGCCCTCAACGGTCACGCCTTTGCGCAACGGCTCGAGCGTGGCATCGGTGGGGCGGCCGTTGACACGCACCCGGTAGCGCCTCAGCCATCCAGTGGCCGGTAGCTCCAGTTTACGTTTGATGCCGCCGTCGTTGGTCAGCAGCAACAACCCTTCCGAGTTGATGTCGAGCCGCCCGACGCTCATCACCCGTGGCATATCGTCCGGCAAAGATGCGTAAACGGTATCGCGCCCCTTTTCGTCGCGATCGGTGGTCACCAGCCCGATCGGTTTGTGATACAGCCACATGCGCGGCGGTTCGGGTTCGGACAGGGGTGCGCCGTCAACGGTGATCTTGTCTGCCGGCGTGACATTCAGTGCGGGACTGGTGATCTGCGCACCGTTTACCTTGACACGGCCTGCTTCGATCATCCGCTCGGCCTCGCGGCGGCTGGCGATACCTGCGCGGGCGAGAACTTTGGCGATACGGTCGCCTTTTGCGGCGTCGGAGGGGGCGTTTTTGTCCATCCGCATCGCTTAACCTGTTTGTTCAGCTTGCGAAAGGGACCGGTTTTGGGCCAACTGCGCGATATGGAGTTTAAGCCCTTTATGC
>JBAUHN010000383.1:0-14577 GCA_049680295.1 Sulfitobacter sp.
CATGGTGTGAATTGTCACCCCAAAGTTGGTCGCCCCGCCCGGATCGTCGGGGTCATTCACATAGCCGCCTTCGCGCGCTACGATTTCTGTTGCGATCTCCCGCACCGTTTTCATGCCATGTCTCCACACCAGGTAAATTGGCGCAGAGGATGGGACGGAATTGATTAACAGATCAAAACATGGGCGCGCGGTGTTAACCTTCGGGGGCCTGGTACACACCTTGTTCTTTCAACGCGTCAATGACCTCGGACGGCATATAGGTCTCGTCATGTTTGGCAAGGATTTCATCAGCTTGAAAGACACCGTCAATGTAGCGTCCGGTCCCAACCATGCCTTGGTTTTCCTCAAACAAATCGGGCAGAACGCCGGTGTATGTGACCGGCACCACAGCGCCACCATCGGTCACATCAAAACGGATGGTTTCACCCTGACCCCGTATCAACGACCCTTCGGCCACCAGCCCGCCAATGCGAAACACCTCATCAGGTGCAGGCGGCATGTCTGCCACCTGACTGGGCGAGCGGAAAAAATTGATCCCGTCGCGCAAGGCATATCCGATCAGTGCCGTCGACAATGCCAGCGCAAAAACGGCAATCGCGATGATTTGGATACGGCGTTGTTTTTTCAGGCTTTTCATTGCGTCCTCATGGGAACAGCGGGGCCATCATCAGCCCCGTCGTCTCGGCAATTCCTAACATCAGATTGGCGTTTTGCAATGCTTGCCCGCTGGAACCTTTGGTCAGGTTGTCCAATGCCGCAATCACAATCGTGCGACCGGAAATCCGATCCGCCACCACGCCGATATGGCAAAAGTTTGACCCCCGAATATGCCGGGTACTTGGGACCTCGCCCTGTGGCAATACGATAATGAACGGCTCATCGGCATAGGCCGAAGCCAGCGTCGCATGGATGGCATCTGCATCACCTTTGACGTATGTGGTCGCCAAAATACCACGATTGGCCGGCACCAGATGCGGTGTGAATTGCACCTGAATGGGCCGACCCGCCAAGGCGCTGAATTCCTGATCAAATTCACCCAAATGCCGATGTGTGCCGCCGACGGCATAGGCGTGGTACCCTTCGGACAATTCGGCATGCAGCAGATTTTCCTTAAGGCTGCGCCCCGCCCCGGACACCGCACATTTCAGATCGAGGATGATCTCATCGAGATCAATCACCCCGGCGCTGATCAGGGGGCGCAAAGCAAACTGCCCCGTGGCTGCATTGCAGCCGGTCCCCGCCACCAGACGGGCAGATTTGATGTCGTCGCGGTAAAATTCGGTCAGGCCATAGACTGCTTCGGCCTGTTGGATCAATGCGGCATGCGGATTGCCGTACCATTTCTCATAGTCCGCCGGATCGCGCAGCCGGAAATCCGCGCTGAGATCCACGATTTTCAGATCGCCCGGCAAGGCCGAGATCACCTGCTGGCTGGTCTTATGGGGAAGCGCGCAAAAACACAGATCAATCCTCGAAAAATCAATCTGATTTACAGTCACCAGTGTGGGCAGATCAAGATGGCGCAGATGCGGAAAGGCCTGGGCGATGGTTTGCCCGGCTTTGGAATGCGCGCCCAAGGCTTTGATGGTCATCAAAGGGTGCTCGGAAATCAGCCGGATCAGTTCAGCACCAGTATATCCGCTGGCACCTAGAATTGCGATGGAATGGGTCATATCAGGACCTTATTTTGAATGAGGAATGGGCAGTAACGCCCTGTTTTAAATAATTTATGCAGCTTCAAATGTGATAGGTCGTCGCAAAAACTGTGTGGCGCGGTCGCTGACCCGCTTTGGGTCGCCGCTGGTCAAATATGCACTGTTGCCGCTGCCCAGCATTTTGGGGTGCCGCGTCAGATAATCGGCAAGGCTTTCGGCGACCAGATTGGCCTGACTGAAGACCCGGACATCCGCCCCCAAAGCCGCCTTAAAGGCATCGGCCATCAGTGGATAATGCGTGCAGCCAAGGATCGCTGCCTGCGGTTCCGGCATCTTGCGCTTCAGGGCATCAACATGGCTGCGCACAAGCGCCTCGGCCAGGATCATGTCCCCGTCTTCAATGGCATCGACCACACCGCCACAGGCCTGCGCTTCGACATCAACGCCGATGGCCCGGAATGCCAGTTCGCGTTGAAACGCCCGGCTGGAAACGGTTGCGGGTGTCGCGAATAGTGCGACATGCTGCAGGCCCACTTCGCGGGGGGGTGAATTGTCCCCCCACTGCCGTTCGGTCAAGGCCTCGATCAGGGGCACGAAAACGCCCAGGACCCGTTTGTCCTGCGGCACCCAGCTTTCCTGCATCCGGCGCAATGCCGCCGCCGAAGCCGTGTTGCAGGCCAGAATGACCAGATCACAACCGGCAGCAAACAAACGCTCAACCGCAGCACATGTAAGTTGGAAAATGTCGTCAGCGGTGCGCACGCCATAAGGCGCGTGGGCGCTATCCGCGAGATATACGAAATCAATGTCCGGCAACCGCGCTTTTACCGCATCCAAAACGGTTAAACCGCCTAATCCACTGTCAAAAATGCCTACTGCCATAGTCTTTTCTGGCGCAATGCCGGTCCCTTATGTCAGCCCCAGATCATAAAACACCCCAGGGTCTGAGCAAAGCTCATACGCAGCTTTGCGCGGGAAATCCATCCTTCGCTGCGTTGTCTTTTCAAGGTAGCGCGAAAAACCTGACGATCCCCAGGCCTATTCCGCCGCCCGCGCCATTTCGCCACCGCCCGAGCGGATGACAGCCAGCAATTCTTCGCGGCGTTTTGCCGCTTTTTCCTCATTGGCCAGTTTTACCGGCCCAAACCCTTTTATTTGCAGCGGCAATTCAGCCAAAGCCACAATCGCGTCGCGGGTATCATCCGTCAGCTTTGGCAAAACCGCCTTCATGTCCTTTTGGTATTGCCGGATCAACGCGCGTTCCATTTTGCGCTCAGTGGAGTATCCAAAAATGTCCAACGGCGTGCCGCGTAACGCTTTCAGTTTGGCCAAAATTCGAAGTGGTCGTTCCAGCCACGGTCCAAAGGCGCGTTTGACCGGGCGGCCGCCAGGACCAGTCTTGGAAAACAATGGCGGCGCCAGATTGAACGTCATCTTGAAATCGCCGTCAAATTCCGCCTGCGCCTTGTCGCGGCTGGTCAGCAGCAAACGGGCAACCTCATATTCATCCTTATAACTCAGCAGCTTATGATACCCTTTTGCCGCAGCGAGTTTGACCAATGGGTCCTTTATCTGATCCAGGAATTTGCGGTACCGTCCTGCCAGCCGTTTGCCCTGATAGGCGGTCAGATGATCGGCGCGGTAGGCAATTTTTTCGTCATCGGTTTTGGGCAAGCCGATCACTTTGGGCGTTATCAAATCAGCAGCGTCGCCTGCGAAAAGAACCGCCCAGCGCCCAATCTCAAACGCCCGCAAATTACGCGCGACAGCCGCGCCGTTCAGTGTGATGGCCTGTTCTATTGCATTTTGGCTCAGTGGGATAAGCCCGCGTTGCCAGGCCGCACCAAAGATCATCATGTTAGAGAAAATCGAATCCCCCAACGTTGCCTGTGCCAGTGCCGAGGCGTCAAACATATCAATTCGGTCCTGCATACGTGCTTCAAGCGCCAGGCTCAGCCGCTCGCTTGGCAGGCGAAATTCGGTGTCTCGGGTAAAATCACCAGTGATGATTTCATGGCTGTTGACCACCGCCCCGGTTTGACCACTGCGCGTCAATCCCAGCGTTTTCGACCCCGCCGACACGACCAGATCACCGCCGATTAGCGTATGTGCCTCGCCTGTGGCCACGCGGATCGCCGAAATATCCGCAGGCGCGTTGGCCAGGCGGCAATGGATGTGCACGGCGCCGCCCTTTTGGGCAAGTCCCGCCATCTCCATCACACCCGCGCCTTTGCCGTCGATATAGGCCGCCTGCGCCATTACCGCGCCGATGGTCACCACCCCAGTGCCGCCAACACCGGTGATGACCACATTCCAGGTGCCTTTTATGGCAGGTAGGTCTGGCATCGGCAGATCGGGGATATCCAGCTTCGCCGTCGCTTCTTTGCGAACCTTGGCACCTTCCAATGTGACAAACGACGGACAAAACCCATTCGCGCAAGAATAGTCTTTGTTGCAAGTCGACTGATCAATCGCCCGCTTTCGGCCCAGCTCAGTCTCAGCAGGCACAATCGACACGCAGTTCGACTGAACCCCGCAATCACCGCAGCCTTCGCAAACATCCGTGTTGATAAACAATCGTTTGTCCGGATCAGGGAATTGCCCCCGTTTGCGCCGTCGGCGTTTTTCGGCGGCACAGGTCTGTATATAGACAATCGCACTGACGCCAAGGTGCTTGGCATAGGCCGCCTGCACCGCCTGAAAATTGGCGCGCTCATGGAGCTCGACCCCTTTGAAGGCCGCCAGATCGACGTCTTCCTTTTCATCATAGACGACGGCGATATGGGCCACACCAAAGGCCTGCAATTCGCGCACGATCCGGGCGGCGTCCAGATCGCCTTCGTTGTGTTGACCGCCGGTCATCGCAACCGCGTCATTATAGAGGATCTTATAGGTGATGTTTGTGCCAGCCGCGATCGCGGCCCGAATGGCCTGCAGACCCGAATGATTGTACGTCCCGTCGCCAAGGTTCTGAAACACATGGGCGCGCTTTGAGAAAGGCGCCTCGCCGATCCAGTTTGCGCCCTCACCGCCCATATGCGTGTAACCGGTGGTGTCGCGGTCCATCCATTGCACCATATAATGGCACCCGATGCCCGCATAAGCCCGTGATCCGTCCGGCACTTTGGTCGATGAATTATGCGGGCACCCGGAACAGAAATAGGGCGACCGTTCGGCAATGTTTTCGGCATTGTCATTGCGGCGCGCGTCTTCAAGGATGCTGAGCCCCGCGCGTAGACGATCCGTACCGCGCCCTTCGTCAATCAGGATGCCGCCTAGTTTTTCGGCAATCATGATGGGATCAAGGGCACCGCTGGTCGGAAACAGCTCTTCGCCATGTTCCAGCCCTGCGCCGCCTTTGTACCAGCCGTAAACCCTGCGGTGCGGATCAGAAAACAGCACCTCCTTGATCTGCACCTCGATCAGTTTGCGTTTTTCTTCGACCACGATGATCAGATCCAGACCGTCGGCCCATTCGTGGAACCCATGCATGTCCAGCGGAAAGGTCTGTCCAACCTTGTAGGTTGTAATGCCCAGATGCTCGGCTTCGGTTTCGTCGATGTTCAGCAGTGACATGGCGTGCAACAAGTCCAGCCAGTTTTTGCCAGCAGCGACAAAGCCGATTTTGGCGCCGGGTTTGCCCCACATCCGTTTGTCCATATTGTTGGCGCGGCTGAATGCCTCTGCGGCAAAGCGTTTGTGGTTGATCATCCGCGCCTCTTGCGCGTGAGGCGTATCAATCAGACGGATATTCAAACCGCCCTCGGGCGTGTCAAACACCGGCGAGACAAAACTCAGCCGGTGCGGGTCGCCATTGACCACGGAAGTTACCTCGACCGTGTCTTTCATTGTTTTCAGACCAACCCACAACCCCGAAAACCGGCTGAGCGCGTAGGCATAAAGCCCATAATCCATGATTTCCTGCACACCTGCGGGCGAAACCACAGGTATTTGCGCGTCCAACATCGCCCATTCGGACTGATGCAAGGTGGTTGAAGATTCGCCCGTGTGGTCATCGCCCATCGCCATCACCACGCCACCATTGACCGAACTGCCCGCCATATTGGCATGGCGCATCACGTCACCGCTGCGATCAACCCCCGGCCCCTTGCCATACCACAGCCCGAACACACCGTCGAATTTGCCTTCGCCCCGCAGTTCGGCCTGCTGACTGCCCCAAAGTGCTGTCGCGGCCAGATCCTCGTTTAATCCGGGCTGAAAGGTTACATCATACTGGGCCAGCGATTTGGCCGCACGCTCCATTTGCAGGTCAACCGTTCCCAGCGGGCTGCCGCGATATCCGGTCACCAACCCCGCAGTATTCAACCCTGCCTTGCGATCACGTGCTTTTTGCATCAGCATCAGACGCACAAGCGCTTGCGTGCCATTCAAAAGAACGGTGCTTTTTTCCAGATCAAAGCGGTCGTTAAGCGAAATCTTTTGCGTGCTCACTGCGCGAGCCTCCCTTGACGTGATCAACCTTACATAGTTCTAGCGCAATAATAGGTCACAAATTCTGACCTGTATAGGCGTTTATTTTCGGTGCGATCATCATGTAACACGCACCCCCCCTGTAATTCTGCGCCATTTACGGTAGTAACGCCCCAACGCGAAGGACGGAATGACGATGGATTGGGACAAGCTTAGAATATTTCATGCAGTTGCCGATGCGGGCAGCCTGACCCATGCTGGCGACAAGCTAAACTTATCACAATCAGCGGTCAGTCGCCAAGTGCGCGGCCTTGAAGATGCGTTAAACGCGACCCTGTTTCACCGCCATGCGCGCGGACTTATCCTGACCGAACAAGGCGAGCTGTTGTTTGACGCCACTTCTGCCATGAATAAGCGTCTGGATACAGCCTTTGCACGTATTCGTGACAGCGAAGAAGAAGTATTTGGCGAATTGCGTGTCACCACGACAACAGGGTTTGGCACTTTGTGGTTGGCCCCCCGGCTTCCAAAGCTTTATGAACAATATCCAGACCTTAAGATTGATTTGATGCTGGAAGAAAGGGTTCTTGATTTGCCCATGCGTGAAGCAGATGTGGCCATTCGCATGAAAGAACCCAGCCAGGCTGATCTGATCCGAAAAAAGCTGATGACGGTTAGAATGGCGCTTTATGCCACACCGCTTTACCTGGCAGAAAACGGCACGCCAGAGACGCTTGAGGACATTCGCGATCACCGTTTGATTTGCCAAAACACCGAAAGTGATCAGGTCGGCGCAGGGGTAAACCTTGTTCAGCATCTGCTGACGATGGAGCCGCGTTCGATGTTGACTGTGAACAACTATTTTGGGGTTCTTCAGGGGGTTCTGAACAACCTGGGTATTGGTGTCTTACCTGACTATGTGACCGAGGATTTTCCTGACCTTCAACACGTCTTGCCAGATACAGAATCTGCGGATGTTCCGGTTTTTCTGGCCTATCCGGCAGAATTACGCCAATCGCAGCGGATTGCCGCGTTTCGCGACTTTGTGATGGACGAAATCATCGCGCATCGCAAACGACTACGCGAAAAAAACAAAGCCTAAGCTGGTCAAGCTATGCGCAATACGCATAGCGGACATGCCCGTCTTTTGGCCTTATCTGGCTTGATTTTGCGGTGACCGCCACCTATTTCGAAAAATGAAGGTGCTGGCGGCGATTTCGCACCGCATCTTCACCTCCCTGTTGGACTTGGCCGAGCTTTGCGCTCGGCCTTTTTTTTGCCATCTGCAGATAACACTTCGACCAGTTGACCGCCAGGCCGGTGCAATTAGCGCATCCAACACGCCTTTAGCCTTTTCCCGGACCGCCACGTGATCTAAAGACGCATCAACATTTGCCAAAGGGGATATGGGCACATGACAGAGCCTGCCATCACACCAGACCTGATCGCCAGCCACGGATTGTCCGACGCGGAATATGGCGTCATTCGCCAACTCATGGGTCGCGAGGTCAGCTTTACCGAGATCGGCATCTTTTCGGCAATGTGGAATGAGCACTGTTCCTACAAATCCTCAAAGAAATGGCTGCGCACGCTTCCAACCACAGGACCTCAGGTTATTTGCGGCCCCGGCGAAAACGCAGGCGTAGTCGATATTGGTGACGGTCAGGCCGTGGTCTTCAAAATGGAATCGCACAATCACCCGTCCTACATTGAACCCTACCAAGGTGCTGCAACCGGCGTCGGTGGTATTCTGCGCGACGTCTTTACCATGGGCGCGCGCCCCATCGCCGCGATGAATTCGCTGAGTTTTGGGGTTACGTCACATCCCAAAACCCGGACGCTGGTGAATGGCGTGGTCGCGGGCGTGGGTGGCTATGGCAATTGCTTTGGCGTGCCGTGTGTCGGCGGCGAGGTCCGGTTCGATCCGGCCTATAACGGCAATTGTCTGGTCAATGCCTTTGCCGCCGGTCTGGCGGACGCGGATAAGATTTTCTATTCCGCAGCCTCGGGTGTCGGCATGCCTGTGGTGTATCTGGGGGCCAAAACCGGGCGCGACGGGGTGGGCGGCGCGACCATGGCCTCGGCTGAATTTGATGACACCATCGAAGAAAAACGCCCCACCGTGCAGGTTGGCGACCCGTTCACCGAAAAACGTCTGATGGAGGCAACGCTGGAGCTGATGGCGACAGGGGCGGTCATTTCCATCCAGGATATGGGTGCGGCCGGTCTGACGTGCTCAGCCGTCGAAATGGGCGACAAGGGCAATCTTGGCGTGCGGCTTGATCTGGAAAAAGTCCCGGTACGCGAAGAAAACATGACCGCCTATGAGATGATGCTGTCTGAATCCCAAGAACGGATGTTGATGGTACTCAAGCCCGAGCTTGAGGCGCAGGCCAAGGCCGTGTTTGACAAATGGGACCTCGATTTCGCCATCGTTGGCGAAACACTGGCCGAAGACCGGTTTCTGGTCTGCCTGAACGGCGAAGTAAAAGCCGATCTGCCGCTCAAAGCACTGTCTGGCACAGCCCCCGAATATGACCGCCCATGGGTCGAAACCCCCGCCGCCACCCCGATCACAGATGTACCCGACATCGCGCCATTGGATGGGTTGCGCGCCCTGATCAGCAGCCCGAACTATGCGTCTAAACAATGGGTTTATGAACAATATGACACGATGGTCATGGCCGACAGCACCCGCACACCGGGGTTGGGTGCGGGCATTATCCGTGTGCATGGCACCGCCAAGGCGCTGGCCTTTACCTCGGATGTGACACCTCGCTACGTCAAGGCAAACCCGGTTGAGGGCGGCAAACAGGCCGTCGCCGAGGCGTATCGCAACTTATGTGCCGTGGGTGCGACACCCCTGGCCACCACCGATAACATGAACTTTGGCAATCCCGAAAAACCGGAAATCATGGGCCAATTCGTGGGGGCAATCCAAGGCATCAGCGCCGCCGTTACAGCGCTTGATATGCCAATCGTTTCAGGCAATGTGTCGCTTTACAACGAAACCGACGGCACTGGAATTCTGCCAACGCCGACGATTGGCGCTGTTGGCCTGCTGAAGGATCAAAGCGACATCATCGGCTTTGATATCCGTGACGGCCATGTGGCGCTGCTGCTTGGCAAAACCCATGGCCACCTTGGACAATCCGCATTGCTGGCCGAAGCGTTCAACCGCGCGGATGGCGACGCGCCCCATGTCGATCTGACGGCCGAGGCCGCACACGGCCAATTCATCCGCGACAATCACGCGCAGATCGGCGCCTGCACCGATCTCAGCGATGGCGGGCTGGCACTGGCCGCGTTTGAAATGGCCGAAGCTGCCGGTATCGGTGTGCACGTAGACAGTGACGATAGCAGCTGGCTTTTTGGCGAAGATCAGGCCCGTTATCTGATTGCCTGCAACTCGGATCAGGCTAAAACGCTGGCAGAGGCGGCAGCACAGGCAGGTGTGCCGTTGACCCATATCGGGCATTTTCATGGCTCGGACATCGTCTTTGGCGCTGCGTCGGCACCTCTGGCGGAATTATCTGACCTTTATCGAAGCAGTTTCGCGACCGCTATCGCCTAGGACATAACGCGAAGCGACGCCATCAACCGCGCCTTTTCACCAACATCTTCGGGTAATGAAATCACCCGCGCCAAGTCTTCCAGCGATGCGATGGAATGCCCGGCGCGAAAGCTGTCCACATGCGGCAACATCGCCGCGATGCCGCGTGCTTTGGGTGCGAACCCGTCCCACCGCAACAGCGGGTTCAGCCAGATCAGACGCTTTGATGACAGGTGCAGACGTTCCATCTGGTGTGACAAGGCCTCCGGATCATCGCGGTCCAACCCATCGGTGATTAGCAGTACCACGGCCCCCTGCCCCAAAACCCGTCGCGACCAGTCGCGGTTGAACCGGGCCAGACAGTCGCCAATCCGCGTGCCACCTTCCCAGTCCTGCGCCTCGGCACCCGCAGCCGCCAGGGCAGCATCCACGTCGCGATGCCGCAGATGCCGGGTGATATTGGTCAGACGGGTGCCAAACGTGAAGGCATGCACAGCCGCCCAGCCCGCACCCCGCGCATTGCTGACAGCATGCAGAAAATGCAGCACGGCCCGGCTGTACTGGCTCATTGACCCCGAAATATCGCATAAAACCACCAGATTGGGCCAGCGGGTGCGCGGGGTCTTTAACGCAATGTGGTGCATTTCGCCGCCCATCCGCATGGCCGCGCGCAGGGTCCGCGCCGCATCAACCCGCCCGCCCATCAAACTGGGCTTGGTCCGCCGGGATTTCATCGGGCGCACGGGCAACGACAAGCGCGCCAACATGCGCTTGGCTTGCATCATCTCATCGGTGCTCATCTGTTCGAAATCAAGATGGCGCAGGCGTTCTTTGGAGGACACCGTCAGGCTTGCGTCGATCTCGATCTGGGTCTCTTCGCCGTCTTCTTCATCCCCGTCGGTGTCTGGCGCCTCAGCCCCATCCAGCAGTGCTTCCGCTGCCCGTTTCTCGCCCGCCGCCCCCTTGCGATCTTCCTGCACACCGCGAATGGCAGGCAACATCATCGACATCATATGTTCCAAATATCGCGGATCACGCCAGTAGAGCCGGAAAATCTGCGCGAATATCACCCGGTGTTCGGGTCGGTTCACGAAACAGGCATGCAACGTCCAGTAAAAATCGCGTTTGTCCGAAAACCCCGCGGCCTGCACCGCGCGCACCGCATCAATCACCCGACCGGGACCAATCGGCAATCCAGCGCGCCGCAAGGCCCGCGCAAAATGCGTGATATTCCCGGCCAGTTTGGGATCATCGGGCAATTCCAGGGGCAGTTGCTCAGCCATCGCGCATATGCATCAGACCGGTTCCAATGTCGCTTTGACCTGATCGAGAATGCGTTTGGCCTCGGATCCTTGCAGTTTTTGAATGTCGTCCTGGTATTTCAGGATCGCGCCCAAAGTGTCGGCAATCACTTCGGGGCTTAGCGATATAACATCCAGCGCCAGCAGGCACTTGGCCCAGTCAATGGTTTCCGCCACACCGGGTTTCTTGAACAGATCCTCGGTGCGCAGTTGCTGAACAAACGCCACAACCTCACGGCTTAACGCCTTTGAGGCCTCGGGTGCGCGCGCCGTCAATATTTCCATTTCCCGGTCGAAATCGGGGTAGTCCACCCAATGATAAAGACATCGGCGTTTTAGCGCATCATGGACTTCGCGGGTGCGATTTGACGTTACAATCACAATCGGCGGTTCCGGCGCATGAATGGTGCCAAGCTCAGGAATAGTGACCTGGAAATCGCTTAGCGCCTCCAGTAAAAACGCCTCGAACGGCTCATCCGTGCGGTCCAGTTCATCAATCAACAGCACCGGCGCACCCTGTGGGTCAGGGCGCATCGCCTGCAATAAGGGCCGTTCAATCAGGTATTCGTCACTAAACAACTCATCCTGCAACCCTTTGCGGCTGGCACCTCCGGCGGCTTCTGCAGTGCGGATCGCGACCATTTGGGCCGGAAAATTCCATTCATAAACAGCACTTGAGGCATCGAGACCTTCATAGCATTGCAAGCGGATCAAACGCCGGTTCAGGCCCGTTGCCAGGGCTTTTGCGATTTCGGTTTTGCCAACCCCGGCCTCACCCTCCAGAAACAGCGGGCGCCCCAGCTTCAGTGACAAAAACACAACCGTTCCCAATGCGCGTCCGCACACATACCCCTGCGCTTCCAGCATCTTTTGCACAGCATCAATACTTGTCGTGTCCTGCATCCGCGTCTCCCTTGGTGTCAAAGGTGCATCCCATGCCAATGGCGTCAAGGGCAGAACGGCACGCCAGCCCATATGGCCGCCTGCAGCGCGGATTGACGCGAAGGGCCTGAACTGACATTATATTTGGCAATAATTGAGGTTGCCGAGGCAATATTGCACCCGGACCCCGAGGCATAGAAAAAGACAGGTGCGAAACCAGAGTTTGCGCATGTAATGAGTGGACAGATGCGCATAACAGCCGTGACATGTGTGAAAAACGAAGGGCCGTTCTTATTGGAATGGATCGCGTTTCATCGGGTTATTGGCGTCACTGATTTTCTGTTTTATTCAAATGATTGCACGGATGCCACGGACCAGTTGCTGGATGCGCTGGCAACCAAAGGCGTCGTGACCCATTTGCCCAACCCCGCCGAAGGGCGCAACTATCAGATGGAGGCGCTGAAAGACGCGCGCAAACATAAGGTGGTGACGGATGCGGACTGGGTCTGGATAGCGGATGTCGATGAGTTTTTGAACATTCACGTCGGCGATCATACGGTGCCTGCGCTGATAGACGCCTGCGGCGATGCGCAGGCCATCAGCCTGAGTTTTCAGTTTTTCGCCAATGACGATGTGGATGGTTTTGAGGACCGCCCCGTCATCGCGCAGTTTACCCGCAGCCACAATCCCGACATCTGGTGCGGCGAAACCGCGATAGAAGTTAAAACACTGGTGCGCCAGGACTTTCCGCTGCAGTACTACGGCGCGCACCGGCCCTTTTTCAAAGATAAGCTGCCGCCACGCAATCGGCCTCGCTGGTGCGACGGATCAGGGCGCGCCGTGCCACATCGGTTCCTGATCGCGGCCAATCCACGCCGGATTCGCAAGTTTCCTGCAAAGGGCGCGCGCGACTTTGCCACGCTTAATCACTACGCTTTGCGTAGCCTTGATAGCTATCTGGTCAAAAATGACCGTGGCGATGTGAACCGCGAAAACCGCGCCTTTGACGATACCTACTGGCGCGAACGCAACGATCCCGCGTGGCAAGATACCAGCATTGCGCGCTATCTTCCCGCATTGGAGGCAGAGCTGAGCCATCTGAAATCCGATCCGGTCATCGCGCAACTGCACGACACGGCGGTGCGCTTGCATCTTGATCGGCGTGACGCCTTGTTGGCCATGCCGGACTACCAAAAGATGCAGATCCAATTGCGCGAGGCTTCTAAGCTGCCCCCCCAAGAGGCCGCGATGCTGGCCGATCTGGGGATCACCTCTTGACCCTGCGCGTCGTCAATTTGGGCCTGCCGAAAACCGGGACAACCACCCTTGCAAGGGCATTGCGCAGATCGGGGTTCCGGGTGGCCGATCACCGTATCCGCAAGGCCCAATCGGCTGACCCGCAAGTGCAAGGCCAGTTTGTCGCTGACCTGCTGTATCGCGGTTATTTTGAAACCGGCGATCCGGCGGCGTTTTTGCCCGGTTTTGACGCGCTGAGCGAAATCAGCCTTCTGCGCAATGGCAGATCGCTTTGGCCGCAAATGGATTTCGGACTGATTGAGGCGATCAGAAAACACCATCCAGAGGTGCTGTTTCTGGCCTCGGCCCGCGACACGCGGGATTTGTCGCAAAGCATGTTGGCGTGGTCAAATTTGGGGACTGACCGCCTGCCCCAAGGTGCCATCCCCGGATTGCCGCAAGGGTACGGCGGCACCACCAAAGAGCGTATTTTGTGGATCGAGGCGCATTACGCCCATCTACGCAAACTTTTTCAGGGCGATGCGAATTTCCTGGAGTATGACGTAAGTGACCCATTGGCCAAATTCAAAATCAGCGGCTTTCTGGGGGTCCAATTGGCATGGTGGGGCCGCGCGAATGCCAACCCGGAGAACAAATAGATGCGCATTATTCTTCATATAGGTTTGCAACAGGTTGGCGCAGATCGTTTGCAAGATGTGCTGGCTGAAAAGCGCGATCAGCTGATTTCCAAGGGCGTATTATTCGCACGCAGCCCCGGCAACAAAAACCACACCCGGTTGTTTATGGCCGTGACCGATCCCGATCATATCGACCCGCTGCGCTATAATCGCGGCTATGTCACAGCCCAATCCCAGGCCGTTTTGCGCGATACGGTGATCGGCGATCTGACCCGCGAGGTGGCACAGCATGATCCAAAGGTGCTTATTCTATCCTGCGCGCAGCTTGGCACCAGTCTGGCCCGCAAAAGCGAGCTTGAGCGCTTGAAATCGCTGCTGGAACCCTTGTCGACAGACATCACAATTCTGGCGCATGTCGATGAGCAAACCAAACTGCTGGCCCGCTACTATGGCGCGCAGATCTTTGAGGGACGCAGCAGGTCGCTGGCACTTGAACAGCAACTGGCAAAGGCGGAAAACTGGTGGCAGGCGTGTTTGGAAAACACGCCCCAGATCAATGCCGATGCCGGGGTTTTCTCAGAAATCCAAGGCCCCCCATTCTGGTTGGATTACTGTGCTTTAGTCGATCATTGGCAGTCTGTGTTCGGCGCCGGCACAGTGCAGTTGCGCCCTTACGATTCCGCTTTGTTTGCCTCTAAGGACGTGACCCGCGAATTGCGCGCTGCTTTTGCCATAAAAGCGGCGATTGGCAAGGCTGACAACGCGGCCATAGCGTCACAGCCGTCTGCCGCGACTTTGACGCGGGGACGGATGCTGAACGCGCTGGTCCTAAAGGTGTTGTCCAACGGCAAACGGGTGCTGCCACGCCAGCTTTGGCGGTC
>JBAUHN010000384.1:0-6411 GCA_049680295.1 Sulfitobacter sp.
TCACGTAGCCCCGGACATTGCAGGCGGGTCTTTTCACGCGCTATGTAATTCATCACAATTTGCGCGTGATCAAAGGCCAATGGGTCCGATATAGCGATTGGTTCTTCTGACAAAGCAGCCAGTGCAGTTAACCAGAATAAGGCCGCGCGGTTGAGCCGTTGCTGCGGAAAGACGTCCATTATCGGCGGCAATGACAATCGTAGCCCGTCAAAGGTCGCAACATGCTGTTTCTCACCTGCGTTACCGAGCTTTCGGCCATGCGCGAGACGGTGCGCTGAAAGCGTCTCAGGCGCTGCGACCAGTTCAACCGCGCCACTTCCGCCCAAAGCGCGAAACAGAATGATCAGGCTGGAGCGCAGGCTGGATAATGGAACGGCAACGTCGTCAAACCGTTCCGCCGCCCCCAAACCAGAGGCGAACCCATGCCACAGATTGCCAACCGTTTCCTCCGGCTCCATCAGGTCAAGAGGACGCAAGACCATCAGATCAACCGTATATCGTTACAATAAGATCGCGCAGGGCCGTCTGCATATCGACGTCGTCGGTTAGGGGCTCAATCACAGCGGCTTCCAGTGCCGCAGGGATGGCCATCCCGCCAGCGATCAGTGTTGCCGCATAAATCAAAAGACGTGTGGAAACCCCTTCCTCTAAATCCATGCCCGACAATGCGCGAATATGGCCTGCCAGTCGTACCAGAGGCCTGACACGATCCGCATCAAGGCCGCTTTCGCGCACGATAATGGCGATCTCCGGTTCAGGTTGCGGGAAAGCGAAAGTGATTGACAGGAATCGTTGCCGGGTCGACGGTTTGAGCCGTTTGAGAATGCTCTGATAGCCGGGATTATAGCTGGCAACCAACATGAAGCTGGAAGGCGCCAACAGCTCCTCTCCGGTGCGGTCGATCATCAATGTGCGACGATTGTCGGTCAGCGGGTGCAAAACGACGGTCACGTCTTTGCGCGCTTCCACCACTTCGTCGAGATAGCATATTGCCCCTTCGCGAACCGCACGTGTCAATGGCCCGTCGACCCATTGTGTTTCGCCACCGCGCAGCAAATAGCGCCCGATCAGGTCGGCGGCCGAAAGGTCATCGTGACAGGCAACTGTGTACAGCTTTTGCCGGGACTGGGCAGCCATATGTTCCACAAACCGGGTTTTGCCGCAGCCAGTCGGCCCCTTTAACAAAAGGGGCAGACCATTGCTTTGCGCCGTTTCAAAAAGTGCGCATTCATTGCCAATCGGCTGATAATGCGGGATTTGCTGGGACATGTCGTTCATGTTCATTCCCCAGGTTGGTTGATCACTGGGCCCGGTGCAATCAGTTCAGGACGGCGCACGGCAAGCTGCGAATAGATAAACAACAGTGCCCCGACAACCACCGCCACACCCGCGCCAAACCGCATGATGTAAAAGATGCTCAGCGCGTCCTGCACATCCATGAAATAGTCGCCGACAACCCGCTGCATATGCGTCTGAATAGTGCCCGCAAACGTCAGGACGAAGGTCATGAATGCCATACCTCCGGTCATCAACCAAAACGATGCCATGTTAAGCACTTGGTTATAAGGCGCACGTTCGCGCAGCAGTGGCATCGCATAAGTGAAGATCGCAAGATTCAACGCCACATAAGCCCCGTAGAACGACAGGTGGCCGTGGGCTGCGGTGATCTGTGTGCCGTGGCTGTAAAAGTTCACCCCGTGCAACGTGTGCAAGAAACCCCAGACGCCTGCACCAAAGAATGCGACCGTGCTGGACCCCAACGACCATAGCAGCGCGGCCTTATTGGGGTGGTTGCGCTTGCCCTTCCAGACCATCACAAAGGCAAAAGACATCATCAGGAAGAACGGGATCACCTCAAAAGTCGAGAAGATAGAACCGACCCATTGCCAGTACCCTGGCAAGCCAATCCAGTAAAAATGGTGCCCGGTGCCAAGAATGCCGCTGAACAGCGCCGTGGCGACAATGACATAGAGCCATTTTTCCACAACTTCACGGTCTACACCCGTCAACTTGAGCAACAAAAACGCGAGGATTGCTGCCATGACTAATTCCCAGGTCGCTTCGACCCAAAGGTGCACAACGAACCACCAATACATTTTGTCCAATGACAGATTGTCGGGGTTAATGAAGGCGAACACCCATAACAGTGAAAGCAGCCAAAGCCCCATCAACAGTACATTCGTGATCGCCGTTTTCTTACCCGCCAGCACCGTCATCGAGATGTTAAAAAGAAAGATCAGGGCTGCAACGAGAATGCCAAACTTGACCCATAGCGGCTGTTCCAGAAATTCGCGCCCGCCGTGGATGCCAACCAGATAGCTTCCTACAGCACCCAAGGTGCCGACCATTAGCAGGGCCAATTGAATATAGGCGAGTTTGACCGAATAGATTTCGCGCTCGCTTTCTTCTGGAATCAAGAAATACGCCGCGCCAAAGAACCCCAAAAGCAGCCAAACGATCAGCGCATTGGTGTGAATCATGCGGATGACGTTAAATGGCAGCAATTCTGACAGGAAATTTGGTGAGATGTAGATCCATCCCGCCAACAGTCCGCCCAACACCTGAACTCCGAAAAGCGCCATGGCACAAAGGAAATAAGCATAAGCCACTTTTTGCGATTGATATTTCATGATTGTATCTCCTTACCCTGCATCATTGGGCGGCCAGCCCTGTGTATCGGTCTGATCTGCCCAACGCAGAAACTCGGCAAGGCCGCGTATCTCTTTTTCGGTTAGTTCGTATTTGGGCATCTGGCGACGGCCCTCGATGCCGCTGGGCTGAGATTCAATCCAAGCTTGAAGAACCTCAAAGGCGCTTTCGGGATCGTCCTGAACGTCCCAACGCGTCATCACATTACCAAGCTCGGGTGCAAAATAGGCGCCCTCACCATGCAGCGTATGACAATTGATACAGGAATGGCGTTCCCAGACATGCTTGCCCAACACCACGGACGGGCTCAAATCCATGCCCGCTGTAGAGGTATTCACCACATAACGGTGGCTTTGTATGGTCAGCACAATGAAAACGATTACGAAAAACAAAGAGCCACCGTAAAAGATATTGCGCGCCCGCGATTTTGTAAGGAACTCAGCCATCGCATGGCCTCCTGTTGGAATTGCAGATGGCACAACGATACCGAAGCCCGGAAAGGCTAAGTTTGCGGCAGCGCAATGTTTTGGATGATTGCCCAGAGGAATGCCCATATGGGCGCGCAAGGCCGATTGGATTAGCTTTCCATCCCAAAAGAGCGCATGGGACTGTCTTTCCCAAATCTGCAAAAGGTCAGAAAACGGTGACGAACACACCAGTCACAATGACAAATTCACACGCAAGCAAGCGTGCCGATTTCTAACGCTATTGTCGCGGACATATACTACTTGGAAGCAAATAGAGCGCGCCAGTTGGCCAGTGCGCGTGCTGCACTTTCATGGCCCGATTCCGACCAATGCGTGTCGCCCCAAAACCACGGAACATTGCCGGTCCCGGCTGCTTTAGTTAAAGGTCGTGTAAGGTCCAAATAGGGAATGCCGGATTTTCCGCTCCAGTCACTGAAGATTTCGGGCAGTTCGGAAAGATGCTGTTCCGGGTCTGAAATCTGGCTGAGATCAGGATACTCGCACAGGGCATTCAGCACCCGAAATTTGGTGGGCACAAACACCAGAAAATAGGTGCCGCCGGCCTGTTGTACCGCATCCGAGAAATCCAAGATAGACTGTTGAATATGCGGAACTTCTGCCATGTTACCGTCAAAAGACCTGCGCGTCCAAAGGAACAAGTAACGCTGCTTGGCTATCGTGCAATAGTCGGCACTTTCCCAACCCGAGGTGGGATCGGTTACTTTTGCAGCCATAGACCACAATATTTTCAGGAACGACGACGAAACATATGGTTCTTGGGCTTTCGCGTTGTTGTCACGGTTCCGATAAGAATTGGAATCAGGTAAATCATTGCCTTCAAACAGGAATTGAACAACCGACCTGCCAGAAAGGTCCATTTTTGACGCCAACAACAAGTCATGTTGTTCCTGTATTGAGATGCCCAACAATGCAACCTGGCGCACAGGCTGGCCCGATTTTTTTTCTAAAACGGCATCGACGGTTTTTGATTTATCTATTTGCGCGCCTAAAATAATGGAATCGCCCAGCAAAATGACATCACCGGCGACCTCACTGGAATTGCGAAAACCATGTTTGTCGGTGGAAAATTCATATGGGATCGGATCGTTGGGCAGCCCGAAACGGGTCGCGATGTCCTGATAGGTTACGCCCGTGGTGCGTTGGTTCGGGACCGCGGCCCACCCTGCAGCATCTCCCTTGGTGCCGGATTTCAACAGGACATCGTCCCATGAGATGATACCTGTTCTTCCGACACCTTCGAGAACGCCAAAGAATACCAAGATTATTCCGAACGATGAGACGAAGCCAAGGAACGCGTCAGAACTGCGTGCAAAAGCATAGGTGCCCATGCTGATCAAAAGGGCGGTCGCAAAAACTGCAAAGTGCGAAAGGCGCCAAAGGCCAAACAGGCGGCGTGTTTCGGGCGTGGTCGGCGTTGTGTCCGCCATCAAAATCAGCACAAGCACAGCGGTAAAAAACGCCAATGCCGATACGCCCAGAAGATATGGAACCGCTTTTTTCGTCTTATGAACAGTCATTTTGACGCTTTTTCCAATTGTTGAACGCCCAGGGTATTCGGAATTTGAACGCGCACAGCCGACCTGCAAAACCCGCGATTGAAATCATCGCTGCGATTAATCCAGTTCGTATTTATTTTTGTAGTCCTCCGCCAATGACGATTCCTGATCTTCCTTTTTGAGGATGCAGTTCCCAACAACCAGCCATTCGATATCGGTGCCCATAAAGCACCGAAAAGCGTCCTCGGGCGAGCCGACGATCGGCTCTCCTCGGACATTGAAGGAGGTGTTCACCACCACCGGGCAGCCGGTCCGTTTTTTGAAGGCCGAAATCAGGGCGTGGTATCGCGGGTTCGTATCTTCGTGAACGGTCTGAATACGTGCGGAGTAGTCGATGTGGGTGATTGCCGGAATTTCTGAGCGCACGACGTTCAGTTTTTCAATGCCAAACAAAGCTTCGTCTTCCGGGCGCATTTTTTTGCGAAGATCAGCCCGAACAGTGTCTACGAAAAGCATATAGGGGCTGTCATGGTCCATGTCGAACCAGTCAGCCATGTCTTCGCGCAAAACCGATGGTGCAAAGGGCCGAAAACTCTCGCGGAATTTTACTTTCAGGTTCAACAGCTTTTGCATCGTCTCAGAACGTGGATCGCCCAAGATCGACCGGCTTCCCAACGCTCTAGGGCCAAATTCCATGCGGCCGTTAAACCAGCCAACGGCCTTGCCGGCGGCCAAAGCGTCAGCCGTTTCGTCCACGACTTCCTCAATTGGTTTGGTTTCATAGACGGCCCCCAGTTCTGACAGGCGGGCTTCGATCTCTGAGGTTTCATAGTCCGGTCCAAGATAGCTGCCCTGCATGGCGTCACGCTCGGACGGGTCTATCTGTCGATCATATCCCAACTCGTTATGATAGGCGCCATATGCGGCACCAAGGGCGCCACCGGCATCACCGGCGGCCGGTTGAATCCACACATCATCAAAGGCGCCATCCCGAAGGATTTTCCCGTTTGCAACGCAATTCAGTGCGACACCCCCCGCCATACAAAGATTGGGTATGCCGTATTCCTTGGCAAGGCTTCGGGTCATGTGAAGAACGATTTCTTCGGTCACCGCCTGAACGGACGCCGCCACATCCATATGAAACTGTTCCAATTGGTCTGTGTCAGGCTGGCGGACCGGGCGTCCAAAAAGCTTGGCAAACCGGTCATTGGTCATTGTCAGACCGGTGGCATAGTTAAAATACTGCTGATCCAACCGGTATGATCCGTCCGCTTTCAAATCAACCAGCTTGTCCAAAATCAGGTCTTTGAAAATCGGTTTGCCGTAAGGCGCAAGCCCCATAACCTTGTATTCGCCGCTATTGACCCGGAAGCCCGTGTAATAGGTGAAGGCCGAATAAAGCAGGCCCAGCGAATGTGGAAAATGCAGTTCCTTAACGATCTTAAGGTCTTTGCCTTTGCCAATCGCGACGGTTGTGGTTGCCCATTCGCCGACACCATCAAGCGTTAGAACGACAGCTTCTTCGAACGGTGAAGGGAAAAAAGCACTTGCTGCATGGCTGTAGTGGTGTTCCGAAAACAGCATCTTGTCGCGGATCGACAATTTGGGTTGGATTTTTCGCAACTCTTTCTGGATGAGGTCCTTCTGAAACAGCTTTTCACGGATCCAGACCGGTATCGCCATTCTGAACGATTGAAACCCGCGGGGCGCAGTTGCCACGTAAGTTTCCAAAAGCCTTTCAAACTTGAGAAAGGGTTTGTCATAGAAAACGATGTGGT
>JBAUHN010000385.1:0-2092 GCA_049680295.1 Sulfitobacter sp.
TCCTGCTCCCATGTAATTGGCTGACCAATCACGCCGGAACCTGTCTGGAAGGACCACAGCTGTTCGCCGGTTTCATCATCAAAGGCGATGAATTCACCCTCTGGTGTACCAGTGAACACCAGACCGCCAGCAGTGGTCATTACACCACCCCAAAGTGGCGCGTTGTTCTTGAACTCCCACTTCAGTTCGCCCGTGTCAGGGTCGATGGCTTTCAAGCTGCCGATGTGATCGTCGTAGTTCGGCTTGATGGTAAAGCCTGAGCCAAGGTAGGCGGCGCCCTTCTTGTAGGAAATCGGCTCGTTCCACATGTCCATGCCCCACTCGTTAGACGGCACATAGAACAGGCCAGTCTTGGGTGAGTGCGCCATCGGCATCCAGTTTTTGCCGCCAAGGAAACCAGGTGAGGAAAACACAACCGAACCCTTTTTGCCGTCGGCCGCGTCGGCGGGATTACCCGGGCGGTTCTCTTCGATAAAGATCGGGCGTCCGTTGTCGTCAATGCCGCTGGCCCATGAGATATCTTTGACAAAGGGCACAGCAGAGACGAATTTGCCGTCTTCGCGGTTCAACACGTAGAAAAACCCGTTGCGGTCCGCCGTGGCAAAACGCTTGTTACCGGAACGGTCCGTATAGGCGACCACTTCGTTCACTCCGTCATAATCCCAGCCTTCGCGGGGCGTGGTCTGGTAGTGCCATTTGATTTCGCCTGTCGCAGGGTCGATGCCAATACGCGATGCGGCATAAAGGTTGTCGCCTTTGTTGCCCTCGCTTGGCTCACCGGCTGCACGCAGGTGGCTGTTCCACGGTGCAGGGTTGCCCGTGCCAAACACAAGCGTGTCCGTGTCCGCGTCGTAGGAACCACCAAGCCAAGTCGCACCGCCACCGGTCTTCCACATGTCACCCGGCCATGTCGCATTGAGCGTGCCAGTCATCGTGCTTTCTTCGCCGTTTAGCGTACCCATGTGGCCTTCAATCACCGGACGGTCCCAAACCAGATCACCCGTCTCGGCGCTGCGGGCCTGTACTGAGCCTACGATGCCAAATTCGCCGCCTGAGTTACCTGTAATGATGAGACCATCAACAATCAGCGGCGCGGCCGTATAGGAATAACCCGCCTTGTAATCGGCAATCTTTTTGTTCCAAACGACATCACCCGTCTTTTGGTTCAGCGCGACGATCCGCGCGTCCAAAGTACCGAAATAGATGTTATCGCCATAGATTGCGGCACCGCGGTTAACCACATCACAGCAAGGCAGGATGCCTTCGGGTAGGCGGGCGTCATACTGCCAGATCTCTTTGCCGGTCATGACGTCAATCGCATACATCCGGCTGTAGGATCCGGTGATGTACATCACGCCATCATGGACGATAGGCTGGGTTTCCTGACCGCGCTGCTTTTCCCCGCCAAGGCTGAACGCCCATGCAGGTTGCAGGTTCTTGACGTTTTCTTTGTTGAGCATGTCCAGAGGTGAGTGCCTCTGCAAATGGCGGCCCATGCCATTGGTCAACACGTCGCCTGTCGATGCGGCGTCATTGGCCAGCATGTCCTCGGTAACGCCAGCAGCTTGCGCCCCCGAAAATGCTGTGCTCGCCATAATGCTGAGTGATGCGGCAATAATAAATCTGTTCATTGGTTAGGTCTCCTCCCTATGCCCGATTGCTGGGCGTATCTCTGAGGGCCATGCAGTGCAGTTCAAAAGCTTGCGGCCCTGCGTACAGTATTCGTGCAAAGCGGCTTTGCGGGTATTGAACATTGGTCGTAAGCGGGCGGAACGGAGTAGGAGGTCAAAACTGCCACTTTGGTCGCACTGCAACTTTGGCCAAAATAACGTAGATTGTGTGACGGGAGGAGTAACGATGAAACGCTATTTGTGGCTGGCATTGGGGATCATCGCAGGCGGCGCTGCCGCTGAGTCGCGCGCGGTTTTCCTTGAAGATATTCAAGGCACACGCATTGAAATCGCGACGCTAAACTTTGACTCTGAGGGCAGCTATAGCCTTGAGATGGCCGACGCCCCTTTTTCCGATCATTTCCTGTCTATGCGGCCGTTCAAATGTCTGGAGGGGCCGCAGAAAAACTGGTGCTACGTGC
>JBAUHN010000386.1:0-1830 GCA_049680295.1 Sulfitobacter sp.
GTTTAAGAACCTGCTGATGCAAACGCCATTACAGGGCACCCTGGGGGCAACGGGTGAAGTTGCCGCTACCCTGGCTGAAGGCAAGTCATTCAGCGAGATTGGTGCGGGCGAAGTCATGGCCGAGTTCTTCGGCGAAATGTTTACCGCGCCGGTCGACGTTGCGGTCGCCACAATGGCCACCAGAAACCAGATTCGTTTGGATAAAGTTCAACAGTCGCAGGAGCGGATTGAACAGATTCGAGAGACGATCAAAGCCGCGTCAAAAAGTAAGGTTCGCCAGCGCTCGCCAGAGACGTTCGCAAAATTCATTGACGACGCGATTCAAGAGGCCGGGGCAGATATCGAGGCTGTCTATATCGATCCGCAAATTCTTAGCGATGTGCTGTCGCAGAACGGCATCAGCCCGAATTCGGTTCCCGGCGTCTCTGAACAACTAGCTGATGCCACGACCACCGGCACCAGCGTCAAGATCGAAACCGGGGCATTCATTGCGCACCTGGCCGAGACGCCAGCGCAAAGCGCCCTGATCGATCATTTGAAAACGTCGCCTGATGCGCTTACCCAATCTGAGATTCAGCATCAGGCACGCGAAACGGCCGTCAACTTCGAAAACGAGGTGAGTGAAGAAGTTGACCGGTCGGACCGGCAGACGGCGGTCCTGGCTGATATCGAAACGGTACAGACCAGGGTTAAGGAGCAGTTGGCAAACGCCAACCGCTTCACGCCGGATGTCAACAACGCATATGCAACCATGGTGGCTGAGTTTTACGGTGCCATGGCCGGCCGTGCCGGGCAGACCCCCACGCAACTGTACGAACAGTTCCCCCTGAAAGTAGTCGCTGAATCGCCTATTGGCGACGCATTGGCACAAAACGACCGTGGGTTATTCCAACCATCAACCAACACCATTGCGCTGCTCAAAGGCGCGGATTTGAGTACGTTTTTGCATGAGGGCGGGCACTTCTACTTCGAAACGCTGGCGAATATCGCCAGCCGTGACGGCGCCCCGACTGACCTGAAAGCCGACCTGCAAACAATACTGGATTGGAACGGCATCGGTGACATTGCCACCTGGCAGGGCTTGAGTCTGGATGAGCGACGCGACGCCCATGAAAAATTCGCCAGAGGGTTCGAAGCCTATTTGATGGAAGGCAAGTCGCCTAACCCTGCGATGCAGTCTCTGTTTCAACGCTTCAAGGCGTGGTTGGTCCGGATATACCGTCATACTGACAATCTGAACGTCGATCTGACACCCGAGGTTCGTGGTGTCATGGATCGCCTAATGGCGTCCGATGAGCAAATAGAAGCCGCGAAACAAGTAAACGGGCCAGAACCGCTATTCGGGAGTGCCACCGAAGCGGACATGACCCGCGATGAGTGGGCCGAATACCAACGCATTACCCAGCAGTCGACCGACGAAGCCATTGATGAATTGCAGCGCCGCAGCGTGCGCGACATGCAATGGCTGGGCAACGCGAAGTCAAAGATTCTCAAGGCATTACAACGCGAACACAAGGCACTGCGTCAAGACATAGAAGACGAAGTACGTACTGAACTGGAATCAGCCCCAGTCTATTCCGCCCGCCGATTCCTGAAAACTGGACACGCGACATTTGCCGGCGAACCGGTTGTATTGGACGGTGGTTCGCACCGGTTAAGCATTCTGGCTGTTAAGACCTTGTATGACGGTATTGACGATGCCCCAGCATGGACGACGTTGGGATATGGCTCTGGCGGTATGCTGGGTAACGACGGGGTGCAACCAGATGCACTGGCGGACCTGGTCGGGTTCACGTCAGGCGACCAGATGATCCGGGCATTAGTGTGGGC
>JBAUHN010000387.1:0-15013 GCA_049680295.1 Sulfitobacter sp.
GAATGATGGTCCTCAAAATAGGGTTTGAGGCCGCGCAGAATTTTCACCGAATCCTCGACCGAAGGTTCATTCACGTCGATCTTCTGGAACCGGCGTGCCAATGCACGGTCCTTTTCGAAATGCTGGCGGAATTCTTTATAGGTGGTTGATCCCATTGTCCGCAGTTTTCCGCCCGCCAAGGCAGGTTTCAACAGATTTGAGGCATCCATAGCTCCGCCCGACGTGGCCCCGGCGCCGATCACAGTGTGAATTTCATCAATAAACAAAACCGCGTCTTTGTGATCTTCCAATTCAGTCACCACAGCCTTCAGACGTTCCTCAAAATCGCCGCGATATCGGGTTCCGGCCAACAAGGCGCCCATATCCAGCGAATAGATCGTCGTGTTTTCCAGCACTTCGGGCGTTTCACCGGCGACAATCTTGCGTGCCAATCCTTCGGCGATGGCGGTTTTGCCGACACCGGGATCCCCTACCAGCAGTGGATTGTTTTTGCGGCGACGGCACAGAACCTGGATGCAACGTTCCACTTCGCTTTCTCGACCGATCAGCGGGTCAATATCGCCTTCGCGGGATTTTTCATTCAGGTCCACGCAGTATTTTTCCAGTGCGGATTCTTTTTTGTCGCCCTCAGTGACGCCCTGTGCCTCTTCTTCGTGATCGGGGGCACCAGCAACGGGGCGTGCCTCGCCATAATTCGGGTCTTTGGCGACACCATGTGCAATATAGTTCACAGCGTCATAGCGCGTCATTTCCTGTTCTTGTAGGAAATAGGCCGCATTGCTTTCACGCTCGGCAAAGATCGCGACCAGCACGTTGGCGCCAGTTACTTCGGTTCGACCAGAGGATTGCACATGGATTGCCGCACGCTGAATGACGCGCTGAAAGGCGGCTGTTGGCACAGCTTCGGACCCATCCACATCCGTCACCAGATTTGATAGCTCTTCATCCACGAAATCGACCAGAGTGGCGCGTAATTCGTCCATGTCGACGCCGCAGGCCTTCATCACGCGGACAGCATCGGGTTCATCAACGAGGGCCAGCAGAAGGTGCTCCAGCGTCGCGAATTCATGCCTGCGCGCATTGGCCTGCGCCAGCGCGGAATGGATCGCCTGTTCAAGAGTTGTTGAAAATGACGGCACGATATGTGCTCCTTCTTGTCGGGGTCGGTCAAAGACTGAACGATGACAGCATGTGAAGCCGACCGTAGCCTCATAGTATTAGAGTTTGGTTGATCGACGCCGGTCTTCAAGTAAATTCTGCAAACTAACGGTCACAAAAAGGGTGATTATGTGTCTGTAGCGTGAATATGTGACCTAAAACGCATCCTTGCGCGCGCGAATTTCCTTGAAAACCTCTGCGTCTGAGGCGGTTGTCATGCCCAAACGGGCGCGAATATCGGGGTTTGAGGCGCGCAAAAACGGATTTGTATCCAACTCATGGCGCAAGATTGACGGAACGGTGGGCCGGTTTGCTGCACGGGCGGCATCAATCTCACCTGATCGGGATATAAGTGCTGGATTGTCGGGATCAATGGTCAAAGCGAATTTCGCGTTGGCGGATGTGTATTCGTGCCCTGAACACACAAGGGTGTCTTGCGGCAGCGCCATGAGTTTTTGCAAGCTCTGCCACATCTGCGCGGGTGTGCCCTCAAACAACCGCCCACACCCCAGTGCCATCAGACTATCAGCAGTAAATACAGCGCCCGCGTCCGGCACATAGAACGCGATATGCCCGACAGTATGCCCGGACACGTCAAGGATCTGCACATCATGACCGGCAAATGTGAACCGGTCGCCATCCGCAACACTTTGGTCCAGAGGCGGCAAACGGTGGGTATCGGCGCGCGCGCCCGTGACGGTTGCAGTATGTGACGCCAACAGTTCGGCAACACCGTCAATATGATCATTGTGATGGTGGGTCAGCCAGATCTGATCCAGATCCCAGTCTTGTTTGCGAAGCTCCGCCAATATTGGCGCGGCGTCGGGTGCATCGATCAGCGCGGTTGTCCCTGTCGCTTCATCGTTTATCAAAAATGCGTAATTGTCATCGAGGCAGGGGATCGTGATGATCTTGAGGGGCATGGTCATTTGCCTTTTGATTGCTAGAGTGTCGCCAGACTGACGGATCAAAGGGCTGGCCGCAATGCATCTTGATGTACAAGATTTGCGAAACTTCTACTATCGCAGCGCTTTAGGGCGCGCGGCACAGATGTCTTTGCATGCGCGCATGCGCGAAATCTGGCCCGAAGCGAAAGGTCAGACTGTTGCGGGATACGGGTTTGCGGCCCCCTTACTGCGCCCCTATCTGGCCGATGCACGGCGCGTTATTGCCTTGATGCCGGGGCCACAAGGCGTGATGCCATGGCCTGCCAACATGCCGAACGTCTCTGTCTTGACGCAGGAAACACTGTGGCCAATTGAGACCGGTCATGTGGACAAGCTGGTGCTGCTGCACGGGCTGGAAACGTCCGAGCACCCTTCCGACCTGCTAGAGGAATGCTGGCGCGTTTTGGGACCGGGCGGGCGGGCGCTATTTATCGTGCCGAACCGTGCCGGACTATGGGCACGGCGGGATCGAACGCCATTTGGCTTTGGCAGACCTTATTCGCCGGGCCAGTTGGAAACTCAATTGCGCAAACATCAGTTTTTGCCCGAACGCCATCTGGGCGCGCTCTATCAAATTCCGTCGGCAAAACGGATCTGGATGAAGTCCGGCCCGATGTTTGAGAAATTTGGCCGTCACATGCCGACGATGATGGCAGGCGGCGCGTTCATGGTCGAAGCGACAAAGCTGGTTTATCCGCCCAAGGGCAAGGTCGAGCGCACGGTAAAACGGCGCACGGTCGGTGTGTTAGAACCCAGCGCCAAACCGATTTAAAAGGCTTCTCTCGAAGGGCAGAATCGCCCTAACGTCGTTTAACTGCGACATATTGGCATAGATTCTCGGGGGCAAATGGGCAGCTTTTCCCACAAGACCCTGAAAACATAAGGAAATGAGTTGTAGTGGGGGTAACTATCACATGTTGCGAGGTTTGTGACTGTCTGTTACATCCCCACTGATTTCGTCGTCTTGATATAGGTCAAGCCGCGCCAACACCCTCGGTGACGCGTTTTTTACGCATATCCGGGGCCAGAATAACGAAAGGGTGGATGTGTCAGAACCAGCTTCGATTTCCACAAGTATCGCTGCACGCTATGCGACGGCTGTCTACGATCTGGCGAAAGACGCCAAAAAGGTCAAAGCCGTCGAAACCGATCTGGATGTGATCAGCACATCATTGGCACAGAGCGAAGATTTCCAGGCTCTTATCCATTCCCCTATCTATACGCGTGATGAACAGGCTGGTGCGATCGGCGCATTGTCCAAGGCAATGAAACTTTCGCCACTGATGACCAACACGCTGGCTCTGATGGCGCAAAAGCGCCGTCTTTTCGTATTGCCGCACCTTGTGGCAACGCTGCGTGACATCATCGCAAAAGACAAAGGCGAAGTGACCGCAGATGTGATCAGTGCCAAGACGCTGACAAAGACGCAGGCAGATAAACTTGCGAAGTCCTTGAAAGCAACGACTGGCAAAACCGTAACACTCAATGCGACCGTTGATGAAACTCTCATCGGCGGTCTTGTTGTAAAAGTCGGCTCGCATATGATTGACACGTCAATCCGTGCCAAGCTCAATTCACTCCAGAATGCAATGAAAGAGGTCGGGTAAATGGGTATCCAAGCAGCAGAAATTTCTGCGATCCTGAAGGACCAGATTAAGAATTTCGGTCAAGAAGCAGAAGTCGCCGAAGTCGGCCGGGTTCTGTCCGTTGGTGACGGGATCGCCCGCGTTTACGGATTGGACAATGTTCAGGCCGGTGAAATGGTCGAATTCCCTGGCGGCATTCAAGGCATGGCGCTGAACCTTGAGGCAGATAACGTCGGTGTTGTTATCTTCGGCTCTGACCGCGACATCAAAGAAGGTGATGTTGTCAAACGTACCAACTCCATCGTTGACGTGCCGGTTGGCGATGAACTGCTGGGCCGTGTTGTTGACGGTCTGGGCAACCCGATTGACGGCAAAGGTCCGATCAAATCGAAAAAGCGCGGCGTCGCCGACGTCAAAGCGCCCGGCATTATCCCGCGCAAATCGGTGCATGAGCCGATGTCGACCGGCATTAAATCCGTGGACGCGATGATCCCGATTGGCCGTGGCCAGCGCGAACTGATCATTGGCGACCGTCAGACCGGTAAAACCGCCGTTGCGCTGGACGCGATGTTGAACCAGGCACAAGTCAACAAGGCCGCAGGTGACGACGAAGGCAAAAAGATGTACTGCGTCTATGTTGCGATCGGGCAAAAACGCTCGACCGTGGCGCAGCTGGTCAAAAAGCTGGAAGAAACCGGCGCGATTGAATATTCCATCGTTGTCGCTGCAACCGCCTCCGAGCCTGCGCCGATGCAGTTTCTGGCACCCTATTCGGCAACAGCCATGGCGGAACATTTCCGCGACAATGGCCGTCACGCGCTGATCATCTATGATGATCTGTCCAAACAGGCTGTATCTTACCGCCAGATGTCGCTACTTCTGCGTCGCCCACCGGGCCGTGAAGCCTATCCAGGCGACGTTTTCTATCTGCACTCTCGTTTGCTGGAACGTTCGGCAAAATTGGGCGATGACGCGGGCAACGGTTCATTGACCGCACTGCCAATCATTGAAACCCAAGGTGGTGACGTATCCGCGTTCATCCCGACCAACGTGATTTCGATCACCGACGGTCAGATTTTCCTTGAAACCGAATTGTTCTATCAGGGCATTCGCCCGGCTGTGAACACCGGTCTTTCGGTCAGCCGTGTTGGATCGTCGGCTCAGACCAAAGCGATGTCGTCTGTTGCTGGTCCGGTGAAACTATCGCTGGCACAATACCGCGAAATAGCGGCCTTTGCTCAGTTCGGCTCTGATCTTGATGCCGCGACCCAGCAATTGCTGGCCCGTGGTGCGCGTCTGACCGAATTGATGAAACAGCCGCAGTATTCGCCGCTGACCAACTCCGAGATCGTCTGCGTCATCTATGCCGGCACCAAAGGCTATCTGGACAAGGTGGACGTCAAGGAAGTGGGCCGTTTTGAGGCCGGATTGCTGGCGCATCTGCGCAGTAAACACGCGGATCTTCTGCTCGACATCACCAACAATGACCGCAAGGTCAAGGACGAGTTGGAAGACAAAATCAAAGCCGCAATCGACGGTTTTGCAGCTGACTTTGCTTAAGGAGAGATAAGGCAATGCCAAATCTCAAGGACCTTAAAAACAGGATCTCATCGGTCAAATCGACCCGCAAGATCACTAAGGCCATGCAAATGGTTGCCGCGGCGAAACTTCGCCGCGCGCAGGAGGCTGCCGAACAGTCGCGCCCCTATACAGAACGGTTTAATGCCGTGATGGCAGGTTTGTCGGCGTCTGTTGGTGGCTCGGATTCAGCGCCCAAGCTGTTGTCGGGCACAGGCAGTGATAAAGTGCACCTGCTGGTCGTCATGACGTCCGAACGCGGCCTGTGCGGTGGTTTTAACGCCAACATCGCCAAGATGGCCAAGGCGCAGGCCCGTGATCTGCTCGCTGCAGGGAAGGACGTGAAAATCCTGACGGTTGGTAAAAAAGGTCGCGACCAGATGCGCCGCGATTTTGCCGACCACATGATTGGTCACGTCGATCTGTCAGCGGTCAAACGACTAGGCTATGCCGACGCACAAGGGATCGCACGTGATGTGCTGGCCCGTTTTGATGCCGGTGAATTTGACGTCGCGACGATTTTCTACGCGGAATTTGTGAACGTCGTTTCACAAACGCCGATTGCAAAGCAGATCATCCCGGCCAAATTCGACGACGCTGAAACAGATGAGGCCTCCAGCCTTTTCGACTATGAACCCTCAGAAGAAGAAATTCTGGCGGATCTGTTGCCACGCGGTGTCGCAACGCAGCTGTTTTCAGCCCTGCTGGAAAACGGTGCATCAGAACAAGGCGCGCGTATGTCCGCAATGGACAATGCGACGCGCAACGCGGGCGAGATGATCGACAAGCTGACCATCCAATACAACCGCTCGCGTCAGGCCGTTATCACTAACGAGCTGATTGAAATCATTTCCGGCGCGGAAGCGCTGTAAGACAAATCGGAGAAACGACATGGCAAAAGCAGTCGGCAAAATCACCCAAATCATCGGCGCGGTCGTTGACGTACAGTTTGAAGATAACCTTCCGGAAATCCTCAACGCGTTGACAACCGAAAACCAGGGCAAAAAACTGGTTCTTGAGGTTGCACAGCACCTGGGCGAAAATACCGTCCGCACCATCGCGATGGATGCGACAGAAGGTCTGGTACGTGGTCAAAGTGTCACCGACACAGGTGACCAGATCCGCGTGCCGGTTGGCACCGCGACATTGGGTCGGATCATGAACGTGACCGGCGACCCGGTTGACGAAAAAGGCCCGGTAAAGTCGAAAACAACCCGTGCGATCCATGGCGACGCGCCTGCCTTTGCCGACCAGTCCACCGCGACAGAAATTCTGGTAACAGGCATCAAGGTGATCGACCTTTTGGCGCCTTACACCAAGGGTGGTAAAATTGGTCTGTTCGGTGGTGCCGGTGTTGGTAAAACCGTTTTGATCATGGAATTGATCAACAACATCGCCAAAGTGCACTCGGGTCTGTCCGTGTTTGCGGGCGTGGGTGAGCGGACCCGTGAGGGCAACGACCTTTACCACGAAATGATCGAATCGGCCGTTATCGTGCCTGACGATCTGGAAAAGTCCAAAATCGCGCTGGTCTACGGCCAGATGAACGAACCTCCCGGCGCGCGTATGCGGATTGCGTTGTCCGGCCTGACACTGGCCGAACAGTTCCGCGATGAATCCGGTTCCGACGTTCTGTTCTTCGTCGACAACATCTTCCGCTTTACCCAAGCTGGTTCCGAAGTGTCGGCCCTGCTGGGTCGTATCCCGTCTGCTGTGGGTTATCAGCCCACACTGGCAACCGACATGGGTGTGATGCAGGAACGCATTGCCTCGACAAAGGCGGGCTCGATTACCTCTGTTCAGGCGGTTTATGTTCCTGCGGATGACTTGACCGACCCGGCACCTGCGACGTCCTTTGCGCACCTTGATGCGACGACGGTTCTGGACCGGGCGATTTCGGAAAAAGGCATTTACCCGGCGGTTGATCCGCTTGGTTCCACCTCGCGTTTGCTGGATCCGCTGATCATTGGCGAAGAGCATTACAAAGTTGCCACCGACGTGCAGCAAGTTCTGCAACGCTATAAATCCCTGCAAGACATCATCGCGATCCTCGGCATGGACGAGCTGAGCGAAGAAGATAAACTGGCCGTGGCACGTGCGCGTAAAATCGAACGCTTCTTGTCGCAACCCTTTGATGTTGCGAAGGTCTTTACGGGATCTGACGGTGTTCAGGTGCCGCTGGAAGAAACCATTTCGTCGTTCAAAGCGGTGGTTGCCGGTGAATACGATCACCTTCCCGAAGGTGCCTTCTATATGGTTGGTGGCATTGACGAAGTGAAAGCGAAAGCTGAAAAAATGGCCGCTGACGCCGCCTGAAGGAGCTAATCATGGCTGACACAATGCAATTCGACCTTGTTTCGCCTGAGCGGCGTTTGGCTAAGGCGCAAGTGACGGCAGTGCAAATTCCGGGCGCTGATGGCGATATGACGGCAATGCCGGACCATGCGCCAACGATCACGACGCTGCGTCCTGGTCTGTTGCGGACCGACGGACCAGAAGGGGCGGCAGAATATGTCGTCACCGGTGGTTTCGCCGAAATCAGCAGCCGTGGTGTGTCTGTCCTGGCTGAGCGCGCCGTTGCCAAGGGCGACATGACCCAGGCGGACATGGACGCAATGATGGAAGAGGCGCACAGCAGCTACAAGACGGCGAAGGAAACTTTCGTCAATGAGCCGGGTCCGGTTGATGACGCAGCCAAACTATTGTCTGATATGGTTGCTATGGGCGATGAAATTGGTTTGTCGGTCAAACAGCCTTCGCTGTAATGCGCACTTCAAAAAATATCGTTAAAAGCCTCGCTTCTGCGGGGCTTTTTCATTTCCATCAAACCTCGACTGCCAGGACGGGCGACCGCCGGTTCACGCCTTGGATGATCTCACGATGAAACGCCTGCGCAACCATCTGGTCGGGATAGATCAGGGCAGCGAAGTCCTGTTTTCAGACTTTGAAGACAATGGCGAAATGTGGACCGGGCAAGGGCAGCGCGAACGCAGGGTCACAGTGACATTTGCGGAACCCTTTCGCGGGGTACCTGTTGTCCACGTTTCAATGTCGCTCTGGGACATGGCTGGCGAAACCGTCATGCGCGCCGATCTTAGCGCGGATCACATCACCCAATCCAGCTTTGACATTGTATTTCGAACCTGGGGGGATACCCGTGTTGCACGCGTCAGGGCCAATTGGATGGCCTTTGGCGAATTGCGGCAAGCGGACGAATGGGATATTTATTAACGTAGCACCGTTGACTACTCAGCGGCGTATGTTCCGTCATAAATTGGGCTAAGTGTGTCTGCCTCAAACAGCGACGACACCGAAGTGCCGTTCCAAATGTTCAGGATTGCCTGGGCAAAAATCGGTGCCGTGGGCACGATGCGGATGTTCGCGGCCTCGTTGATCTCCTTCGTGGGCGCGATGGAATCGGTCAAAACCAACGATTTCATTACCGAATTTGTCACACGCTCGACGGCCGGGCCGGACATAACTCCGTGGCTGATGTAGGAATGCACTTCCTTGGCGCCCGCCTGCATCAACACCTCGGCGGCCTTGCACAGCGTGCCAGCCGTATCGCAGATATCATCCACAATCAGGCAAGTTTTCCCTGAAACATCGCCGATTACTGTCATTTCTGCGATTTCACCGGGTTTTTCGCGACGTTTGTCCACAATGGCCAGCGGAGAGTTAATGCGCTTTGCCAGCTCGCGCGCGCGCGCCACACCGCCAACGTCAGGCGAGACCACCATCAATTCCCCCATCCGGTCCTTGAACGTGGTTTTAATGTCCAGCGCGAACACCGGTGACGCATAAAGATTGTCCACTGGGATATCAAAGAACCCCTGGATTTGCGCCGCATGCAGGTCCATCGTCAGGACCCGTTCTATGCCGGTACCCACCAGCATATTGGCCACCAGTTTGGCCGTGATCGGTGTGCGCGCCTTGGTGCGCCTGTCCTGTCGGGCATACCCGAAGTAGGGTAAGACAGCGGTGATCCGCGCCGCACTGGACCGGCGCAGGGCATCGGCCATGATCAGCAATTCCATCAGATTGTCATTTGCCGGATTTGAAGTGGGTTGAATAATGAACATGTCCTCGCCACGCACATTCTCAAATACTTCGACAAAAATCTCGCCATCGTTGAACCGCTCAACTCGGGTGTCCACCAGTCCGACGGTGACACCGCGATGCATCGACATGCGCCGTGCGATCGCCTTGGCCAACGGCATGTTGGCGTTACCTGAAATAAGTTTCGGTTCCGTGATATTTGGCATATGCAGATTTCCCGTGGCAGCGGCAGGCTGTGTGACAGAATCGTGACGTTGACACCACGTAGCATGCCCTTACCAATCGTCAAAGTAACACAGTACCCAAGGAGCGCTGAAATGGCCCATATTGATCTCTTTTTTGCGACACTCTCGCCATACGCGTATTTGGCGGGCAACCGCGCCGAAAAGGTTGCAGCCAAACATGGTGCAACGGTGACGTACAAACCTTTCGACATTGTCGCGGCCTTTGGCCGTACCGGCGGGACGCTGCCAAAAGACCGCCACCCAAACCGGATGGCGTACCGCGCGCAAGACTTGGTTCGGCAGGCCAAAAAGCTCGGCATGCCTTTTAATTTGAAACCTGCGCATTGGCCAACAAACGGTGCGCCAGCGGCCTATGCGTTTATTGCCGCCCAAAATGCAGGCGGCGGTGACCTGGGGGCTTTGATGCACGCAATTCTACGGTCGGTCTGGGCAGATGAAAAAGACATTGCCGAGGATGCGGTCGTTAAGGAATGCCTGATTGAGGCTGGATTTGATCCTTCGCTTGCCGATAGCGGCCTGCTTCAAGGCGCCGAGACTTACGCCGCCAATCTCGAAGAAGCCGTTGAGCGCGGTGTCTTTGGCGCGCCTTTCTATATTGTAGACAGCGGTCAGCGATTTTGGGGGCAGGACTCCATTGATGATCTGGGTGCCCATCTTGGCGGTGATCTGTGACGCAAACTTTCCTCAGATAAAACTTAGAAACTGGTCGATCTGATCTTTGGTGATCGACCAGTCACAAACCAGTCGCGCGGCCAGTAATTCATCTGGATCCGAGCCTTCTAGCTGACCAGACCAGATGTAATATTGTGCACCCGCATCATGCAGTCTTTGATGGGCTGCACGCGGCAGATTGGCAAATATCATATTGGCTTGCGGGTCATGCAGGAAATCCGCACCTTTGCGCCGCAGTCCATCCACCAGATGTTTGCCATTGTCATTGGCTTGCCGGGCGGTTTCCAACCACAGATCATTTTGCAGATACCCTGCCATTTGCGCCGATAAGAACCGATGTTTGGACATCAGATGCGCGCCACGTTTGCGCCGCAACTCAAATTCCCACGCTTTTTCGGGGTCAAAGATAATCACCGCCTCAACGCCCATGCAGCCGTTTTTTGTGCCACCAAAGCTAAGAACGTCGACGCCTGCTTTCCACGTCATATCCGCGGGCGAACAGTCAAGCGCCACCAGGGCATTCGCAAATCGCGCCCCATCCAGATGCACGGGCAGGCCAAAATCCGATGCTATCTTAGTCAAGGCGTTCAATTCCGCCAGCGAATAGATCTGGCCCCGTTCAGTGACCTGAGTGATTGATACAGGGCCGCGTTGGGGTCCGTGCACGCCGCGCCCCTCTTCGCCCTCAATACTGCGGCGCAAGGCATCGGGGGTCATTTTGTCATCCCCCGCAACCAGCGTCAGTTTGGCCGAGCCTGTGTAAAACTCAGGCGCATTGCATTCGTCCTCGTGGATATGCGCCACGGGCGAGCAAAAAACCGTGTCCCAAGGCTGGGTAAAACAGGCGAGGGCCAAAGCATTGGCCGCCGTGCCCGTTGTCACCAGATAGACCGCTGCCTTCGGCGCCTCAAAGACTGCACGCAGCTTTGCGCGGACCCCATCCATGATCGCGTCCGCGCCGTAAGGCATGGCGTAGCCTTCGTTGGCGCGCGTCACGGCGGCCATGATTTGCGGGTGCACAGGCCCCGCATTGTCAGAGGCAAAAAACATCAGCTCGGTTCCTCGATAATATGATCTTCCCATTCGTCTTCGGGAATGTCGAATTCCGACAGCGTCCATCCCCGAACGCTCATCCCGGCGCTGTGCACCGTGTCACCGGAGCCGGAAACCAACGGATGCCAATCGAACAAAGGCTTCCCCTGCCACAACAACCGATACGCACAGGTTTGCGGCATCCAGTAGGCGTGGCTGTCCAGATTGTCCGGGCGCAAGACAATGCAGTCAGGTACAAACTGATGACGGATGTCGTAATGGGCACATTGGCAACTGTCATCATCAAGCAAGCGACAGGCAATGCGGGTCAAGGCGA
The DNA here is from genome assembly GCA_049680295.1 of Sulfitobacter sp. Taxonomy (GTDB): domain Bacteria; phylum Pseudomonadota; class Alphaproteobacteria; order Rhodobacterales; family Rhodobacteraceae; genus JBAUHN01. The sequence continues at coordinate 11,615 of JBAUHN010000387.1, forward strand.
CCTCGCCGCTGTCCTCATCCTCGAGCTTGTTGAGACAGCATTTACCACAGCCGTCACACAAGGCTTCCCATTCTTTTTGCGTCATTTTCCTGAGCGGCTTTTTTTCCCAAAACCGGTCGCTCAACCCGTCGCGATCAATGGCATCGCTCATACGGTGGCCAAAATCTGACGTGCGCGCGCAGTATCCGCATCCATTTGCGTGATTAATGCTTCAAGCCCATCAAACTTTGCCTCGGGCCGCAGGTATTCGATCAGGCCAATCGACACATGCCGGTCGTAAATGTCGCCTTTGAAATCAAAGATAAAGGTCTCAAGGTTCGGAATATTTTCGCCAAACATCGGGCGAACGCCCAAGGATGCGACCCCTTTGTAGCTGCCACTATGTGGCCCGTCCAAAACATCGACCAAAACAGCGTAGACGCCAAACGCTGGTGGATGCAGACCTTCGATGGACATATTGGCAGTCGGATAGCCCAAATCCCTGCCGCGTTGTTCGCCGCTGATCACCGGCCCTTCGATGCGGTGCCAATGCCCCAGCATCGCTGCCGCATCACGCGGGCGCCCATCGCTTAAGGCGCGCCTGATCGCGGTCGATGAGATCGTGTTGTCTGATTGTGCCATCAGCGGCGCGATCGTCACGCCAAAGCCCATTTCCTTGCCAAACCGGATCAGGTCGTCGGCGGTGCCGCTGCGCCCCTGACCAAAGCAAAAATCATCTCCAACAATGACGTGGGTCAGGTTAAACCCGTCCGAGATCACATCGCGTGCAAAAGCATGTGGTGATAGCTCGGCCAGGCTTCGGTTAAAGTTCAGTTCGTACAATCGCTCAACACCCAGTTTTTCCAGGCGGCTGGCGCGTGCCTCGCGGCTCATCAGGCGAAAGGGCGGGGCGTCGGGGGCAAAATAGGCGCGCGGATGCGGGTCAAAGGTGACAACGCCCAGAGGTGCTTCAGGTGCTGCGGTGCGTGCCAGGTCAATAACCGACCGATGCCCAAGGTGCACACCATCAAAATTACCAATCGCAGCGCTGGCGCCGCGATCCCGGTCTTCCACAAATTGGTAGTCCCTGATAATCCGCATGTCTGTTGGGTAGCGGTCTGGACGCGCACACGCAAGATACCGGCTGCAATTTGCCGGCGAATAAAAGTCGCAGTCTGGGCGTCAGTCGAATTTGCGCGAAGGCGCCATAACGGTTGCTTCCCCGACCAGCACCTTTTTGCCATCAACCGCGCAATGGCAGTCCAGCTGAACGCGGCGTTTCGACAGGTCAATGTCGATCACTTTGACCTCGGCATAGACCATATCTCCGGGCCGCACGGGCGCCAGAAACCTAAGCGATTGGCCCATGTAAACCGTGCCGTGCCCCGGCAATTGTTCGCCAATCACAGCCGAGATCAACCCAGCCGTCAGCATCCCATGTGCAATCCGCCCCTCAAAGATTGTATCGCGGGCATAGTCGTCATCCAGATGCACCGGATTCCGATCCGTCGAGATCTGTGCAAACATCTCGATGTCTTCGTCCGTCACGATCTTATTGAGATGGCGCGACATACCCATTTCGATGTCTTCGATACAAATTGTGCCGCGAGGTAGATTGTCCAACATGATAACCCTCTAAGTAACTTTATGCCGAACGAGTCGGAATTCTTGAAACTTAATTACTTTGCAAGCGCAGAAAATCAAGTAAAAAATGGGTCAGCGCAATTGTCCTATAGTGTAAGTTGGATTGGATTTTTCCCTTTCAAGATAGTCGGTTAGGGCGCTTTCATCCGGGTTTTTTCCAGTTTTGGTTTCTGATGCAGCCAGACCACCGGAAATGAACAATGAATCAATGTCTTCCCCCATGGCCCCTCGGATGTCGGTCAATACACCGTCACCAATGGCCAGTATTCTGCTGTCAGACACGTCTTTGCCCAATTCTGCCAATCTGCGTCGTGCCAGATCATAAATCGGCGGATGCGGCTTGCCGAAATAGAGGCTTTCTCCGCCCATTTCGGTATATAGCTGCGCCAGGGCGCCGGCACACCATTCACGCACCTCACCGCGGTCAACGACAATATCAGGGTTGGCGCAGAGCAATTTTAACCCCCGTTGTTTTGCCAGCAAAAACTGCGGTCGCATCACGGAAGGATCAGCCATCGTGTCAAACGGGCTGGTGCAGACGATGCCTTCGGCGTCTTCAAGCGGGACAGGGGTGATGTCCAGCGGATCGTGAACCACGCCAATCGGCTCAAAAAACCGTTGATCGCCTGGCTCACCTATATGCCAAATGCGTTGGCCTACAACGCCGCGAAACATTGCAGACCGGGCACTGTCGCCTGAAGTGGCAATCGTGTCCCAGCTGTCTTTTGGCACACCAAAGTGATCAAGTTGTTTGGTTACACCACTGCGTGCGCGTGGCGAATTGGTGACCAGAACCACAGCACCTCCCTGTTTGCGGTAGGCCTGCAAGGCGGTGACGGCGTCGGGCAGGGCGGCAACGCCATTGTGCACACAGCCCCAAAGGTCGACAAAAAGCGCATCATATCTACCTGAAATCTCGGATAATGCTGTGATGATCTGCGTCATTGGGGGTGTCTCTCTGTCAATTGTTCTTGCCGTATAACCGGATCTTGTGCGGTAGTTTACAGGCCGCGACAGAACATGAAACACTTTACCCCACAAGTGGGTGTGGCGGCCCATTGGCCCGATTACACTCGAAAAGATGCGCGTTTGTTGGCCCAGGGCTGTGCCCACTCAATCTGCGCGCACAGGGCGATCAACATCTCGTCGTTGCCAAAAGCGGCGGCAAGCTGCACGCCCACAGGCAATCCACCCTCCGTCCAATGCAAAGGCAGCGTCGCCGCAGGCTGCCCCGAAGCGTTAAAGCTGGCGCAAAAAGGAGAGTATTCGAACACGCCCCCCGGCCCGGTGCGATAGTCCTCATAATCGTCGCGTTCATGAGTGAACCGCCCGATTTTGGCAGGCGGTTCGGCCATGGTGGGACACAGCAATATGTCAAAATCGGCAAAGGCATGCGCCATCTCGCGCCCGTATTTGTGAATAACGCCAACAGCTGCCAAATAATCCGCGCCGCTGATGGTATCGGCAAAGGCTACGGCGCTGGCCGATACCCCCTGAATGTCGCCTGCACGTAAGCTTCGGCCTTGTGCTGCCACCGCCTGCCGGATGCCAAGGGCTGTGCCACAGGCGACAATCCGGGTCCAGGCGTGCATCATGCCTTTGTGATCCGCACGCGGGCGTGATGGGGTGACGTGATGCCCAAGGTCCGCCAACAGATGCGCTGTGTTTTGGACCGCTGTCTGGCAGGCAGGATCGACGGGTGCTCCGTCAAATGTTGTGTCACACATGGCGATGCGCAGCGGTTTTAAAGGGCCTGACATTGCAGCCAGATAGCCC
>JBAUHN010000388.1:0-3693 GCA_049680295.1 Sulfitobacter sp.
ATGAACCCCAGGGAGGTCATTTCTGACCCTCATATACTAATTACAAAACAACTTAATCCTGTAACTAGTAATTCCTCAGAAAAAAAGGAAGCGGCGGGCGTGGTGCCCAATGCGCTACCGGAGGATCAGGTGGACAGAGAGTTGGAAGATTGGGTTGCTGAAACCCGCAAGAAACGTGGAGCGGCGCTTGATTTACCGACAGTGATGCAGGCCTGTCCTGAATTCGCGTCCTGGGCGCACAATATGGGCGGATATCTGAAGGATTGGGGTGATCTTCACCGGGTTGCGGGTCAACTCAGGCCGATGATCGGCATTTCCGAGCATGCCTGGAACCTGGCTCAGGACCGGCTTGGACCTCAGATCGCGACGGCAGCGCTTGTTCTGGTGTTCGACAAACATTGCGCGGGCGAGGTGGCGTCTCCGGGTGGCTATCTGCGCGGCATGGTCGAAAAGGCCGGGGCAGGGGAGTTGCATCTCGAGCGCAGTTTCTATGGTCGGTTGAGCGGGCAGGCGGCGTGAAAATGGTGATGGATACCAGCTATCGAGCGATGATTTCCTGTTGTGGGGCAGGGCAGGGGCTGTCCGATCAGTTGCGGCGCGGGCGTGGCTCATTCATGACTATCAGACGTAGTTTTTGATTTGCTGAACAGTAAATATTGACAAATAGGTGAATATGACAAAGATGTACGCATATCTTCTGGGCAGTAAATATGGATGAAACGGCAAATATAGATCGCGAACTGGTCGAAAGCTTGAGTGATAGCCTTGAGGCAATTCCCGGCGCTCAACTGGGAGAAATATCGTTTGAAACCGAGATTTCGGGGCGTCTCAGACCCGATGTGATCATGCAGATCACAATTGGAGACCGGGAGTTATCCATTGTTGCGGAAACGCGTGGCGACGTGTTTCCAAGGGATGCGCGCGAGGTGGTCTGGCAACTCAAGCAGTATCAGAAGCAACTCGCATCCTCCAATCGAAGCTTTGTCCCGATGATCATTGCGAGGTCAGTTTCAGATGGCGCCAGATCGTTTCTTCGGGATGAACGCGTTGCCTATCACGACCTGAGCGGTTCTCTCTACATTGATGTTGGCGACACCTTTGTGCTGATCGATAAGCCGAAATCGAAGCGCGCGAGACGCAAGGATGTGAACGTTTTCAAGGGAACCCGAGCACGGGTATTACATGCTTTGTTTGCACGGCCCGGCGAATGGGTCACCGGGACAGAAATCGCCGTGGAAGCAGGTGTGTCGCCGGCAACCGTATCTCAAACCCTCAAGGATCTTGAGCGGCGCGACTGGCTGCAGGTGAAAGGGGAGGGACCGGTGAAGCGCCGGCGGTTGATCCGGCCAGATGCCCTATTGGACGCTTGGCGCGATAGCATCCTGGTGGAACCGGCAACGAAACGAAGCCGCTACTATGTTCCTCGTATGAAACCCGAGGACATGGTTCACAAAATCCGGAGCGAGAACTACTACGACGATTATGATCTGGAAATCACCGGGCAGTTCGCTGCGCAATCCTATGCGCCTTTCCTCACCAATGTCTCCGATCTGGCAGTGCGGGTCAGGGACAAGCGTTCACGCGAATGGCTCCTGGTGGTTCTTGGAGCGCGCGAAGTTTCAGAAGGTGCAAACCTCACCGTGATCGATGCAAACACCAACAAGCTCAGTTGCGGGATGTCCAACGATGACGAGAGGTTGCTCGCTTCTCCGCTTCAAGTCTATGTCGATCTGCTTGACGATCATGGCCGCTCAAAAGAGATGGCTGAGCATTTGAGATCTCAAAAACTGGTGTGGCAATGAAGAAACCGACGGCCATTCAAGGCTACAACCAAACTGTCACTGAAGCGTGCGAGCGCGTGCTGGTCACACTTTACCGCCATTTAGGGCCTTGGCGCGATTCCATCTTTCTGGTGGGTGGCCTCACGCCACGATATCTCATCAAGGACCGCCCGCCAGCCGTCCCTGCACATGCTGGGACCGGTGATGTTGATGTCGTCGTGGATATGAAACTGCTGGCTGACACTGAGGCTTATCGAACCCTTGAAGACAATATCAGGGCTATCGGGTTCAAGCGGTCTGAGAACGACAAGGGTCAGAAGCTGTCCTGGCGCTGGCAACAGGAACTTGTTGAAGGGACGGTGCTCATCCTGGAATTTCTAGCTGACGCAGGAGATGAGAAGGGTGGTGTGCTTCAGGAGCTTCCTTCCGAAGGCGCTGTTTCGGCAATCCACATTCCACATTCAGCGATGGTGCTCGATCACCACGATACTGTCGAGATCACTGCCGAACTGCTAGATGGCGGAGGCGTCACGACTGAAACCATCCGCCATGCAGACATTGTCAGTTTCACCTGTCTGAAAGCTTTTGCGTTCGATCATCGTGCTGAGCCGAAGGACGCGCACGATCTCTGCTATTGCCTTGAGCACTACAAGGGCGGAACAGAAACATTGCAATCCGCTTTCGAAAAAGCGCTGGTAGGCAACCACGCTGAAACTGTTAAGGCTGCGATTGGCATCTTGGCCCGGCGGTTCTGCGATGGCGATGGCTTTGAAGGCTATCGCAAAGACGGCCCGGTCGCCGCAGCTCGATTTGAAGGCGCAGAAGCCTGGGAAGCTGAAAACCGGATTAGGCGTCAGCGTGATCTGAGTGCCGTTGTTCAGGACATCATAGGGCCATTCATTTGATCTCCGTTATTGGACGTGAAAAACTTTTGGCCTTCTATCCATCTACAAGGTTGCAGTGCGAGAAAGCTCATATTCTCGGTTATCTTATTCGGCAAGTTTTCGATCTCTGGTGTTGGGCAAATCCCGAGCCCCTCGGCTCGTGACCGTGCCCCAGGTTCCAGCCGGCGGGCCGGCTTCCACCCAGAACCCCACGACCTGATCTCCCTGTCCCAATAACCCCTGCTCCGTCTCTGCCGAGCCGGGGCAGGGGTATTGTGCCATGGTCGGGTCAGGCCGCGGTGATCTGCCCATGCGGGTGATGGTCCCTTTTGCGTTTGCGCAGGATCTCAGATCCTTTGCCATTCCTTGTTTGGTCAGGCGGGATTTGGACAAGCCAAACGCCGCCCTCCCGCCAGGGGGAAGGCGCGGCCTCCCCCCTCGGACAAGACAAATAGACAAGACCGTGTCCTCGGCTTCGCCTGCGGGCCGCACCACTCTTGTCGATTTGTCCTGTCTCGCCCCTCACCGCGTTCGCCACGTGGCAGGTTTTAGAGACGACGCCCTTTCAGGGCTTTGCTCAAAACCAGCACCAAAGGGGATCAGCCCCGGAGGTCACAGCACATAGGAGAGACGGTTTTGGACTTTGAGACGGTAAATGAGATTGAGAATGACGCAAACCTGCAGGCAGCGGCGATTGCGGCGCAGAACGACCTGTTCCGCAAGGCGCTGATTGATCCGGTCGCGGCATTGGAGATGCAGGCCAAGGGTATTCAGGGGCAGGTGCTTGTCACGCCCGGCGTGTCAGGTGAGGGGGCAGAGTTTCAGGCGGCGGCACTGGCGGCCGTGGCCACGGACACGCGCTTTACCGAGGACAATGATCCTTACGGCGATCACACCTTCGGAACCGTGACGGTGAGCGGTCAGAAGCTCTTTTGGAAAGTTGACCTCTACGACGCGGATTTCACCTACGGGTCCGAGCGCCCGTTCGATCCGAGCGTCACGCGGCGCGTTCTGACCATCATGTGCCC
>JBAUHN010000389.1:0-26896 GCA_049680295.1 Sulfitobacter sp.
GCAACGCCTCAAGCGCTACAGTGGCTTTGAATTTGTCTGAAAAACTGCGTCTCTTCGTCATTTGTGTATCCCGTTTTCAAGGTTGGATACATCTTAGCACGCTGTCCAGTTTTGCCGGACCACTTCAACCCCCCCCTGCCCCGACCTGATCAGCAGCCCCAGTTCATGCCCCGTGGACTGGCGCGCTTAAGTCGAAAAGCCCTGTTACATCAATCACCGGTCCATTCGGGCATTGGTTCTTTGCGTGTGAACGCACCGATGCCAGCCTCGGCATCGCGGGCCATCATGTTTTCAGCCATCGTGCGCCCGGCAAATGCATAGGCTTCTTCCAGCGACATTTCGAGCTGCTCATAAAACGCACGCTTCCCGATTTTAACGGCAGAGGGCGATTTATCTGCGATGATCCGGGCCATTTCCATGGCGGCCGTTTCCAGGTCTGCAAGCGGCACGATGCGGTTGATCAACCCGATTTCGGCGACGCGGGTCGCGGGCAGAAATTCACCCAATAGCAACATCTCCATCGCCAGCTTGCGCGGCACATTGCGGCTAAGGGCGACCATCGGGGTTGAACAAAACAACCCGATGTTGACGCCCGACGTAGCAAAACGGGCATCATCGGCCGCCACAGCCAGATCACAAGACGCGACAAGCTGGCATCCTGCAGCTGTGGCGATGCCCTTGACCTCGGCAATGACAGGCTGCGGCAATCGCACCACACGCAGCATCATTGCGGAACAGGTGGCGAACAGGTCCTGAAAGTACTGAAACCCCCCATCCGCATCCGCACGCCGCGCTGTCATTTCCTTGAGGTTGTGGCCCGCACAAAAGTGACTGCCGCCACTGCGCAGGATCACAGCTTTGACACTGCGGTCTGTCGCGATCGTGTCGAATATGTCTGACAGCGCGTGCAACATCGCCTCGGACAGCGCGTTGATAGATCTCGGTGCGTTCAACGTCAGTACGGCAACACCGCCTGTGTCTGCGCGCAGCACCAAACCCTCATTTTCACAAACCATTCAGCGGCACCTTCAGCATCGGAGCACCTGTGTCATCGCGCGGGATTTCACCCGCCCGCATGTTCACCTGCAAGGACGGAATAATCAAATTGGGCATCCCCAGTTGGGCGTCCCGTTCGGTGCGGAACTTGATAAAGTCCTCGCGTGATTTGCCGCCACCCACATGGATATTGTCTGCGCGTTGCTGGCCGATTGTGGTCTCCCAGGCGATGGCACGGCCACCGGGGCCATAGTCGTGACAAATGAACAGGCGCATCTGGTCCGGCAGGGTCAGCACGGATTGGATTGAATCGAATAATTGCCCGGCATCGCCGCCCGGAAAATCAGCACGGGCCGAACCGCCGTCCGGCATAAAAAGCGTATCCCCCGCAAAGGTAGCATCGCCGATAACATGCACCATGCAGGCGGGCGTATGACCCGGCGTTGCGATCACAAAGGCGGTCATTGTGCCGATCTCATAGGTGTCGCCATCTTCAAACAAGGCATCAAACTGCGATCCATCGCGTTGAAATTCAGTGCCTTCGTTAAAGATCTTGCCAAAGGTATCCTGAATAACCTTGATCCCGGCGCCAACGCCAATTTTACCACCCAGCTTGTCTTGTAGATAGGGTGCCGCTGACAGATGATCTGCGTGCACATGCGTCTCGATGATCCATTCAAGCGACAGGTCGCGGGACCGGATCGCCTCGATCAGACGATCTGCGCTGCTATAGGTGATCCGACCCGCCGCATAATCCATGTCCAGAACGCTGTCGATGATTGCGCATGCCTTCGATGCAGGATCTTTCACAATATAGGAAATCGTATTGGTTGCAGGGTCAAAAAAACCTTCGACCTCGGGCACCACCGACATGTTCAAAGCTGGAAAACCCACCGTATGCTCCATAGTTATTCCAACGCTCCCCCGGTCATTTTCTATTCTGTTCCATCGCACAGATCAACGGGTTCTGTCGCACACTTTCTTGACGATTGAGAACGGCCGTTTGTTGGACACACTTATCCTGCGAGCGCCTTGAATTGCAGAATGGCGGGTTCTCCTCGACCGGCAAGTTGGCCTTTTCGGATCATGTGCGCGGTTTCAATCCCGGCCAAGGTCGCTTGCGCAGAGGCAAAGGATTTGAAGCCCTTCATTTGCCGAGTGATCCGCTTGATGAACTGATGGTCCTGCTCGATGATATTGTTCAGATATTTGACCTGCAGAACTTCAATCAGCCAGCACCAATCGCCTAGCAGGAGCAGCAGATTCATGTTCTCCAACCCCGCAGCGTTTGCACCGCTCTTATCGATGACAACCCGATCCGGCCTGCCATTGTTGTGGATGGTGAGCGCGAAAAAGCGGGTGGCCGCCGCCTCATCGCGTGCTTCCGACAGAATGAAATCAAGCGTATTTCCGAATTTGTCGACCGCCCGATACAGGTAGCACCAGCGGCCCTCCACCTTGATGTAGGTCTGGTCCATTCGCCAGGAACGCGCGGGCTGTGTCTTCCGCTTGTGTGCCTCAGATATGATCTGCTCAGAGAATTACGCCAACCACCGGTTCAAAGGGGCATGGTCGACCTCTACTCCGCGCTCCGCCATGATCTCTTCAAGGTCGCGGTAGAACACTGGAAAGCGGACGTAGAACCAGACCGCATACAAGATTACATCCTTTGGAAATCGGCTTCCCTTGAAATCGACCAACACAACATCCGCCGCTCCTCATCCACCCTCAAAGGTAACGCCACCGCAAAAACCTCTCAAGTCACGAAATCTTTGTGACAAAACCGGTATCCGTCTTCTTGGGTCATGTATCCACCCAGTTACCTGGTCGAGTTAACATAACAACCTCCCACGCAGGATTGCCAACGCACTTGTATGAAGCTGTGGCGTAGACGCGGCCAGAAACTCTCCTTGGTGCTCCAATTGAGGGGCGTTGCCGTTCCAATCACTCACGACACCGCCGGCACCTTCGATCACAGGGATTTGTGCGGCTATATCGTATGCATGTACGCCCGTCTCGATAAGCAAATCAATTTGTCCGATAGCAAGAAGCCCGGCCGCATAACAATCGTGCGAATACCGTGTTAGCATGACAGACTTGCGTAAAGTGTTGAACTTTTCGGCGCGTTCTCCCGTAAAGAGGTAAGGATCAGAGGTGTACATAACCGCGTTTGACAGTTCCTCGCACATGCTGCTAACGGCGATTTGATCATTGAGCCGTGTTGACCGCGCGTTTTCGGACATCCAACGCTCACCGGTGATCGGTTGGTCAATCAAACCCAGAACCGGCCTACCAAAATGCGTCAATGCAATTTGTGTCCCAAAACACAGCGATCCGGACAAGAACGATTTCGTTCCATCAATCGGATCAAGATGCCAACACCAGTCGGCTGAGGATTGGTGATCGGCAAATTCCTCACCCCGGATGCCATGGTATGGAAAGGCATCGCGTATTCGATCCCGCAGGACCAGTTCGATTTCCCGGTCTGCGATTGTGACCGGACTTTCGTCCTGTTTGCTGGCAACTTCTGGTCGGGTGCGAAAGTACCGCCTTGCAATGCCTCCCACTTCGTCTGCCATGCGCATGGCAAGTGCCGCCGCCCCGTCAGGCGGCGTGACACGCTTGTAATTTTCTAGATCCATCATCAGATCGCCCCTAGATTAAGGGTTGCGTGGTCGCGCAACTGTTTCAAAAGCATATCAATATGCGAACAAAGGTGTTTGGCGTCGGACCTTTCCTGCGCAAGGAGCTCTTCTAGATTGGCCTCTGGTCCCAGCTTGGTTTCGCTGAGGGGGCGATGGGGGATGTATGGATCAAGTTCCTCATTCACAAAGCGATAGGGAGGCGAATGGTACCCCACTTCTTCCTCTAAACCAAAGGCCCGCACCTGTGGTTGATCCTGCCCCAGCAATAGCAACTCCACAAGCAGCCGCGCCTGAGGAATGTGACCATCGCCGCTGCGACAGCATTGCTGCGCCCAACCACCTTTCTCTTCGATAATTATGGCGTCCTTGATATGCACATCGGTGACATGCGGGGCCATCACGCGAAGCGCATCCAGCGGGCGTTCAAAGGCGTTGATCATGTTGGTAAAATCAAACATGAGAGACAGATTAGGGTTGCCGACCGCCTCAACGATCTTAACCAGCTCGGTTCCGGTCAGGTCTTCATGCTGTTCCAGCGTGAACCGAAAGGTCGTTTGGGGATCAAGCGCCTTCAGATGGCGCAAGTCATCAATCGTCCGCGCAATGACTGTCGATACTCGCCCTTCATACCGTGGGTAACATCGAATCGACGTGGCACCCGTCTGCTGGCCGATGAAAACCGCTTTTCGCAATGAGGCAACTTCGGTTTCGCTGATCTCAAGATGTACATCGAGGCCCAGTTGCTTGGCCTTCTGGCCAAATCTCGACAGTCCGGCAGCATCCATATTGCCAAGGCTGGCATCTTCTCCATCCAGCAAGTGAATCTTGACTCCCCGATGTTTGTGCCTAGCCGCAAAATCTAGCAAATCACTTGGCGTAAAGCCACCGTAGTAGAAATTCAGGTGCAACGAATAGGCGTGCATATAAAGCGCAATCGAGTCGATCCGGCGGATCAGCGCCTCTGCCTTCTGGGCAGACAAGGGCGGAAGTGTTGCATCACCTATGGTTGCGCGGCGCCCGTTCATAGGCTGAATCGGATTTCTAAAGCTTCGAACCGCCAGAATTCGCGATCGATCTGTATAGCACGCCCCTCAGCATCCGATTTAACCCGGCGAATATAGAGACCGGGTGCCCCGCTTGTGCATCCCAGCATTTGTTGTGCCTCACCCTCCAGTCTGACTGGGCGGATCATCAGATCGGTCAGCTTGGGCTCAATGCCAAAATCTTCGGTCCAGACTGCGGTAAACGAGCGATCCTCCAGCTTTTCCCCATAATCCTTGGCAAGAGCACAATTGATCTGAACGTCGTGAACAAAGATCCGGTGTCCATTGAAAGCGCCCCACCCCTGAACCCTGAGAATACGTGCCCCTTCAGCAATGCCAAATCGCACGGCGTCTTCACCTGTGGCTGCGATGTATTCTTTATTTGTGTCAAACCAATTGGCCGTGCCTTGACCTGCTGCAGCCTGTTGAAAGCTGACATGTTGTTGCGGGTCATAGATGAACCGAGGTTGGGAAATGTACCATCCGCGACGGTCAATCCGGAAAATCGAGCCTTCGTTCTCAAGCGCCAGCAACGCCTGACGCAGGGACATTCGTTTGACCCCCAACATATCAACTAACTCCCGCTCTGTCGGGAGTTTCTCGCCCGGTTTCCAACGCGATTCGCTCAGCGCTGACTTCAAATCTCGGAGCGCCTTGCTGGCCCAGGTTTCCTGAACAGGCCCTAAATTTACGTTCATTTTTTACTCAAATCTCCATCTCGGGACCGATTTTCCGTACCCGTGTAATGAAAGTGTTGCAATAGAGCCGTATTCTGCGCAGTATGATCTTGGTTTAAACCAAAAAATCAAATCGTTCAACAGTGACCTGCGCGCATGGCGATCAAACCACAGCGGCAATTAGGAGGAACAAGAGTATGAAAAAGAGTATTTGGGGCGCTTGCGCCCTCTTTGGTTCTTTGATGATCGGGGGTTCAGCCGCATGGGCGGACGATCGCCCTGACTTGAATGTCGCGGTAACACTCAATCCGCCACGCCTTGATCCGATGGCGGAAAATTCAAATGTGAACTCTCGTGTCATGCAGAATGTGCTGGAAACTCTGATCCGGACAGATTCACAAAATGACGGAGCTCTCGTGCCCGGACTAGCCGAAAGCTGGAGCCGCGTTGATGGGCGTACGGTTGAGTTCAAAATCCGTCAGGGCGTCACATGCCACAATGGCGAAGATTTTGACGCCACTGATGTCGCGTTTAGTCTCGGAACCGAACGTTTCATGGGCGAAGACGCCCCCGGTTGGGCGGTTGCACAGCAATACCTTGGTGGGCTTGAGGGGGTTGATGTCAAAGACAGCCACACCGTTCAGATCCGTTTCAAAGAGCGCGATCCTTTGATCGAGTTGCGTTTCGCCAACTGGATGACTGAAATGATCTGTCAAGAGGCATACGAAGCCGCCGGCAGCTGGGAAGCCTGGGTAAAAGGCCCAGTCGGCACAGGCCCTTACAAAATTGGTGAAGTGGTGCATGGCGATTACATCCGTCTGGACGCCAATGATGCTTATTGGGGCGGTGCCGTCCCTGCCAAGAGCGTGACATTCAAGATCGTCCCGGAAATGGCCTCGCGCATCGCAGGTCTGACGACGGGCGAATATGACTTCATCACCGAATTGACCGTCGATCAGTTTCCTGTGCTGGATGGCAATGACGAGTTGAAGATAGCCGGCGGGCCGATCCGCAACATCCGCGTCATCATCTTTGATGAAAAAAACCCGCAGTTGCAGGATGTGCGCATTCGTCAGGCGCTGAGCCATGCCATCGATCGCGACCTGATTGTCGATGCGATGTTTGGCGGCCGGGTGACGGTGCCAAATGGTTTGCAGATGAAGATCTTTGGCGATCTTTACATCGCGGATCATCAGGGTACCACCTATGATCCCGAAAAGGCCAAAGCGCTTCTCAAAGAGGCAGGGTACAATGGTGAGGAGATTTCGTACCGGTATCTTCAGGACTACTATACCGGTGAAGTCGATACTGCCCAGATTTTGGCCGAGATGTGGCGCCAGGTAGGGTTGAACATCAAGCTGGAATTGGTCGAGAACTGGGGCCAGATCGAAGATGTTGCCGAAGGTCGCGGCATTTTCAACTGGTCAAACAGTGCTGAATACCCTGACCCGCTGGGCCAAATTCATCGCCTCTACGGGCCAAATGGCTGGTTCCAGGGGAATAACACCTACGAAAGCGCAGAGTTCAACGCGCTTGGCGAGACCCTGCAGATCGGGGAAACGCCCGAAAGGATCGAAGCGATGCGTTCCATGTTGGAGATCTATGAGCGCACGGACCCACCCGGCACGTATCTGCATACACTGCCAATGTTCTATGGTGTACGCAGCAACATCAATTGGGTCCCGACGGATACCGGCTTCATGGATTTCAGCGCAAATTCGTTAAGCATCTCAAACTGATTGACAGGCGGGGCGGCTTTTGATCGCCCCGTCAACCATTGCCCCCAGGAGCGCCGAGCGTGACGTCATTACTGCAACTTGATGATCTCAGTCTGCATTTTACAATTGGTGCTATGGACATTCCCGTTGTGCGAGGGGTCGACCTTTCCATACCCAAGGGCGAAATTGTTGGACTGGTCGGAGAAAGCGGCTGCGGCAAAAGCGTGACCTGTCTAGCGGCGATGGGCCTATTGGATGACAATGCGAAACTGGGTGGTCAAGTGCGTTGGAAGGATCGCGTAATCGAGCCGACCCACGATGCTTCCATGAGCGCCTTGCGCGGCAATGAGATGGCGATGATCTTTCAGGATCCGATGACAGCGCTGAACCCGGTCAAACGTATTGGCAAACAACTGACCGAAGCCATTCGCATCAACAGCCCCTCGCGCCTGAGTAAATCAAAACTGCGCGCACGGGCGATCGAACTTCTGCTCGATGTCGGCGTGCCAGAGCCGGAAACGCGCCTGTCAACCTATCCGCATCAATTGTCAGGCGGGCTCAGCCAGCGGGTTATGATTGCCATGATGCTGGCGGGGGACCCAGATCTGCTGATCGCGGACGAGCCGACGACTGCACTGGATGTGACAGTTCAGGCCCAGATCATGGATCTGTTGCAGGACCTGCGTGACAAGCGCGACATGTCGGTCATTCTGGTCACTCATGATTTGGGCGTCGTCGCTGGAGTCTGTGATCGGATATTTGTGATGTACTGCGGGCGGATCATTGAAAGTGGCGCCGTCAGGGATGTGTTCGCAAATCCACGGCATCCCTACACCTGCGGCCTGCTGGCATCACTGCCTCGAGTGGATCAATCCGAGGGTGACCTTTCGCCGGTGCCCGGTGTTGTGCCATTGCCGACCGAATTGGGACAAGGGTGTGATTTCGCTGCGCGCTGTAGCCGAAAGCTGGCTCAATGTGAAAGCGACACACCTCAATTGGTGGCCCGTACAAACGGAACCACCTGCGCCTGCTTGAATCCGTATGACAAGCCAGAAGTTCAAAGGCTATGACAGACGAAACCCGGCTTTCAGACCCTCTGGTCACGGTCAAGAACGCCCATTGCGTGTTCAACACGAATCAGAGAGAGACGCTTTTTGGACCGGCGAAAAAACTGCGCGCGGTCAGCGGCGTCAGCTTTGACATTTTCCGCGGTGAAGTCTTTGGCGTTGTAGGAGAAAGCGGCTGCGGCAAGAGCACGACCGCGAAACTGATCCTCAACATGGCGTCGGCGTCGGAAGGTGAAATCATCTTTAATGGTCAATCCTTGCTCGGGCTTTCCGACACCGATTGGAAGCCTCTAAGGCGTCGTATTCAATATGTTTTTCAAGATCCTTTGGGCGCGCTTGATCCACGAATGGTAATATTCGACCAGGTGGTTGAGCCATTGACGATACACGACATTGGCACACGTGATAACCGCAAGACGCGCGCCAGCGAGATACTGGAACTGGTTGGGCTCAGGCCGCACCAGTTTTCAAAGTACCCCCACGAGTTGAGCGGCGGCCAGAGACAACGGGTCGTGCTTGCCCGTGCGCTGATACTTGAGCCCGAACTGCTGGTGTGTGACGAGCCGATTTCGGCGCTGGATGTGTCCATTCAAGCGCAAATCATCAACCTGCTGCAAAAGCTTCGCCGCGAGATGGGGCTGACGATCATGTTCATCAGCCATGACCTGTCCGTCGTGCGTCACCTGTGCGACCGTCTGGCCGTGATGTATCTGGGCAAGATCGTTGAACAGGGATCGACGAATGCGATTTTTACCAATCCCCGCCATCCTTATACCCAAGCTTTGATTTCGGCGATCCCGGTTCCCCAGCCAGATGCCAAACCCAGTCGCATCTTCTTGCAAGGCGAGCCCCCCAGCCCAATTGATCCTCCACTCGGTTGCCGGTTTCATCCCCGGTGTCACCTAGCTGATGCGACATGCAAATCAGCCGAGCCGGAGGAACGGACCATGGCGCCTGGCCATGTAGCGGCCTGTTTCAGGGCCACTGCCATAACCGGCGAGGGGCAATCATGAACCTGCGTTTCGTGCTTCAAAAACTGGCCCGCGCCCTTTTGACGGTTATCCTGATCGTGACCACGGTTTTCGTGGTGCTGCGTATGACGGGCGATCCGGCGATGTATGTGCTGGGGCTCGAGGCTGATCCGCGCGCGCTGGAGCAGTTTCGCGAAAAGTGGGGCCTGAACGATCCGATCTGGCAGCAATATGGGAGGTTCATCTGGAATTGCCTGCGGGGTGATTTTGGCTATTCCTATTTTGAAGAACGTGATGCCATGACTGCCGTGATGGAACGGGTTCCCAAGACCATTCTGCTGATGGGAGTCACTGCCATTTTTACAATGCTCATCGGAATTCCAATGGGCGTTCTGGCGGCCATCCATCGCAACAGTTGGATTGATCGTTTGACGATGACAGCCTCTGTTGCCGGGTTCAGCCTGCCCAATTTTGTTCTTGGGATTTTCCTGATCCTGACATTCGCGGTGTTTCTAAGGTGGCTGCCGACAGGCGGAAGCGGCACTTGGCAGCATTTGGTCTTGCCTGTGCTGACCATGGGGTTGGCTGAGGCAGCCGTGTTTGCCCGCTTTACTCGATCTGCCATGTTGGACGCACTGAACCAGCCCTATATGCGCACAGCCCGGGCCAAAGGCCTGCGCCGCAATGCGGCTGTCTGGAAGCACGCACTGCCCAATGCCGCCATCCCTCTGGTAACCATCACCGGGTTTTTCGTGGGCACGCTGATCGCGGGTGGGGTTGTCACTGAAACCGTGTTTTCCTGGCCGGGTCTTGGACGATTGCTGGTCACTTCAGTGTCCAATCGCGATCTGGCGGTCGTGCAGATCATCGTGATGTTTATCGCGGTCTCAATGGTTGTGACCAACCTGACCATTGATCTGCTTTATGGCTGGTTAGACCCTCGGGTCGGCAGCGCAAGATCCGGAGAGTAAGACATGAGCCATCAGGATCTAACAGCACGGCCACCAATCCGAGTGCCCTTCGTCATTGGACTGTCCTTTGCCTGGCTGATCGGGATGATTGCCATCGCCCTCACACTCGACATGTGGCAGCCACACGACTTTCAAGCCATGAACCTGCGCGCACGATTTGCTCCACCGGTCTGGATGGAGGGCGGCAGTTGGAGCAATATCTTTGGCACTGACAATCTGGGGCGCGATGTTCTCAGTCGCCTTGCGGTTTCCATCCGCATCAGCCTTCTGGTGGCACTGCTGGGGACGGTGATCGGTACTGTGCTGGGCACATTGATCGGATTACTTGCGGCCCGGTTCGGCGGCATTTTTGATGATCTAGTGATGGTCGGGATCGACTATCAGGCGGCTTTGCCGTTTATGATCCTTGCGCTGGCGGTTGTCGCATTTGCAGGCAACAGTCTGACCCTGTTTATCCTGCTGATGGGCCTCTACGGATGGGAGCGTTATGCCCGCATCGCACGAGGGTTGGCCTTGTCTGCGATGACGCAAGGCTACGCGGTGGCCGTCAAAACGCTCGGGGCCTCGCCGCTTCGCATCTATGGTCGCCACATCCTGCCCAATATCGCCAATGCGCTGATCGTGAACATGACGCTGAATTTTCCGCAGACGATCATGCTGGAAACATCTCTCAGCTTTCTGGGATTGGGTATTCAGCCGCCCATGACAAGTCTGGGTAACATGGTTGGTTTTGGTCGTGACTTCTTACTGAACGCGTGGTGGCTTGCCACCATTCCGGCTTTGGTGATTTTTGTCACGACACTGGCATTCGCACTAGTTGGCGACTGGGTGCGTGACCAGTTGGACCCAACCAGCAGATAATCACAGCACTTATGAAGGAAAGCCCACGTTGACTACTAACCCGTTTGAACTGCCAGGCACATTCTGGCGCGGCAATATACATACACATTCGACCCGCTCGGACGGTGTGTTGGACCCCGAAGAAGTGGCCCGTCGCTACAAGGCCGAAGGCTATGATTTCCTGGCCATTACCGATCATTTTCTGGAGCGATTCGACTATCCGCTGACCGACGTCAGGTCCTGCGAGGATGAACATTTCGCAACGATCCTTGGGGCTGAGCTTCATACCGGAACCATGGAGAACGGAGAGATATGGCATATCCTTGCGGTGGGCTTGCCTGAGGATTTTACACCGGCGAACGTGTCCGACTTTCAGCCTAAAGAGGGACAGGAAACTGGCCCCGAGATCGCGCAGCGTGCCCGTGAAGCCGGCGCTTTCGTTGCTGTCGCGCATCCCGATTGGTCGCAAATGACGCTGGCGGATGCCGCATCGATTGAGGCGGCTCATGCGGTCGAAGTCTACAACCATGGCTGCTTTGCCGGTTGCGACCGGGGCTATGGCTTTCATATTTACGAACGGCTTCTTGCCGCCGGGCGTAAGCTGACGCTTTGCGCCACCGATGACGCGCATTTCTCTGAACCTGATCACTTTGGTGGCTGGGTCATGGTCAAAGCAGAAACAAACGCCTCCGTGGATCTGCTGTCGGCTCTCAAGGATGGCGCTTTTTATTCCTCCACCGGGCCGGAGTTTCATGATGTTGTCTGGGGGAAGGATCAGGTTGAGGTTTCGACATCCGCTGTGAGCACCGTCATTTTGCAGGGCAAAAGCACCCGCACTGTCGTTCGCCACGGAAACTCGATGACGCGTACGGTCCTGCCATTTGATAATCTGGCCCCTTCGCCGTGGTTGCGTGTCACTATTATTGATGCAGCAGGCAAACGTGCCTGGAGCAACCCAATCTGGCGTTCATAGATTAGTTTGGGCAGCGGGATAATGAACAATAGACAAAAACGGATACAGCCACTTGAGGTCGATCTTGGGAGTGCAAATCCGCTGGCCTGGATCAATCCGGAACGCGATATTGCAACGCTTGAGAGTGGTGAATTCCGCAAAACTGACATTGATGACGCTGTAGCGAATTGGGCCTGGTTCGAACCGCTCCTGGCCGAGCTGCTGCCCGAGGCTCCGGGGGGATTGATCCAATCCGAGCTGCGTTCTGTGACAACAGCCAAGGGTAATTGGCTGGTGAAGTGCGATCACGCGTTGCCTGCCACCGGCAGCATAAAGGCACGTGGCGGGGTCTATGAAGTTCTGATGCGCGCCGTGATCGACTTTGGCGAAACGCGGCCTTCGGACTCTGGTATGCTCCTCTTGCCCGACGCCCGCGCCCGTTTTGCGGCGCGGCGCATCGTGGTGGGGTCGACCGGAAATCTAGGCTTTTCGGTCGGGCTGATTGCACGGCGGCTCGGGTACGAGGTTGATGTTCATATGTCGCACGACGCCAAAGACTGGAAGAAAGCACGCCTACGAGACATGGGTGCACGCGTCGTTGTGCATGCGGACGATTATTCCCGAGCTGTTGAATGCGCCCGCGAGGATGCCGCGCGTGACCCGAAAAGCTATTTCGTCGATGATGAAGATTCCCCCACCCTCTTTCTAGGCTACGCCGCAGCGGCGCTCGAACTGGCAGACCAATTGTGCACCCGAGGGATTGAGGTCAGCGCCATGCGTCCTCTTGATGTTTATCTGCCCTGCGGTGTAGGCGGTGCGCCGGGTGGCGTTGCCTTTGGGCTGACCGCGATCTACGGCGCAGCGGTGCGACCCATTCTGGTCGAGCCAGTTGCTGCGCCCTGCATGATGGCGCAGCTTATGCATGGCTGCGATGCCTCAGTCAGTGTTTACGATTACGGCCTCGACAACCGCACTGCCGCCGATGGTCTGGCCGTCGCACGCGCATCGATGTTGGTTGCGCGCGAGATGGCGCGGGTCGCAGCCGCGGCGGTTACTGTCACTGACGATGATCTTTTTCTCTGGGCCGCACGGATGTGGCAGCAGGCAGAACTGCGGCTCGAACCTTCCGCCGCGTCCGGTTTTGCCGCCGTTGCTCGGCATTCCGCAACACTGCATGATGGCTTCAGCGGACCTGAACCCACGCGCATCATCTGGACGACAGGTGGCGCGCTGCTGCCCGACGCAGAGTTCGAAGCGGTATTAGAACGAGGCCGCGATGCGGAAAGCAATCTGTCAAAACAATTGAGACATCCATGAAACAGATCACACTGACGCGGGGAAAGGCATGACCCGGATCTTCATTGCGACACTTGGGACCGAGACCAACCCGCAATCGCCGATCCCAACCGGCATGGCGGCGTTCCGCGAAACGCTGCTTTTCCATGGCGATGCCACCTCCCATCCGCCGCAATACTTCTCTGCCCCTCTCCATGTTTGGCGCGAAGCAGCTGAGACATGCGGCTGGGAGGTATGTGAAGGCCTCTGCGCCTATGCCGAGCCCGGTGGCATTGTGCCTGAGCCAGTCTATCAGGAACTGAAGAACGAATTACTATCTGACATTGCGGCCGCTCTGCCGTTGGACGCGGTTCTACTAAACCTGCACGGCGCGATGATTTCAGAAACCTGTCAAGATTGCGAAGGCGATCTTTTGGACGCGGTACGAAACCTTATCGGCCCTGATACGCTCATCGCAATCGAGCTTGATCTGCATTGCCACTTGTCGCAGACAATCCTTGATTGTTCCGACATTGTGCTAACGTACAAGGAATACCCGCATACCGACCCGGAAGTTCGGGCGTCGGAGCTCTTTAACATGGTTCACAGCACCCTGGCTGGGGAAATTCGTCCGGTGATGGCAATGGTCGATTGCAACCGGATCGCAAGCTCAATGCAGACACTCAGCGGCCCGGTGGCGGAATTGGTCGCCTGGATGCATGAGGCCGAGAAACGCCCGGATGTGCTTTCGGTGTCTCTCGTGCACGGGTTCGTCCATGCCGATGTGCCAGATTTAGGCGTGAGGGCATTGGTTGTGGCAGATGGGGCCGAAACGCTGGCCGACAGCGTTGCGCGTGAGCTGTCCGACTGTTTCTGCGCAATCTACGACCACGCCAGCCCGAAGTTCCTAAGAGTTTCTGAAGCGCTCAACCTCGCCGTTGCGACGCCCGGAACTATTGTTATTGCCGACAGTGCCGACAACCCCGGCGCTGGTTCGGCAGGGGATGCGACATTCGTGCTACGTGAGGTTATCGCGCTGGGGTTGACCGATGCGACCCTTGGTATCTTCTGGGACCCGGTTGCCGTTCGTCTCTGCACCGAGGCGGGGATCGACGCGCGGATCAACCTGCGGCTCGGGGGTAAATGTGGGCCCTGTTCAGGCGATCCGCTCGATCTTGCCGTTACCGTGCGTGGGCTCGCGACCGATCACTGGCAAAGCTTCGGCCAGACCCGCAACCGAATTGGCCAAGCAGCGTGGGTAAGGGTCGAAAATGGCCCCGATCTGCTGCTCTCCTCGATCCGCGCCCAGACCTTCCACCCCGACGCCTTTACCGGCCTCGGCATGCCTGTCGCCGGCCGCAGGCTGATCGTGGTAAAATCCGCGATCCACTTCCTGACGGGATTTGAGCCGCTGGCGGATGCAGTTTTATTTGTCGATAGTCCGGGAACATCTTCGCCGACCGACAACAAGAGATCAGTTGAACAGAGCTGACGCTAAACTCGCGAAGAACTTTATTGATCTGACCCCCTTCTGATTATTGATCAGCTCAATTTCCTAACTGGCGCGTTGGGGCGTTGGCTCTCACCTATACATTCGGATGCGCCGACCGGTGCGTTTTCAGGCGGCAAGAGGGGCAGCCCGGCGATCAGATCAGCGGCGCGTTCGGCCAACATCATCGTGGGCGCGTTCAAGTTGCCGTTCGGCTCAGCCGGAAAGACCGAACTGTCCACAACTCTCAGCCCGACAATACCATGGACCTTGAGCTCGGGATCGACCACGGCCATTTCATCCACACCCATCCTGCAAGACCCGCAAGGGTGATAGGTGCTTTCCAGATTGTCACGCACGAAATCGTCCATCTGATCGTCGGTGGTCACGCCCGGACCGGGCGCGATCTCTCCATCGTTAAAAGCGTCCATCGCAGGCTGCCCCACCACTTCACGGGTCAGGCGGATGCAGTCGCGAAAGCCCTTACGATCCTCTTCGCGATCCAGATAGTTAAACAAGATATGCGGATGCTCATAAGGATCTGCCGAGCGCAGGCGCACATAGCCTCGGCTTTTGGGTTTGTTGGGGCCGGTCAGGATCATAAAACCATGCCCCTTGATCGGCGAATGTCCATCATACCGCACTGCAGCGGGCAGGAAATGGTACTGGATGTCCGGCCATTCCATATCCTTTGAAGATCGGATAAAACCGCCTGCTTCAAAGTGGTTGGTCGCCCCCAGCCCCTTCTTGGTCAGCAGCCATTGCAACCCAATCAAGCCCTTGGAAAACCAGTTCATTTTGTTATTTAGCGTCAATGGTTGCTTGCAGGCGAACTGGATGTAAATTTCGGCGTGATCCTGCAGGTTTTCGCCCACACCGGGCAAATCATGAAGCACCTCAACGCCCGCTTTTTGCAGCACCGCTGCCGGGCCGATACCGGATCGCTGCAGCAGATGGGGCGAACCAATGGGGCCGCTGGCGACAATGACCTCGCGCCGCGCGCTGGCCTGGTGCGTGCTGCCGCCACGATCGTATTCCACCCCCATGGCGCGTCCGTCTTTCAGCAAAACGCGCCGGGTCATCGCCTTGGTGCGCACGTCAAGGTTGGGCCGGTTCATCGCGGGATGCAGATAGGCTTTGGCAGCAGACCAGCGTACGCCGTTCTTGACCGTCATATGCATCGGGCCAAAGCCTTCCTGCAAATGTCCATTTGGGTCGTCGGTCTTGATATAACCCGCCTCAATTCCGGCTTTGACAAAAGCACCATAAAGCGGATTTTTCATACCATTACCGTTGTTGACGTTCAGCGGCCCGCTTTGTCCCCGGTAGGTATCGTCTCCCCCCTCCTGAAAGCTCTCGGACTTTTTGAAATAGGGAAGGCAGCTGGCATGACCCCAGCCAGCGGCCCCCATTTCCTCCCATTGGTCAAAGTCCCGCGGATGGCCGCGCACATAAACCAGCCCGTTGATCGAGGAAGAACCGCCCAGCACCTTGCCGCGCGGACAATGAATGCGCCGCCCCTTCAGGCCGGGTTCCGGCTGCGTTTCGTACTTCCAGTTGTAGGTCTTGGTGTTCATCGGCATCGAAAAGGCCGAGGGCATCTGAATGATCGGATTGTTATCTGACCCGCCATATTCCAGCACCAGAACGCTGACTGTGGGGTCTTCGGTCAACCGCGCAGCAAGTACACAACCCGCAGAACCGGCCCCAACGATCACATAGTCGAATTCTTCAGCCATCTCTCACCCCATTTCCAGTGCTTTGCCAACCTCTTCGTGCAGGCTGGTCATGATGCGTCTTTTCAAGGTGATGAACTCTGGGCTGGTCAACACGGTGTAGTCGCGCGGGCGCTCAATCTCGACCGGAATCGTGTCAATGATCCGTCCGGGGCGGGCCGACATCACATAGACCACATCCCCTAGAAACAGCGCCTCGTCGATGTCATGGGTGATGAACAGCACCGTCTTGCGCTCTTCCTGCCAGATTTTCAGCAGCAGTTCCTGCATGACTGAGCGGGTCTGGCTGTCAAGGGCACCAAAGGGTTCGTCCATCAACAGCACTTCGGGATTTACCGCCAAAGCCCGGGCAATGGCAACCCGTTGTTTCATGCCGCCCGAAAGCTGCGAGGGATAGCTATCAGCAAAACGGGTCAGGCCCACAGCCTCTACATAGTGGCGCGCACGCTCCTTGCGATCGGTTGTTGGGGTGCCGTTGACCGAAAGGCCAAATTCAACGTTCTTCTGTACCGTGAGCCATGGGAAAAGCGTATAGCTTTGCGGCACCATGCCCCGGTCTGCACCGGGTTTTTCGATTGTGACACCGTCAACCAGCGTGCGCCCTTCGGTCGCGTGGTTCAGCCCAGCAATTAGATCGAGCGTGCTGGATTTCCCGCATCCCGAAGGGCCGACAATTACCGCGAATTGTTGATCGGGGATTTCCAGCGTCAAGTTCTCAAGCGCCACGACCCAGCTATCCGGATTGGACCCGAAACGGACGGTCACGTTATCAAGTAGTACTTCTCCCATATCCGTTCTCCTTATCGGCCTAGGTTTTCCCAGGGCAGCGCCAAACGCTTGACCCACTTAAAGACCATGTCCGTCGCCAGCCCAAGAAAGCCAATCACGAAGATGCCAACGAAAATTCCAGCAGGATCAAAGCCGCGCATAGATTGCAGGATCATGTAGCCAAGCCCGGCATTTGCAGCGACCAGTTCGGCCACCACGAGAAACGTCCATGCCCAGCCCATGGTGACTCGAAGCGTGTCAAAGATGCCCGACATTGTCGCCGGTAGCAGCACCCGCCGAACAATCTGCCCTTTGCTGGCCCCCAACGTATAGGACACATTGAACAGATCCGCCTGCACCCCGCGCGTCACGTCCGAGATCATGACAATCTGTTGGAAAAACGTGCCCAGAAAAATTACGGCAATCTTCTGCTCCAGTCCGATTCCGATCCACAGGATCAGCAGTGGGATCAACGAGGTCACCGGCAGGTAGCGCATGAAGTTGACTACCGGCTCGATTGCGGCCGCGACAATGCGGAATCCGCCCATGAAAATCCCTACGGGAATGGCGATTATTGATGACAAGAAAAAGCCAAGATAGATCTCTTTCAGAGACACCCCGATGTGTTTTTTGAGGCTGCCATCGCCGAGCTTGTCCAGGAACGAGGCCCAGACATCGCCTGGCGAGGGCAGGAAATCACGGCTGACAAAACCGGTCGCCGTGGCGAGGTACCATGCGAACATGATCGCACCCGCCACAACCAACCCTGTGCTGATTTCAATGGGCCGGGGGATCGCGCGTTTTGGCGTGAAGTACCGGTCAGAAAAGCTGAGCTTTGCCATGATTTCTGTGACTTTCCGATCAGTTCAGGAATGACGTATCAACCAGATCTGTTGATGACAGGCTGTCGATCTTGATCCGACCTAAATCGCGCCAGATCCCGATGGCATCATCGATGGTCTGGCTCAGTACACCCGGCGCGTCCGGGGTGCCAAACATCTCGGTATTGCGGGCAATGTTCAGGTATTCAATACCAGTCGCGGCGGCTTTGAATTCATTGGGGTCTTCCAGCCAGCCGCCGACACCATCCGCCATGATCTGATAGGCTTCGTCCGGGTTGGACTCGAGAAAATCGAGCGATCGCTGCCATGCACGCACAAACCCCTTCAGTTCGGCCTCATGCTCGGCGGCAGTGCTGTCCAGAACAGCAACAACATCGACGATCAGCCCGGGTGTTTCAGCGCTGCTGACAAGAACTTTACCGTGGTCGGTCGCGGCCCCTTGGCTCAGATGCGGCTCCCATGTGACGGCGGCGTCCACCCGACCGGCGGTAAAGGCCAGCCCCGCATCGGTGGCAGTCATGTTGATCATCTCGACATCGGATTGGGTCAGCCCTTCGCGGCGCAGAAGCGCGTTGATAAAGAACTGCGACACTGAGCCTTCCTCGAAGGCGACAGACCTGCCTTTCAGATCTGCAACCGAACCGATATCCTTGTTGGCAACAACACCGTCACCTCCATTGGAATTATCCACGGCCAGAATGTACTTCAGCGGCTTGCCGTCGCGCATATAGGTCGGGAACTCATCGGCTGTGGAAGCCACGATATCAACCTGGCCCGCCATCAATGCTCCCATTTTCAATGGTGTGTTCTCCATGATCGTCAGTTCGATCTCGACGCCCTCTTCCGCGAAGAACCCCTTCTCCTGCGCGATGTAGAACGGGCCGTAACCAACCCATGTAGAGTGGGCGAGTTTAAGCGCTTCAGCATGTGCTGCCAGAGCTGACACAGACGTCAGGACACCCGCAATCAGTAAAGTTGTTAGCTTGCTAGTCATTTGGTTTTCTCCTGTTGGACTTACTTTGGTTTTTGCACCCTGACCGGGGCGTCGTAGAATGGCACAGTGTCGATGCGCGGTGTCCACGATCCGTTTTCGACCACCTTGTTGACATGTGCGGCGATCTCTTCCATCGGCGCAAACCAGACGTCACCACGCGAAAGCACCTGCTCAAGAAATTCGCGCACGACAATCCAGCGCGACAGCCGACCCGTGGCAAAGGGATGCACAACTGGCACCCACAATCCGCCATAGGCATAGGCGGCGTTGAACTCTTCGATAAAGGCGCGCCATCCGTCCGAGGCGGCGCGGATCGGCATCATATAATCCAAGTCCATCGACTGAACATATTGTGGCCAGTCATCCAGCCCCCAATGGGAGGGAAGCTCAACCAGTAGTCCTGCACCTGTCTCAAGCAGATAGGGCTGATCATCGCCCATCAGCGAGGCATCATAGACAAAACCCGCCTCGGCCATCAGCCGTCCGGTGCGGTGCGAGAAATTGTACAAAGGCGCGCGAAAGCCGCGCGGCGCCTGTCCGGATATCTTCTTGAGGCTTTCATAGCTGCGCTGGAACCAATAGGTTTCTTCGCCATCATCCAGTTCGCTTGGGTGTTCATGTAGATATCCATGCTGGCCAATTTCATGCCCGCCCTTCAGAATCGTCTCAACGGCTTTTGGGTAATTTTCAACGCACCATGCAGGGATGAAGAATGTTTGTTTGATACCAAGCGCGTCGTAGGTGTCGACAATCCGCGGAATAGCCACCTCCGGTCCGTATTTCAGCATGGATATTGCCGAAACCCGGGTATGCCCGTCATTGGGATGGGCGATATGGATCAGGCTGTCTGCATCCATGTCAAAACTCACGCAGGCCGCACATTTTGCGCCGTTGGGCCAGGGAATTGGGTTTTTGATCATGGCATGACACTCCCACCGTTAATGCCAATGCCTTGTCCGGTGATAAAATCGGCATCCGGCCCCATCAAAAAGGCTGCCATCGCAGCAATTTCTTCAGGTTTTCCAAATCGTTCTGCTGGAATGGCCAGCTCGCGCGCGCGCCATTCTGGTGACATATGCGCGACCCCCAGCATGTCGGTATCAATCGGCCCGGGGCACAGCGCGTTGACCTTGATGCGCGGGCCAAACTCCTTGGCCCAGGAACGCATCAGCCCCATCACCCCATGCTTTGAGGCCACATATGGCGAAAACGTCTCGCGCCCAGATACTCCTAGATCCGAGGAGGTCAGAAGGATGCGCCCTTCGCGCCCCTCAAGACGTCGGATCGACTCTTTGCCAACAAGAAACGAGCCGCGCAGGTTGATGTTGATGACCCTGTCGAATTCCTCAATGCCGGTTTCAAGCAAAGGCTTTTCGTGGATGACACCGGCGCAATGCACCAGCCCGGTCAGCATTGGTGCATTACGGTCGATGTGCTCGAACAGCGCGACAACTGAGGCCACGTCCGACACATCCGCGACAACTGAAAGATGTCCCTTGCGATGTGGTGTCAGTGCCTCAAAGGTGCCTTTCGGCTCTCGGATATCACTGATGATCAGTTGCGCGCCCAGTTCAGCCAGTTTCGATGCACAGGCCGCCCCGATACCGCCATAAGCGCCGGTGACAAGCAGGATTTGACCGGCAAGCAGGCTCATGCCATCACCTCGCCCCGATCGAGCATGTAGGCCTGCCCTGTGATGTCGCGTGCCGCGTCCGATGCCAGAAACAGGTAAAGTGCTGCCATGTCATCCGGTTCCAGTAATCCGCCCAGCACCTGCGCGCCGGTGATCTCATCCAGAAGCTCGTCCTCGGGCCGCCCCGTGGTTTCAGCCATTTTTGTCAGCGACAACATTGCCGCTTCGGTCTTGACCCAACCGGGGCAGACCGCGTTCACATTGATCCCCCTCGGCCCCAGTTCATGGGCCATGGACCGCATGAAACCCAGATTGGCATGTTTGCTGCTGACATAGGCCGAAAATTCTGGCACAGCAGTGCGGCTCCAGATTGAAGCTGTCAGAATGATGCGCGCCCCTGCCCCCATCTTGGGCAAGGCATGGCGGGTCATCAGAAATGTGCCATTGATGTTGATGTCGATGATCCGGGCAAAGGTATTCTCGACCGCATCATCGGGATCATCTATCGGCGTGATCCGTTCAAGACCTGCGTTATTGACCAAGACGTCGATCTTTTCGATACTCTCAAGAGCTGCGGTGATCTGATCCCGGTCAGTGATGTCTGCCTGCACGGCGCGTGCCGACCCAAAGGCCGCCAGCGCCTTTGCCGCCTCACGTCCGTCACCGCTAGACAGGATCACCACATCGGCACCCGCCTTGGCAAAGCTCTTGGCTACGCCATAGCCGATCCCGCGACTGCCACCTGTGACCAACACCGTCTGCCCGGAAAAATCATAGGAAACTTTGCCCATGATCTAGGCTTCACGCGCATGCAGGATGCGACCAATCAGGTTCATCAAAAGCTGCGCCGCCAGCGTGCTGGTCGAACCGGTGGGGTCATAATCCGGTGCTACCTCAACCAAATCGACGCCAACGATTTCGCCACGCTTGGCCAGTCCCGATATCAGCTCAAGTACCTCATAGTACAGAAACCCACCATGGCTGGGGGTGCCAGTGCCGGGAGCGATTGAGGGATCAAAGGCATCGATATCGATGGTTAGATAGTACCGCTTGCCCTCAGGGATGCGCGCCAGCATACCGTCCACACCCATCGCCCGCATCTGCCGCACCGATTGGATGTCAGAACCCATCGCGCGGGCATCGACATAGCCTTCCTTAGCGGTCGAGGACACATTGCGAATGCCGATCTGGCTGAGGCCGGTCACATAGTTTTTCTCGGCAGCACGGCGCATCGGGTTGCCGTGACCAAAACGCACGCCGTGGCGCTCATCGACGAAATCGAGATGCGCATCGATTTGCACCACATGGATCGGCGCCTGATCGTCAAAGGCGTTGATGCAGGGGATGTTGACCGAATGATCGCCCCCGATCACGACTGGTAAGGCTCCTGCCGCCAACATCTTGCGAACGCCAAATTCGATATTGGCGTGGCTCTGAATCGTGTCGGTATGCACGATGTCAGCGTCGCCAATATCCACGATCCTCGTTTTACCCGGCTCCAAATAGGTAACATCGTCCTCGTGGTCGTAGGCCCCCGCGTGCCCAAAAGCGAACAGCGTCGAGGCTTCGCGTATGGCCCGAGGACCCATCCGCGCACCTGAACGCCACTGGCACCCGAAATCATAGTGTGCGCCCATGACGGCCACATCGGCATCAATCGCTTCCCAATCGCTAACATAGGTGTATTTGCCAAAGGTGCAGATGCCCACGAAAGGAAGGTTCAGACGGCCCGTTTCATAGCTGTTGGTGGTTTCATTCGACATAGTTTGCCCCTTGCTGACCAAACGGTATGAGCAAACGTTCTTTTGATATTGATCATTGTTTGAAATTTTACTTTGAGATAATTCAAAGTAATGAAGTCAGCCACCCAAACCCTTCAGGATGTAGACCTCCGCTTGCTCAGAGTGTTTCAGAGCGTTGTCCGGCATGGCGGCTTTTCCGCAGCGCAGGATGAACTGGGCCTCACCGTGTCCACGGTTTCGAACCATATTACGGCGCTGGAACAACGACTTGGTGTGAAACTGTGCCATCGCGGGCGGGGCGGCTTCCGGCTAACCGAACAGGGTAAGACAATCCATGCAGGGATGCTTGATCTGTTCGGTTCAATTGAGACTTTTCACAGCGCCGTCGGTGCCGCCAAGGAAACAATCACAGGCGTGGTCGAATTTGGTGCCGTGGACGCTCTGCACACGAATGAGCAGTTTCCGCTGGCCAAAGCCATTGGCGGATTTGTCAGAACCGCGCCCCAAGCCCGAATAAACCTTCACGTGGCCTCCCCACAGGAATTGTTACAAGGACTGCTGACGGGTCGGTTTCACGTGATCCTGACGCCTACGATAACTGCCACATCGCCAATTGAATCCCATCTTGTTTTCAAGGAATTTCAACAGCTTTATTGCGGCAAGGGGCACTCGCTGTTCGATCTTGAAGACCGGCAAATCACCCGTGAAATGCTCTCGCGCTATCCCTTTGTCGGTCGGAGTTATGAAAGCCCGCCCAGTCACGTCGGTCTAAATCTGCTCAGGCAGTCTGAGGTGTCTTACATGGAAAGCACCGCATTGATGGTGTTTTCCGGCGAGTTTCTGGGATATCTGCCCGACCATTATGCCGAACCTCATATTGAGGACGGTAAATTACGGGCTTTAGACTCTGTAAACGCCGGGTTTCACAATGACTTTTTCGTCTGCACCCATAAATCACACCGCAATCGTGGGGCAGTTCACTTTATGAAGCAGGTCATCGAAAATTGCAGTGATCGGAATGACGGTGGCAAGGCGACCTGATAGGATCGGTTTTGTCGCAAAGATTTCGTGACTTGAGAGGTTTTTGCGGTGGCGTTATGTTGATTTGCGCTGAGAACTGACCTGGTATCCCCATAAATTTTCACTGAGAATTGACCCATGCGAACCCGCTACCCTGACGCTATTGTTCGGGTAGATATGGAGTGATCGGCATGGGATTTTTAAGTGTCATCATACGTTGGGCATTGCGTGAAGGGATGCCAAAGCGGCGCAGCTTCTCATTGCCGTTTTGGTTTCTAAGGACTTCAGGGGCCTGATGAGATCTTTCATACAGAGTGTCGATTTGAGGATCTGGCCAGTTCTCGACTTTGGATTCGGCCCTGACCCCGGAAGCCGAAAAGCGTCTTCACAGGCAATTCTCCGGTTTCTGGGGAACCGTCCATTTTCCAAGTAGAACGTCGCGGCGGTTTTCACTCCTGCATCAAGAAAACGACTGAATAACTTCATTGGGAAACCTATTGCGGACTTTCGCCCATTTTGCAGCTTCGGCCGGAGTGAGCTCCAAGCCGCCCAATGCCGGTGCGGCATTGCCAAAGATGAAGGCGATCCCGAACCAGCCGTTTGCCTAACGATCTACGCAACAGATATTTCGCTGTTTTGCGGATACGCCGACATCACCGCTTCAACAGCCGATGTTGAGGCACCGCGCCGCGAAATCTGACCGCGAGCCCAGATTCACCGATGCTGCGCTGTTCTCGAAAGTCCAGTTTTATCATCGCGATCAAATCGGGGGATTGCCCGCCAAGGTAAAGGTAAATTCGTCAAGAACCGACACGGCCTTCCAGGAACTTCGTCAATTCTGCCCAGCTGTGGGTGTCGTCATCGGCGCTATAGTTTGGAAAGCCAAAGGCAGAGAACAAATGGCCGGCCCCCGGGTAGGTATGTGGTTCAACGCTTCCACCAGCGAGTTCAACGTCATCCACGAAATTCGTAAGTCCGTTAATCTGTACCTGCGTGTCGGCCTCACCATGCGCCACGAAGAACGGCGCAACATCGTCCGGCATCATCCGGTCATGGGTATCCGAGACGCGGCCCGAGAAAATGATGTATCCGTCTACGCCAAGCGCGTTGCCCGTACCTGACCAGGCGAGTTCCATCGCAGCAATGGCCCCCATCGAATAGCCCATCACCAGCAGTGGACCCTCACTAATTTCGCGGGCTTCTGTGATCGCTGTCGATACAATGGCGTTCATACGGTCCTGATCAGCAAGAAGTGCTTCCAATCCTGCCTGCTTGGCCTCCGTTGTTGTGGGGTTCTGGCCGACTGGGTAAAGATTGGCTGCGTAGCCCGTGAAGCCCAAGTCTGCCAACATTTCGGCGCGATCCTTTTCGTAGTCGCTCAATCCATTCCATGTCGGGAGGATCACGACCATTCCACGTGGGTCATCAGCGCGAGCGATGTAGCCCGAATGGGTTTCGTCACCGACGACGAATTCAGTGTCTTCCCCCGCCCAGGATACGGATGCGGTCAAGGCAAGTGCGGCGGTTATCATGAAGGATTTCATGTTGTTCATCTCCAGTTCTCAAAAATTGGCAGATACGAATTTGCAAGTCCGCCTTGTCCCGCTAGACTGAGGTTATGGGCCCCGAAAATCCCGAAAGGCTGCCGAAGAAATGACGAAAACCCTGGT
Organism: Sulfitobacter sp.; assembly: GCA_049680295.1. Classification (GTDB taxonomy): domain Bacteria; phylum Pseudomonadota; class Alphaproteobacteria; order Rhodobacterales; family Rhodobacteraceae; genus JBAUHN01. The sequence goes on from JBAUHN010000389.1 coordinate 25,050, forward strand.
GCCCTTTCAAATCGGCGAAACGCAGTTTGACCCCACAACGGGAGAGCTGTCCTTGGATGGAAAAAGCTGTAAACTTCGCCCCCAGACTACTCAAGTCCTCGCTGTGTTAATCGAAAATTCGGGGGTTTTGATCTCAAAATCAGACCTGCTTGATTGTGTCTGGCCGGACACCCACGTGACCGAGGATAGTCTGGTTCAGTGTATCTCTGAGATACGAAAGGCCTTGCGAAACACAGGTGGGGCGGAAGTGAAGACCATCGCCAAGAAAGGGTATCGCCTTGATTTGAGCAGCGAAGGCGATGCAACCTCTGGGCAAGAAAGTCGCCCGCGCCGTTGGTTTTGGGCGGCCGGGCTGGCTATGATGGCATTGGCGCTTACCAGCGTTTTTTTAGCAACAAGACCGACCGTAGACAGGCAACAGACAACAATCGCAGTCATGCCATTTCAGAACATGAGTGGTGATCCCGCTCAGACCTATTTCTCCAATGGTATCGCCGAGGACCTTATCACCGACCTTTCAGGACTGTCCGATATTCGCGTCATTTCACGCGGTGCGAGCTTCTCTCTGGATGGAACGGTTGCAAGTATTCAAGACCTCGCACAGGTCTTGCAGGCGGATGTGATTGTTGAAGGAAGTGTGCGCCGGATGGGTGGAAACCTACGTATTTCCGCAGCATTAGTTGATGGTGAGACCGGCGCAAATTTGTGGGCCAAGCGCTATGAAGGCACCTCCGAAGATATATTCTCTTTTCAGGAAGAAGTTGCCGACGCATTGCTTCGGACCCTTTCTGTTCAACTTTCCAGCGATGAACGCAGGCGCCTTGGGGTTCGCGGCACCACCAACGTTGAAGCGCATGATGCCTATTTGCAGGGCCGCGAACTCGAAAACCTTTACACTGCAGAGACCAATCTTCTGGCTGAGGAGGCTTTGCGGCATGCAATTCGAATTGACCCAAATTACGCACTTCCCTACGCACACCTAGCCCAAGTTCATAGCTTTCGCGTTGAAAACGACTGGACCCAGGATCGTGACGCCGACATTAGAGCGGCGTTTGAGCACGCAGAGCGGGCTGTTGCCCTTGACCCGGAGTTGCCGTTTGCTCATTTTTCGCTCGGTCGGCTCTTTACCCGCAGTTTGTCACCGGATGAAGCCCGTGCAAAAGCTGCCTATGAAACTGCTATCCGTCTCGATCCCAACTATGATGACGCGTACGTTTTCCTAGCCAATATCCATATTTTCAATGGCCGTGCCGATGTAGCCTTGCCGTTGATCGCCCAGGCCCAAGCGCGCAATCCTTTGCCGCCATATTGGTATGCGTTGGCAGAAGGCATGGCCCAGTATTTCTTGGGAAATTACGAAGCCGCTGAAGCTCTCCTTGTTCGCGCCCGCAATCAAAATCCAACGGCCCCCTATCCATATCGATTTTTGATCGCAACCTACGGTCAAATGGGGAACACGGACGAGGCGGATTGGATGGCGATGGAATATGAAACGCTCGGGCGCGTGGCGACGATCGAAGCACTGCTAAGTTCAGCATCAATTCAAGACCCAAACTATCGGTCAGCTTTCGTAGAAGGATTTCGCTTGGCCAATCTACCAGAGAACTAGCACTGCAATCGTTTCCAAGCTATTTCCAACTAGCAGCCATTGGCGTAGGCGCAGCGAAATGGCACTTCGTCCGGAAAGTGTTGGAGAAGTCGATGTTTTGGCGGGCTTGAGGGCGATCAAGAATTGGCGCGCCAGCTCCCATCTTCATGTCGGCGCCTGCACGGGAACCAATTTAGCCAGTTTGCGGAGGTTTTGAGCCGTTGCAGCGAGTTGGAACTGTTCGGTTGCGCCTTTGGGT
>JBAUHN010000390.1:0-15527 GCA_049680295.1 Sulfitobacter sp.
GACCTGCTGTTCCCGCGCCAATCATCGCGGGGATCATCACTGGCAAAAAGGCAAAGCTGGTGCCTTGGACGATAGGCAGGCGCGCCCCGACAGGGCCCATTCCGATGGTTTGGATCAATGTCGCGACACCCGCAAACAACATTGCCATCTGGATCAGGTAAACCAATGCAGGGATGTCCGCGCCTGGTGCGCCAAAGCCAAAGCCTGCGACACTTGCGATGATAATCGCAGGCGTGACGTTCGAGACGAACATCGCCAAAACGTGCTGGATGCCAAGCGGGATCGCACGGTGCAATGCCGGGGTGAAATTCGGATCGCGGAGTTGTTCCGGTGTTCCGATTGATGTGTCGGCCATAGTGTTAGTCCTCTTCCGTTGGTCTTTGATGCGGTTCTTATGTCGGCTGGGATTGCGGGTTTTGAGCGATCGTCCAGGGCTGGTCGAACCAGTGTTCTTCCAGATTTGCACCGTCGCCGATGCGATCAATGACGGCGAATTGGCCGGGCAGGTGCAGCGGGGTCAGAACCCCGTGCCAGACATTGCGGTGGTAATTCACGCCCTGTCCGGGCAAGGCCAGAAATGCGACGGGCGTATCAGGTGCGCCGCCCTTGTCTGCGGCCACTATGACAAGATAGGGCGACCGGTGCATAGGCACAAAAGCCTGACTGCCAGCCGGATGCCGTTCCATCATGTCCAATGTGTAAGGCAGATTGCGGGCTTTTGCGTCAAAGATGCTGATGCCCGCACGCCCGGTGCCGAAATCCAGATTTGCCACATCGTGAAATCGGCCGCACATGCCCTGGTTGATGATCTTATCCGGTGTGCCGCTAACCTCTAGGACATCGCCAAAAGGGGCAAAATCCGATTGTGTCAGCGCGCGTGTGGTGACGGTGCGTGTCACGGTAACAGGTCCATCAGCCGGAATTCCGCAATACGCTCAACCTGTCTGCAGGCCGTGTCAAATTCGGTGGTGCGGTCATTGTTAATGCGGTGCTCAAAGGCCTCAAGGATGCTGGATTTGGTGTGATCGCGGACTGCGATGATAAAAGGAAACCCGTGTTTGGCGACATATTGGTCATTCAGTGCAGTGAAGGTTGATTTTTCGTCGTCTGTCAGAGCATCCAACCCGGCGGCTGCCTGCTCGGATGTGCTTTCTGCGGTCAGCCGTTTCGCTTGTGCCAGTTTTCCGGCAAGATCGGGGTGGGCTGTCAGGACACCTAGGCGTTGAGCATCACTGGCCGAGCGGAAAATGCGGGCCAATGCATTGTGAAGACCCAATGCGACGTCATGGGCGGCACCCAGTTCCAGATCAAACGCCGCTTCGGCAATCCAGGGCGAATGTTCAAAAATACCGCCGTAGTGCGACACGAATGTCTTGCGATCCATGCGGCTGGGGCGATCATATCTTTTGTGCGGATGATGTGCGGCCCAATGATCGGCGATCTGTTCGCGCGTTGCAAACCAGACATCTGCGTAGTTTTGGGCGTATGCGATAAATGCGCGCAACGCCTCGATGCGGCCGGGGCGTCCCATCAACCGGCAATGCAGGCCAATCGACATCATTTTGGCCTGTCCTGCCGCGCCTTCACGGTAAAGTGCATCGAAGCTGGCTTTGAGGTAGTCCAGAAACTGCGTGCCAGAATTGAAGCCCTGCGGGGTCGCAAAGCGCATGTCATTTGCATCCAGCGTATAGGGCACGATCAACTGGTCGCGATCTTCGAATTCCATCCAATAGGGCAGATCATCGGCATAGCTGTCGGCGACATAGGCCAGCGTTCCGGTTTCCGCCGCCAACCGCACCGTGTTCTCAGTGCAGCGCCCGGTATACCAGCCACGTGGCGCTGTTCCGGTGACCTCGGTATGCAGGCGGATTGCTTCGGCCATGTCTGCGGCCTCGTCCTGGGGTGCCGCGTCTTTGTATTCGATCCATTTCAATCCGTGACTGGCGATTTCCCAATTCGCCGCCTGCATGGCGCGGACCTGGGTAGGGGATCGCGCCAGCGCGGTTGCAACACCGTAGACGGTGACGGGCAAATCTTTCAGCAGTGCATGCAACCGCCAAAACCCTGCACGCGCGCCATATTCATAGATTGATTCCATGTTCCAGTGCCGTTGCCCTGGCCAGGCGGCAGCGCCGACAATCTCGGACAAGAACGCCTCGGACGCCGCATCACCGTGCAGCACATTATTTTCGCCACCCTCTTCGTAATTGACAACAATTTGCACGGCAATTTTCGCCCCACCCGGCCATTTCGGATCAGGGGGTGTGCTGCCATAGCCATGCATATCGCGGGGATAACGGTTCAATTCTCTGCTCCTTGGGCTGGCGTCTTGTTAATCCGAAAGATCATACTTCACTTTCAATAAAAACCGAAAGGACTGTCCGATATTCTTGACTTTTGGATTTGGTCTTCTGTGCGCATTCTGCCACTCTACCAAAAAAGGGGCAAGTTATGGCCGGATACCTGACGACACATGTTCTGGACACAGCACGCGGATGCCCTGCGGCCGGTTTGCAGATTGAGCTTTTTCGGATCGAGGGCGATACGCGGACACCGCTTAAGAAAATGACAACCAATTCGGACGGACGCACAGATCAGCAGATTTTGCCGGAAGACGAGTTTGAAACGGGTATCTATGAATTGGTCTTTCATTGTGGTGACTATCTGGATCGCAGTGGCGTCACACCGGAAAGCCCGCGGTTTTTGGATGTGATCCCGCTGCGGTTCGGCATGTCAGAGGCGGCGCATTACCATGTGCCTTTGTTACTGTCGCCCTTTGGGTATTCGACCTACCGAGGCAGTTAACTTAGGGTCCTGACCCTAAGCCGTTATTTTGGTGTCAGCCAGAGCATCTTTCATACGGTCGATCATAAATTCCATAAACAATCGCGCCTTGGGGTCCTGATGCCGTCTGTGCGTGTAAAGACAGGCCATCTGAACCGGCAGGGGCGGCGTTTTTTCGACCACATGCACCAGCGCGCCGCTGCGCAGGTGGTGGGACACTTCAAACACGGGTTTCAACGCAATGCCCGCCCCGTCGAGGGCCCATTGGGTTAAAACGTCGCCATCGTCGCTTTCGAAACGTCCACGTATGTCGAATTTCCGGGGGCCGGTTTCTGTTTCCAACTCCCATTGGAATTCTGCAGCGCCGGGGAAGCGCAGGTTCAGACAATTGTGACCGCCGCGGGCAATGTCATCGCCGGTGTCAGGATGGCCATTTTGGGCAATGTAATCGGGGCTGGCGCACAGGATGCGTTTGCAATCGGCGATTTTGCGAATGCGCAGATTGGAATCGGAAGGCCGGCCCAGAAAGAATGCAATATCAAGACCTTCGGCAGTTAAATCAAGTTTGCGATCACTTAACCGTAACCTGACATCCACCAGCGGATATTGCCTGGCAAAATCGGGCGTATGCGGGGCAATCAAACGCCGACCCACCCCCAACGGTGCCGCAATATGCAGCGTGCCACGGGGATTTTCAGTGACATCGCTGATGTCGGCCTCAGCCGCTTCGACCGCATCCAGCACGCTGCACGCCCCTTCGTAAAATATCCGCCCTTGTTCAGTGGCCGTCAGACTGCGGGTGGTGCGTTGAAACAGGCGCACGCCCAAGTGACCTTCCAATTGCGATATCCGGGCAGAGGCCACAGCAGGCGAGATGCGTTGATCACGCGCGGCGGCTGACATACTGCCCAATTCGTAGATACGCACAAAGGTTCGGATGTTTTCAAAGTAGGACATTGTTTGGCTTTTTTTGATACTCTTTGGTGAATGCCAAATATAGTCTGATAATCAACCGTTGGATAGTCTGGCGTCAACTTAGGGAAGGACGCGATAATGTATGATCTGGCAATTATGTGGGATTGGGTGGCATTTGTTGTCCGGTGGCTGCATGTCATCACCGCCATGGCATGGATCGGCGCGTCATTCTTTTTTATCGCGCTGGATCTGGGGCTGAAAAAAGCACCCAACATGCCCGCCGGTGCGTCTGGTGAGGAATGGCAGGTGCATGGCGGCGGTTTTTACCACATCCAGAAATATCTGGTGGCCCCTGAAAATATGCCCGAGCATCTGATCTGGCACAAATGGCAAAGCTATACGACGTGGCTGTCGGGTGCGGCTTTGTTGATGATTGTCTACTGGGCCGGGGCCGAGCTGTTTTTGATCGACGCGGCCAAGGCTGATCTATCTGTCTGGCAGGCAATCGCTGTCTCGGCGGGGTCGCTGACCGTTGGCTGGGTGTGTTATGACTTTTTGTGCAAGTCAAAGCTGGGGGAAACCCCGACATTGTTGATGGTGTTGCTGTTTATCATCCTTGTGGTGATGTCATGGGGTTATAACGAAGTGTTCACCGGGCGCGCGGCCTTGCTGCATTTGGGGGCTTTTACAGCCACGATCATGACGGCGAACGTGTTTTTCATCATCATGCCAAACCAGCGCATCGTTGTTGCAGACCTCAAGGCGGGGCGCACACCTGATGCGAAATACGGCAAGATCGCCAAGCTGCGGTCGACGCATAATAACTACCTGACACTACCGGTCATCTTTTTGATGCTGTCCAACCATTACCCGCTGGCCTTTGGTACCGAATACAGCTGGATTATTGCCGCGCTGGTGTTTCTGACCGGTGTGACGATTCGCCATTATTTCAATACGCTGCATGCCACCGGAACCGGCCCGCATTGGACCTGGGGCATCACCGTAATTCTGTTCATCCTGATTGCGTGGCTATCCACTGCAAACACATGGGAAACGGATTTAGAAGCCGCAGAAGACGCCGCCTTAACCCGCTATGAGCAAGAATTCGTAAGCGCAGAAGGCTATGACAACGTTCACGACATCATTCTGGGCCGCTGTTCGATGTGCCACGCGCGCGAACCGGTATGGGATGGAATCAGATGGGCGCCCAATGGCGTGTTTCTGGAGACCCAGGGCGACATCGCCCGCGCTGCGCGGCAGATCTATTTGCAGGCCGGTGTCAGCCATGCAATGCCCCCGGCCAATATCACCGGTTTGCCCGACACGGATCGCGCGGCCATCGTGAAGTGGTACCGGGCCGCCACAGATAAATCCATGGCCAGCCTGTCGCAGTGATATCTGCGTTGACTTACAAAATAACGCGGTGCTCTTGTTGGCCCGCGACACCTTGGGCCACCTGAAATGTCATGCCGTCCTGCGCGCCATCTACGCCTTTGGCGGCGGAAGTGACAAATAATGTTGTTAACGCATCACCGCCAAATGCCGGGCAGGTAATCTGAGTGGCAGGCAGCTCTATCGTGGACAGGAGTTCGCCTGTCGGTGAATATCGGGCGACACGGCCCGCACCCCATTGGGCGTTCCAGATGCATCCCTTGCCATCGACAACGGAACCATCGGGGTTCAACCCCTCAGCGCGCAAATCCAAAAACAGTTTTGGCGGCCCTTTTGGCCATCCGTCCGCTGGCGATAACGGTTGCTGCATGATCTGCGCCGTTACCGTGTCAGTATAATAGGCGACCTGTCTGTCAGGTGAAAAAGCGATGGAATTTGAGATTGTGACATTGGGCACCAAGGTCCGGATTTCACCTTGGTAAAAGCGATAGATCGCGCCAGCCTCACTTTCGGCATTTTTGCCCATGGTCCCGATCCAGAAACCGCCCCATGGGTCGGCGCGCCCATCGTTGGACCGCGTGTTTGCGTTTGAGGTCTCCAAACCCGCCAGCAACTCGCGATCGCCGGTTGCAATGTCAAAGCGGTAAAGCCCGGATTCCGAAGCAATCAGCAAACCTTCGATATCCACCCAGGCCAAGGCCGAGATATCTTCGTCAAATTGCCAATGCTGGGATGCCCCGTTCGACTGGCTGAGCAAGCGTTGCCCCAAAATATCGACCCAAAAAAGCTGGTGCCGCAAAGGATGCCACAACGGACCTTCGCCCAGGGCGCAGATGCGGTTATCAAAAACCTCGATGTTCATTGGCTCGTCGCTGCATCATAGGCTGCAACAATATCTTTGGCGCGCGCCGCGACATCCTGGGCGCTGAGCCCGGGTTTATAAATTCCGCTTCCGATGCCAAAACCAGCGGCACCTGCAGCCAGCCAGTCGGCAAAGTTATCAGGTCCGACGCCGCCCACCGCATAGGTTTCAGTGTCTGGCGGCAAAACCGCGCGGATCGCTTTCAATCCTTCGACGCCCATCAGAAAAGAAGGGAAAATTTTCAATCCATCTGCTCCGGCACGCAAAGCGGCAAAGCACTCGGTTGGGGTGAGAACGCCGGGATATGATGCCAGACCTGCCGCTTTTGAGGCGGCAATCACCGACGCATTGGCATCTGGCGAGACGATCATCTTACCCCCGGCGGCCGCCACACTGGCGACGTCATCGGTGCTGAGCACAGTGCCTGCACCGATGGTCGCGTCGTGACCAAAGGCTTGCGCCATCAGGGCGATGCTTTTCAAAGGCGCTGGCGAATTCAGCGGCACTTCGATCCGGTCAATGCCTGCGTCAATCAGGCTCTGGCAGATCGGAACTGCCTCATCCGGCTGAACGCCGCGCAATATTGCAATGATTTTGCGGCTCATTGGGTGGCCCCCTTGATGGATTGATGCGCTGCGGTCAGGCCGCTTAGGGTCATGTCGGTGACATTAACCATGGTGGTGTTTAGCCCCTGCGCGCGCAGGGCGTCGTAATAAAGCTGCGACACAGACGCGGCACCTATGATTGCCACGTTCTGGCCAAGCCAATAGGGTCGTGCGGCGGCCAGTTCAGCGCCGATCAACAGGCCTGACAGACGCGCACGTGCTTTTGCAGGGCTTAAACCCGCAACCAAACCTGCCGCCCTTATCCCAAACAGATGTGCAGCCAGCAATTGCGGTCGCGCCATCGCATCGTCCAGGGCCGCCTCAAACGACGGCGGGTCAAATGCCTCGGTCTCAATGCTAAAGCGCAGCACCGATTGTTTGGACATAAGCGCAAAGATTTCACCGGTCATGAAAGTCTGAAAGCTGACGATTTCTCCGGCGCTGATATGGGCCCATTTGGTATGCGTGCCGGGCAAGCAGATCACCCCGTCAAATTCCGGCATCTCAGACAGGAACCCTGCGATCTGAGTTTCTTCACCGCGCATCACATCGGCCGGTGCCAATTGTTTGATCCCCGGCAGGATCGACACCGAAATACGCGGGTCAGTAGCCGTCACTCGCGTTGCGGTTCGTCCAGTGGGCGGCTGGCACGGAACAGTGACATAGGCAGCCTCGGCCCATCCTTGGCGCGCTCCGACCATGCCACAACAGATAACGGGTGTGATCCGATCTGCGGTCAAATAGGGCTCGATCAATTCCAGCAATGCGGGTTCAAATGCGTCCGGGCCCAATGTGGACATGCCGCGCTCAGAACTGGCGCTGGCAATCGGTTTGTTATCACTACCAATGGCCCAGACCCGTAGCTGGGAGGTACCCCAGTCAACCGCAATCCAAATGATATCCTGCGTTGTCGTGGTCATTACCCGGTCACCACCACGCCGCCGTCAACCACCATCGCCTGTCCGGTCACAAAAACAGACCTGTCTTTCAGGTCATGGGATGTCGCTGTCAGGCTCATACACGCGTTCCTTTGATGACCCGTAGCGTCTCAGGAAAGGACCACGGCAGGGTCAGCCTATGGTTCACCAAGTGCCCCCCGCTTAGCAGTTTTGACTCGAATTTCAACTGATAGACGATCGCCCGACAGGGTATACTTTGTCGCAACACCGATTGATTGTGCGGCATAATACCAAGGCTCCTGACCTTAACCACATTACATCGTAGCTGAGCCGCAAACTTGCCCGGATAAGCAAGAACACTTTAGTTTGTACATCTGGACGAATTTGACGGACTACTCCGATTACAAAAAACTGCCTTGGCAATCAGCTGGTCCCCTGGAACTCAAGCCTTGATCACCGCCAGTTGGCCGATTATACGCCCCCGGTGGATGCCTGCGTCCGCATAGAATCATGAAACGCCGCGTTTGGCCGCTCCCGTCGCTGGGGGTCACATCCGGCAAAAGGAGAAGCGACAATGAAACTGAATGAACTTTCCGACAACGAAGGCGCCACAAAAAAACGCAAACGCATTGGCCGTGGTCCGGGTTCCGGCACCGGCAAAATGGGTGGCCGTGGTATTAAAGGTCAAAAATCCCGCTCAGGCGTGGCGATCAACGGCTACGAAGGCGGTCAGATGCCTTTGTACCAACGTCTGCCAAAGCGTGGCTTTACCAAGCCGAACCGCAAGTCCTTTGCCGTTGTGAACCTTGGCTTGATCCAGAAATTCATCGACGCCAAAAAGATCGACGCGAAAAAAGCCATCACCGAAGATGTGCTTGTGGCCTCGGGTCTGGTGCGCCGCAAACTGGACGGTATCCGGGTTCTGGCCAAAGGTGATGTAACGGGCAAGCTGGACTTGCAGGTTACCGGCGCGTCGAAATCTGCCGTAGATGCGGTCGAAAAGGCGGGCGGCAAATTGACGCTATCAGCACCTGCGGCGGCACCTGCAACTGAGTAACGCTTGGGTTTTGACTTGTGAGCGGCCGAACGGCCCCTTACATATATCCAAGTTTTCCTGAACGCCGCCCCGCCGGAAAACGGCTTGGGCGGCGTCTGCATAAAAGAAAAGAGCACCATCCATGGTATCTGCCGTCGAAAACATGGCCGCCAACACCAGCTGGGCTGCGCTGGGTAAAGCGACTGACCTGCGCAATCGCATATTGTTCACACTAGGCTTGCTGATCGTTTACCGATTGGGGACGTTCATTCCGGTTCCCGGCATTGATGGCGCGGCCCTGCGCGAGTTTATGGCCGAGGCCGGTCAGGGCATTGGCGGCATGGTCAGCATGTTCACAGGTGGTGCACTGGGCCGGATGGGCATTTTTGCTCTTGGGATCATGCCCTATATCTCGGCCTCGATTATCGTCCAGTTGATGACCTCGATGGTTCCTAAGCTGGAACAATTGAAAAAAGAGGGCGAACAGGGCCGCAAAAAGATCAACCAATACACGCGTTTTGGCACGGTGGCGCTGGCGACTTTGCAAGCCTACGGTTTGGCCGTCAGTCTGGAAGCGGGCGATATTGCGGCTGATCCGGGCATGTATTTCCGCATTGCTTGCATGATCACGCTGGTGGGCGGCACGATGTTCCTGATGTGGCTGGGCGAACAGATCACCGCACGCGGCATCGGCAACGGTATCAGCCTTATTATCTTTGTTGGCATTATCGCTGAAGTGCCCGCAGCCATCGCGCAGTTCTTTGCGTCTGGCCGGTCCGGTGCTGTCAGCCCTGCAGTGATTATCGGGGTGCTGATCATGGTGATCGCCACGATTATGTTTGTGGTCTTCATGGAACGCGCCCTGCGCAAGATCCATATTCAGTATCCGCGTCGCCAGGTGGGCATGAAAGTCTATGACGGCGGATCATCGCATCTGCCGGTCAAAGTAAACCCGGCGGGCGTGATTCCGGCGATCTTTGCCTCATCCTTGCTGTTGCTGCCTGTGACAATCAGCACGTTCTCGGGCAATTCGACCAGCCCGATTATGTCGTGGCTGCTGGCCAACTTTGGCCCCGGTCAGCCGCTATACCTGTTGTTCTTTGTCGCGATGATCGTGTTCTTTGCTTATTTCTACACCTTCAACGTGTCGTTTAAGCCTGAAGATGTTGCGGACAATCTGAAAAATCAAAACGGCTTTGTGCCCGGCATTCGCCCCGGCAAGAAAACGGCTGAATATCTGGAATACGTGGTAAACCGGGTTCTGGCTCTGGGTGCCGCCTATCTAGCGGCCGTTTGCATTTTGCCGGAAATTCTGCGCGGACAGTTCGCCATCCCATTTTATTTTGGCGGGACGTCGGTGCTGATTGTGGTTTCGGTCACAATGGATACGATCCAACAGGTTCAAAGCCATCTGTTGGCCCATCAATATGAAGGTTTGCTTGAAAAGTCGCAACTGCGCGGCAAGGGCGCCAAAACACGCAAAAAACGGAGTCCCGTACGCCGATGAACATTATTCTTCTTGGGCCCCCTGGGGCAGGTAAAGGCACACAAGCGCGGATTCTTGTTGAAGGGCGCAATATGGTGCAGCTTTCAACCGGCGATATGCTGCGTGAAGCCAAAGCATCCGGCACCGAAATGGGCAAGATGGTTGCCGGTGTCATGGCCCGAGGCGAATTGGTGACAGACGAGATCGTGATCGGTCTGATTCAGGAAAAGCTGCAAGGCGACAACAAAGGTGGGTTCATCTTTGACGGCTTTCCGCGCACTTTGGAGCAGGCGGACGCTTTGGGGCGTTTGCTTGAGGCCGAAGGCAAGACACTTGAAGCCGTGGTCGAAATGCGTGTGGACGATGAAGCCCTTGTTAGTCGCATTACTGCCCGTTCTACCTGCAGCGGCTGTGGTGAAGTGTATAACGACCAGACCAAACCGATTCCGGCCAACGGAATTTGCACCGGTTGTGGCAAAAAGACCGAATTTACCCGCCGTGCCGATGACAATGAAGAAAGCCTGAAAACCCGTCTGATGGCCTATTACAAACAGACCTCGCCGTTGATTGGCTATTATTACGCCAAGGACAAGCTAAGCTCGGTAAATGGTCTGGGTGCAATCGAAGACGTTCAGGAAGAGATCGCAAGCGCGCTTGACGCATGACGCGGCGTTTCGTTCGTTGATCGGGGGCAATTTCTGACCGGCCTGGACACTGGATTGGCCGCAATCGCCGAGTTTCATTGGCATGCCTTGACGCCCCAGCCAAAAGCCCATAATCAGCGCTATCTCTAACGAGAATCAAATTGCAACGACGGTCGCGCCTGACTTGCAAGATCACCTGATCAGCTGATGCCCGACGGCTATTATTCGCCTCGGGCTTCACGTTGTGAAAAAAGGGTCTGGAATCACGGACCCGCAACGAAAAGGAAAACGACACGTGGCACGTATTGCCGGCGTAAATATCCCGACTGCAAAGCGGGTTCCAATCGCCCTCACTTATATCACTGGTATCGGCAACACTTCGGCGAAAGCCATTTGCGAAGCTGTTGGCATCGACCAAAGCCGCCGTATCAACGAATTGTCCGACGCTGAAATCCTGTCAGTGCGCGAATATATTGATGCGAATTATTCTGTCGAAGGCGATCTGCGCCGCGACACTCAGATGAACATCAAGCGCCTGATGGATCTGGGTTGCTACCGTGGCCTGCGTCACCGTCGCAACCTGCCCGTCCGTGGTCAGCGCACCCACACCAACGCTCGCACCCGCAAAGGCCCCGCTAAGGCCATTGCCGGCAAGAAGAAGTAAGGGAGGGTTTGATCAATGGCACGCGAAAGAACCAAGGTTAAGCGCAAGCAGAGCAAGAACATCGCCGCAGGTGTGGCGCATGTTAACTCGTCCTTTAACAATACCAAGATCCTGATTTCCGACGTTCAGGGCAATGCAATCGCATGGTCCTCTGCCGGTACAATGGGTTTCAAGGGCTCACGGAAATCGACACCTTATGCAGCGCAAATGGCTGCCGAAGATGCCGGTCGCAAAGCGCAAGAGCATGGCGTGAAAACGCTCGAAGTCGAAGTGCAAGGCCCCGGTGGCGGACGTGAAAGCGCATTGCGCGCTTTGGCAGCTGCGGGTTTCAACATCACCTCAATCCGTGATGTGACACCAATGGCGCACAACGGTTGCCGCCCACCAAAGCGCCGCCGCGTTTAAGTATTTTACCATTGAGGCCGTGTCGTTTGACATGGCCTCAAATCGCTTTTTTGAAACCTCGAGCGTCTGCACCTTTCGGACATGGGGCGCAGACAAGGATGGAGGGACGCATGATCCATAAAAATTGGGCTGAATTGATCAAGCCTCAGCAACTTGACGTAAAACCCGGAAACGACCCGACGCGGCAAGCCACAGTTGTTGCCGAACCGCTTGAGCGTGGCTTTGGTCTGACCATGGGCAATGCACTGCGCCGTGTATTGATGAGCTCGCTGCAGGGCGCGGCGATTACATCTGTGCAAATCGACAACGTATTGCACGAATTCTCATCCGTGGCTGGTGTGCGTGAAGACGTCACAGACATCATCCTGAACCTCAAGGGCGTGTCCTTGCGCATGGAAGTCGAAGGGCCAAAGCGCCTGTCGATTTCGGCAAAAGGCCCGGGCGTTGTCACCGCTGGCGATATTTCGGATTCGGCTGGCATCGACGTGCTGAACCGTGATCACGTGATCTGCCACCTTGATGATGGCGCCGACGTCTACATGGAACTGACCGTAAACACCGGTAAAGGCTATGTCGCAGCGGAAAAGAACAAGCCGGAAGACGCGCCAATCGGGTTGATCCCAATTGATGCAATCTATTCGCCGGTCAAAAAAGTCAGCTACGATGTGCAGCCGACCCGCGAAGGTCAGGTTCTGGACTATGACAAGCTGACGATGAAGGTCGAAACCGATGGCTCGATCACGCCGGATGATGCGGTGGCTTTTGCCGCCCGCATTCTGCAAGATCAGTTGGGCATCTTCGTCAACTTCGACGAACCAGAATCCGCGTCCCGCCAGGACGATGACGATGGTCTTGAGTTCAACCCACTGCTCTTGAAGAAAGTGGACGAGCTGGAATTGTCAGTACGCTCGGCGAACTGCCTCAAGAACGACAACATCGTCTACATCGGCGACCTGATCCAGAAAACCGAAGCCGAAATGCTGCGCACGCCGAACTTTGGCCGCAAATCCTTGAACGAAATCAAGGAAGTGCTGTCAGGCATGGGTCTGCACCTCGGCATGGACGTCGAGGATTGGCCACCGGACAACATCGAAGATCTGGCCAAGAAATTCGAAGACGCCTTCTAAGAATTCGCGGGCCGGGGGCGACCTCGGCCTGCAATTGGACGAACGGGCATCCTGCCCCAAGGAGAGTTGGCGCTACGCACGCCAGCCAGACAAAGTAAAACCGCCCGTAGAGGGCAAAACTGGAGAAATGAAATGCGTCACGCACGTGGTTACCGCCGCCTGAACCGGACCCATGAACACCGCAAAGCGTTGTTCTCGAACATGGCAGGCTCGCTCATTGAACATGAGCAGATCAAGACAACTTTGCCCAAGGCAAAAGAGCTCAAGCCAATCATCGAAAAGATGATCACGCTGGCCAAACGCGGTGATCTTCATGCCCGCCGCCAGGCTGCATCCAAGCTGAAGCAAGACCAGTATGTCGCCAAACTGTTCGACATCCTTGGCCCGCGTTACAAAGACCGCCAGGGTGGTTACGTGCGCGTGCTGAAGGCTGGCTTTCGCTATGGTGACATGGCGCCGATGGCGATCATCGAATTTGTTGATCGTGACCGCGACGCCAAGGGTGCCGGCGACAAAGCACGCATTGCCGCCGCCGAGGCCGCAGCCGAAGAATAAGACCTGATTGGAAAGCTGAGTGATCAGTTTTCAAGACCCCCGTCTCCGACCCGAGGCGGGGGTCTTTTCGTTGTGCGGGTGCCGTTTTGACCATGGCCATATCTGCGGCGCACCCTTAGAATGTTGCGCATGAAAACCCTGCTTCTGAGCCTGACAATTATCGTGGCCGCTGCCGTCAGTTTTGCGCAGCAAGTGCCGCAATCCGCCGCGCAGATACAGATTAGTTTTGCGCCATTGGTTCGCAAAGCGGCCCCTGCGGTGGTCAATATCTATGCCAAGATCATGACCGCACCGCGATCCACGCCCTTGCAGCGCGATCCGTTCTTTGAACGGTTCTTTCGCGATCCGGAACGCGACCAGCCGCGGGTACAAAACTCGCTTGGTTCGGGCGTGATCCTTAGTGCGGATGGCATCATCGTGTCGAATTATCATGTGGTCGGCATGGCGACAGATATCCGGGTGGTTTTGTCTGACCGGCGCGAATTTACAGCGCGGGTGTTACTGGGCGATGCCGAAAGCGATCTGGCGATCTTGCAGTTGGAGGGCGGGGATGACCTGCCGTTTTTACCTTTGCGTGACAGTGACACGGTCGAGGTGGGCGAATTGGCCCTGGCCATCGGTAATCCCTTTGGCGTCGGCCAAACCGTCAGCAGCGGTATCGTGTCGGGGTTGGCGCGATCGGGTGCATCGGGCGGTGGCGGGCGCGGGTATTTTATCCAGACCGATGCGCCGATTAATCCCGGCAATTCGGGCGGTGCGCTGATTGACATGGCGGGCAGGCTTGTCGGCGTCAACACTTCGATCTTGACCCGGTCGGGGGGCTCAAACGGGATCGGATTCGCCATTCCCGCCGATCTGGTTGCAGCCTTTGTGGCACAGGCCCGCGATGGCCAAACGCGTTTTTCCAAACCTTGGGCGGGTATCTCGGGCCAGTCGCTGGACGCGGATATGGCGCAGTCGATGGGGCTCGACCGGTCGGGTGGCATTATCGTGTCGGGGCTGCATCCGGCCAGCCCCTTTGCCGAGGCTGGGTTTCAGGTTGGCGATGTGATCGTCGCGGTCAACGGGCAACCGGTCAACACGCCGCCCGAAATGATCTACCGGATGAGCGTGACAGGCTTGGGTCAGACGGCGCAAGTCAACAGACGCCGTGGCACGCGTACGCAGGATGTGCCGGTGCGATTACTGGCGGCCCCGGACGTGCCACCGCGTGCGGCTTTGACCCTTGGCGATGGTTCGGTGGTCGCCGGATTGCGCGCCCTGCGGATCAACCCTGCCGTCATTGACGCATATAATCTGCCGATTGAGGCCAGCGGAATTTTGGTTGAAGATCCGGGTCGTCTGGGGGCCAGAATTGGGTTCCGTGCAGGTGATGTGATTGTCGCGGTCAATGGGGTTGAGCTGGCGGACACCAATCAGTTGCCTGACGCTTTTGACAAACGAACCCGCAGTTTCCGGGTGCTTTTGCAGCGGGGCCAGCGGCGCATTGCCCTGCAGTTCCGATTGTGAGGTCTGATGGCTGATCTTTTTGGCAGCGATGATGCGCAGGTGGTGCCAAGCGGGCATCGCCCGCTGGCCGACAGGCTGCGGCCGCAAACGATCGCCGAGGTCATTGGCCAAAGCAAAGTGCTGGGGCCAGATGCGCCATTGACGGTGATGCTGGCGTCCGGCGCGTTAGGGTCACTTGTGTTTTGGGGGCCGCCGGGGGTAGGCAAAACGACGATTGCACGGCTCTTGGCGCATGAAACGGATCTGCATTTCGTGCAGATCAGTGCGATTTTCACCGGCGTTCCTGATCTGCGCAAAGTGTTCGAAGCGGCGCGTATCCGACGGCAAAACGGGCAGGGGACGTTGCTGTTCGTCGACGAAATCCACCGGTTTAACAAAGCCCAGCAAGACGGGTTTTTGCCGCATATGGAAGACGGCACCATCCTGCTGGTGGGGGCCACTACGGAAAACCCCAGTTTTGAGCTGAACGCCGCCCTGTTGTCGCGCGCGCAGGTGTTGGTGCTGGAACGGCTGACCGAGGAAGACCTGGAAAAGCTGGTGCAACGCGCCGAACATGAGATCGCAAAGCCCTTGCCACTGGATGATGCCGCGCGGCGTGCCTTGTTGGAAATGGCGGATGGCGATGGGCGTGCATTGCTTAATCT
>JBAUHN010000391.1:0-1661 GCA_049680295.1 Sulfitobacter sp.
AGCCCCCTGCCCCGCCACCGGACCGGCGCTGTCCGCGCGTAAGCGGTGCGGTCTTGCCTGGCCGCTATGCGTCTACCCCTACTTGACGCGCATGGATAAAACACCAATATTAGAGTTGGCCTTTCGCACAGGCCGGTGTGCCCGCCACGCAAAGCCTTGCAGTGCTTAAACCTTTTTCATCGCTCCCTTCCAAGCGGATCGATTAGTAGCGGGCACCTAGTCAGATCCGGAATTAGGAATGGATCAATGACACAAGATCACAGAATGAAAGATCTCAAGACCGTCGCAAAAAAGATCGCGAGGTCCAAACGCATCGACCACCATGAAGCTCTCGACATGGTAGCCCAAGAACTCGGGCATTCGCATTGGTATGCTTTGGTAGCTGCAAATAAGAGCGGGTGGCATCCCGAACCAGACGACATCGCCAAAACTGCGAACCTGCTCAAGCAGATTAATCCTGACGAGACTGTCGAGATGTTTGGAGATCCCGGCGGCGAAAATCAGGGCCTAATCGGATCACACGCATATGAGATTGAGGTCTCAATGGACGAAGTCTACATGAGCGGCCGCGGTTGGCTTGTCCATGTTCCTGAAGCGCCATCCAGGCAACCGTGCGTTCAAGTGACTGATAAGCGCTACAAGGTGAGCCCAATTCACGACCCAGAGTTCGTCGCGCAAGCCCTTGAGATCGCTTGTGCCAAAGCTGAACAGGTGCGCGCGCGCATTGCATCAGACTGGCCACGGCGATCAACAAAGCCTGATGCCGAAGGGCGTGCTGTACATCCCATCAATGGGGGCCTGAGCGATACGTGGTATTGTCTGCATTGCGATGAGGCGTCGTCAGCTAAGGCTGTTGCGGCAAATCTGTGGCACTGCCCGTCCTGCAGCGCATCACCGATAGATGTCTTCAGTTCTGCGTGGTGGCTTGATGAGGCCCCGGAAGGCCAAAAGAGTTCCGCGTAGATTTGAACGCGCGCAGCTTGATAGATCAGATCGGGCCGGTGGGTGTTTATTCTATCGGCCTTTTCATTTGACTGAGCGTTCGCGCGTTATGGCTGGGGAGCTGCAGTGAGCGGTTAGGACATCCTGTCGTTGGCGGCAGTGACTTTTGGATGCGCAACGGTCAAGAGATAGGGTTCTTGCCTCCTGCCCAATTAAGTTCTCTGTACCCGTTTCATCATATGCACGCAGATCAAAGGGCTCCTTCAAGTGGCGTTGCATGACATGCTGGTCGCAGGGTCTGACCCGAACACAAAGGGCGTTTGCCAGAATTGTCCCCTGTCCCTGCGGGCCATTCCGCGCGGAGCAAAATTCCGGCAACCTGCCCTTCTACGCTTCGCTGCGCCTTCGGTGTATTTGGGTCAATTGCCCCTGCCCTCTGACCATCATTGCAACACCAAATGAAGGAGCACAGCAATGACTACCAACTGCATCAAATTCGAAGGCACCGATATCGAGACCTCAAAGGGCGTCGGATCAATCTCCACCTTGACCTTTGATATCGACATCACCGTTGAGCCAATCTCCAGCGACCACCCAATGGCACCCACTCACCGTGTCCTTGGCCGTTCACCTCGCGGCCGCTTGGTCGAATGTGGTGGCGTGTGGAAGAAACAGAACCGTGATACTGGCGCTGACTACTTCACGGTTACGATCCGTGT
>JBAUHN010000392.1:0-16118 GCA_049680295.1 Sulfitobacter sp.
GTTTT
Source organism: Sulfitobacter sp. (assembly GCA_049680295.1). Lineage (GTDB taxonomy): Bacteria > Pseudomonadota > Alphaproteobacteria > Rhodobacterales > Rhodobacteraceae > JBAUHN01. The sequence goes on from JBAUHN010000392.1 coordinate 6, forward strand.
CACCATGCTGCTGCTGATCGACAACTATGACAGTTTTACCTACAATCTGGTCCATTATCTGGGCGTTTTGGGGGCCGACATTACTGTCCGGCGCAATGACACATTGGACGTGGCCGAGGCAATGGCAATGTCGCCTGCGGGCATTTTGTTATCTCCCGGTCCGTGTGACCCAGATCAAGCCGGAATTTGCCTGGAACTGACCCTTGCTGCTGCCGAAACCCGCACGCCGCTGATGGGGGTTTGTCTGGGCCACCAGACGATCGGACAGGCCTTTGGCGGCAAGGTTGTCCGTTGCGATGACATCGTGCATGGCAAGCTGGGCAAGATGCAGCATGACGGCACCGGGCTATTTGCTGGTTTGCCCACGCCTTTTGACGCAACGCGCTATCATTCGCTGATTGTTGAGCGCGGCAGCCTGCCAGATACCTTGCGCGTCACAGCCGAATTGTCAGACGGCACGATTATGGGGCTGCAACACCGCGATCTGCCGATCCACGGTGTTCAGTTCCATCCCGAATCGATAAAATCCGAGCACGGCCACGCCCTGCTGCAAAATTTCCTCAATGAGATGAAAGTCCCGGCATGAGTGACGCGCTGCAACCCCTGATCGAAGCGGCAGCAAACGGCCCTCTAAGCCGCGAACAGGCGCGCCAGGCCTTTGAGATATTGTTTGACGGCGAAGCCACGCCCAGCCAGATCGGCGGCTTTTTGATGGCATTGCGGACGCGCGGTGAAACAGTAGATGAATATGCTGCCGCCGCCACAGTGATGCGCGCCAAATGCCATGCGGTGCGCGCGCCAGAGGGTGCGATGGACATCGTCGGCACCGGCGGCGACGGCAAAGGCACGCTGAATATCTCTACCGCGACGGCGTTTGTGGTCGCAGGCGCGGGCGTCGTGGTTGCCAAACACGGCAACCGGAATCTCAGTTCGAAATCAGGGGCGGCGGACGCGCTGACCCAGATGGGATTGAACGTCATGGTTGGCCCAAAGATCGTCGAGGCGGAACTGGCACAGGCCGGGATCGGGTTCATGATGGCACCGATGCACCACCCGGCGATTGCCCATGTGATGCCCACACGCGCCGAATTGGGCACCCGCACGATTTTCAACATTCTTGGCCCATTGACCAATCCTGCCGGGGTCAAACGGCAGTTGACCGGCGTATTTTCGCGCACATTGATCCGGCCAATGGCAGAAACGCTGGGCGCATTGGGGTCAGAGAAAGCCTGGCTGGTGCACGGATCGGACGGCACCGATGAATTGACCATCACCGGCATCAGCTGGGTCAGCGCGCTGTCTGCGGATGGCACCATCTCCGATTTCGAGTTACACCCCGAAGAGGCTGGCCTGCCGACGCATCCGTTCGAATCTATCATCGGCGGTACGCCAGCCGAAAATGCACGCGATTTCAACGCCTTGCTGGATGGGTCAGCTTCTGCATACAGGGATGCCGTTTTGCTGAATTCAGCCGCCGCACTGGTCGTGGCCGACGCCGCGCAAGATCTGAAACAGGGTGTGGAAATGGCCAGTGCCAGCATCGACAGCGGTGCTGCGCGTCAAAAAATCTCGGCAGTGGCGCGCATCAGCCAGACGAAATGACCGGCTTTGATCTGGAAGGCCTGAACGCCTGGCAAGACCTTGGGTTTTTCCAGGACAGCCTGCCCGCGATCTCGGCTGCTTTGGCAGAGGATCCGCGACAGATCCTGCCACTCCGTCGTCAGGTGTTTGCTGCGCTTGAACAATGCCAGCCGGATGACGTGCGCGTGGTGATCCTGGGCCAGGATCCCTACCCGACACCCGGCCATGCGCATGGATTGGCATTTTCCGCACAGGCCGATGCGACGCCGTTTCCAAAATCCCTGCGCAATATCTACAAGGAAATGCAGGATGATCTGGGGGCTGTGCCACCAAATTCGGACCTGTGTTTTTGGGCGGCACAGGGCGTTTTGCTGCTGAACACCATTTTGACCGTGCCTGCGCGGCAAGCCAAAGGGCACACGCACCTTGGATGGCAGGGGCTGACGGATCAAATCCTGTCGCGACTGGCGGACCGGCCCCGCGCCTACATCCTGTGGGGGGCCACAGCGCAGGCCGCTGCCCGTCGCGTGGACCCCGATTTCAACCTGAAAATTGAAACCCCGCATCCCTCGCCGCTGTCAGCCTATCGCGGTTTCTTTGGCTCCAGGCCATTCTCGACGGTAAATCGTTGGTTGCAGGCACGCGGCGACAGCGCCATAAACTGGACCAATCCGGAGGTCCGATGACACATACAATTCTCGACGATATCAAAGCGTATAAACTGGAAGAGATTGCCGCCGACAAGGTGGCAAAACCGCTGCCCGAGGTCGAGGCTGAAGCCCGTGCAGCACCGCCCGTGCGCGGCTTTGCCGATGCGCTGCATAAAGCGTCGATATCGCAATACGGTCTGATCGCCGAGGTGAAAAAGGCCAGCCCTTCCAAAGGGTTGATCCGCGCTGATTTTGACCCGGCAACCCTTGCGCAGGCCTATGCCTCAGGCGGGGCCACCTGCCTGTCGGTCCTGACGGATACCCCCAGTTTTCAAGGTGCAAAATCCTATCTGACCGAGGCGCGCAATGCCTGTGATCTGCCCGCTCTGCGCAAGGACTTCATGTATGACACCTATCAGGTCGCCGAGGCCCGCAGCCTGGGCGCGGATTGCATTTTGATCATCATGGCCTCGGTCTCTGACACGCAAGCGCAAGAACTTGAGGACGCCGCAACAGCCTGGGGCATGGATGCGCTGATCGAAGTTCATGATGCCGGGGAATTGGAGCGCGCCTGCCGCCTCAGCAGCCGTATGATCGGGATCAACAACCGCAATCTCAAAACCTTTGAGACAACATTGGACACCACCCGCGAACTGTCCAGTCAAGTGCCCGGCGATCGTCTGATCGTATCCGAAAGCGGCTTGAGTACACCAAAGGATCTGGCCGACATGGCGATGTTCGGCGCGCGGATTTTCCTGATCGGGGAAAGCCTGATGCGACAAGATGATGTGGCTCAGGCGACGCGCACCTTGTTGGCCGACCCCCTGCAAGCCGGAGGCATGTAGCATGGCTGACCCCTCAGGGCTGACCCATTTTGACGCAACGGGTGCCGCGCATATGGTCGATGTCTCAAACAAGGACATAACCCACCGTGTTGCCGTGGCGACCTGCTGGATTAAGATGCGCCGCGAAACCTTTGATATCATTACCGATGGCCGTGCCAAAAAAGGTGACGTGGTGGGGGTTGCGCGCTTGGCCGGTATCATGGCCGCGAAACGTACCGCTGATCTGATTCCCCTGTGCCACCCATTGCCGATCACATCCGTCGCCGTCGACCTGACACCGGACGCCGACCTGCCCGGATTGCAAATCACTGCCACGGTCAAAACCACCGGCCAGACAGGGGTCGAGATGGAGGCGCTGACCGCCGCCTCGGTCACTGCGCTGACCGTTTACGACATGACCAAAGCCGTCGATAAAGCGATGGAAATTGGCGGGCTGCATGTGATGCTGAAAGACGGCGGCAAATCCGGCCGGTTTGAAGCACCATGATCTCTGTCGCGGACGCGCTTGAGGCGCTTTTTGCGCTCATCTCTCCGCAAGATATCGAGGACGTCGCGTTGCGCCACGCCGCGGGCCGGGTTTTGGCGCGCGATGTATGCGCTGCCCGTACACAGCCGCCGTTTGCCGCCTCCTCGATGGATGGCTATGCGGTAAACGGGGCCGAGGTTGAGGCCGACGCAATGTTCAAAGTTGTCGGCGAATCTGCCGCCGGACATGGCTATTCAGGCACCGTCGGACCCGGACAAGCGGTGCGGATATTCACCGGCGCGCCGGTCCCACAAGGCAGTAATTTCGTTGTTATTCAGGAAGATACAATCAGGCGTGGCGATCTGATTACGCTAAACCGATCCGTCGGTGCCAAAGACAACATCCGCCCGGCTGGCGCAGACTTCAAGGCGGGCGACAAGGTCACAGCCCCGTGCCTTTTGGGTGCTGCAGACGTGGCGCTGCTGGCGGCGATGAACATCGCCGCCGTTCCGGTGCGCCGCAGGCCAACGGTTGCCTTGATGGCGACTGGCGACGAACTGGTCATGCCCGGCGAAATCCCCGGCCCCGATCAGATCATCGCATCAAACACTTTCGGACTGGCTGCAATGATCGAGGCCCTGGGCGCCAGCGCCAGAGTGCTGCCCATCGCACGCGATACCCACGGTTCGCTGACCGAAGCCTTTCGTCTTGCAGCCTCTGCCGATCTGATCGTCACGATTGGCGGTGCATCCGTGGGCGATCATGATCTGGTCGCACCGGTTGCCGCGAAACTGGGCATGGAGCAGTCGTTTTACAAAGTAGCGATGCGGCCCGGTAAACCGTTGATGGCAGGGCGTCTGAATGGCACCCCCATGATCGGCCTGCCCGGCAATCCTGTCTCGGCCATGGTTTGCGGCACAATATTCGTCACGCCGGTTATCCGCGCCATGCTGGGGCTACGCGCGCAAGCAGTGGGTGGCCAGAACGCCCGTCTGGCCACCGCTTTGCCGAAAAATGGCCCGCGAGAGCATTATATGCGCGCAAACGTGGAAAAGGACGGACTTTGGGTGGCCGATCAACAAGACAGTTCACTGCTAAGTGTCTTGTCAGGCTCGAACGCTCTGCTGGTTCGTCCCCCCCATGACCCGCCCCGCACTGCGGGCGAGACTGTGCGCTACATCCCGATTTGACGCATTTCGCGAAAGAGTTGACACAAAACAAGAACATCAGTAGAACAAATCCAAACCAACCGACCGGAGGTGTCAGGCATGCTCACAAAGAAGCAACTGGATTTGCTCGAATTTATTCACAAACGGGTACAGCGCGATGGCGTGCCGCCCAGTTTCGATGAAATGAAGGAAGCGCTGGATTTACGGTCCAAATCCGGCATTCATCGCCTGATCACTGCGCTTGAGGAACGCGGCTTTATCCGCCGCCTTGCTCACCGCGCCCGCGCCATCGAGGTCGTCAAACTGCCAGAAAGTCTGGGCGGTGCCGCGCAGCCCGGATTCACCCCGCGTGTCATTCAAGGCAGCAAACCCGACGTGCCACCGCCAAGTGACGCCATTTCGGTCAACGCCTATGCAACACAACTGCCATTGGTGGGCCGGATTGCTGCCGGGGTGCCGATCGAAGCCATCAGCGATGCGGCGCAATCAGTGGCCGTGCCGGGGCAAATGTTGTCTGGCTTTGGCGAACATTATGCCCTCGAAGTCAAAGGCGATTCGATGATCGAGGCTGGTATCAACAATGGCGATGTTGTGGTGATCCGTGAAACCAATGTGGCCGAAAACGGCGATATCGTTGTGGCCCTTGTCGAAGATCACGAGGCCACGCTGAAACGCTTTATGCGACGCGGCAATGTCATCGCGCTGGAGGCGGCAAACCCGGCCTATGAACCCCGCGAATTTACCGAAGACAGGGTCAAGGTTCAGGGCAAATTGGTGGGCCTGATCCGCACCTACTGAACTGGCAGGGCGGTCCTATGGGCTGCCTTTTGCTTGCCCTTCCTTTTCGGTTTTTTCCGGCCAGTTGGTCCACAATCGCTTGCCCGACAGATCCCGAGCGGTGCGCAGTTCAAGCGTTCCGCTTTGGTCGTACAGGGCAATTGACCCGGTGCCGCGTAACCGTTCCGGGTCATAAACGGCGCAGTCTTGCAATTGCGGGTCAAACGGCACACTGCTGACGATGATCTGGTGCGGCTTACAACCCGGAAAGCCAGCGACAGCGCGCTTTCCCGACAAATGCACCAAGGACATGTCGCTTAACCCGATGGGCATGATTTTGGGCAAATCTGGGTGCGCATCCCAGCGCTCCGCCGCCATGACTTGTGTCGCTGCATCGCCATCATTTTCCAGCCAGTTCTGCGCAATGAACCCGGCGCCTTTTTCCTTGCTCAGCGCGCGCCCCTGGGTCGTCATGACACCGACAATCGTTCCATTGTCAGCAATCAGACCGATGGGCCGATCTTGTCCGTTCCAAAGCGCAAAGGCTGCAATCATCGGCAGAACTCCAAGTACCCGCCCCCGGCCCTGCCACAACACCATCCACAAAAACCCCAATGTGAGAATGGGCAATACCAGTGGCCCCGGCCCTGCCACAAAGGTTCTGGAACCGTCCAGGGATGCGACAAATTCCGACACGCCTAAAATCCACTGCAACCCCCAGCCCATGATCGTCAGCCCCACGGCCTCCAACCCCATCGGCGCCAGACACAGCGCCAATACCGCCGAAGGGATGACCACCGCCCCCATCAACGGCACCGAAGCCAGGTTGGCGATCAGCCCGTATTGGGCAATTGTGTTAAAATGCGCCGCTCCAATCGGCGCTGTAGCGATGCCAGCAACAGCAGATGAGATAATCACGGCAACGATGGGTTTGGTCCAGTTTGGCCCAAATGACAGGTTCCGGTCGCGCAGAAACCCAAACACTGCGACAAGTGCGGTGGTGGCTGCAAATGACATCTGAAACCCCGGCCCCATCAGCGATTCCGGCCAGAGTGTCAGTACAATGATCGCTGCAATGGCTACCGCACGCAGGCTGATCGCCCGTCGGTTCAGCATCACTGCAACCAATGCCACAGCCACCATCACGAAGGCGCGTTCGGTGGCGACATTGCCGCCAGACAACGCCAGATACCCCGCCGCCACGACCAAAGCCCCGGCGGCCGATATCTTTCTGGCAGGAACACGCAAAGCCACCGGCGGCACAAGTGCGAAACACACCCGCAGCAGCGCAAAAACAAAGCCGCTGAGCAGCCCCATATGCAGCCCCGATATCGCCAGCAAATGCGCCAGATTGCTGGCCCGCAGATTGGTCAATGCAGTCTGGCTGATGGCACTTCGGTCGCCGGTTGTGATCGCAGCGCCAAAGCCACCGACATCACCGGGCAAGACGTCTCTGATATGTGCAGAAGCCGCCATGCGGATGCGGAATATCGCCAGATCCTTGTCGGTTGTTTGCGCCGCCTCTATCGCAAGCAGCGGCACGCGCGTGTAGCCGACCCCACCCAGACGCGCAAACCACGCGTGGCGTTGAAAATCAAATCCGCCGGGTTCAACGGGTCCTGCGGGCGGCGACAGATGCGCGGTGGTCATCACCCGCAACCCCGGTACGGGATCAACGCCCGCGCCGTCCTTTGAATGCAGGGAAACACGCACGCGCGTGGGGGTTTTGCCGGGCGAAACGCGCGCCAGCGTGACCTGGTCCAGTGTCAGGCGCAATGCGTCTGATCCGCTGCGGTCCAACCCAACGACGCGCCCCTCCACCGGTCCATAGTAGCGCCACCCCAACACGGGTTCCGCAACCCGGTGCGCGCGCGCGCCTGCGATCACAAACCCCGCTGCAATCAACGCCAATGCGATTAAAAGCGGGGATACGGTTTCAGGAAGGTACCGGGCAATCACAAACAGGGCCAGTGCCGCCACGGCCCCGGCCTGCAACGCCAGCAAAGACGGCTCAAACGTCAATGAGAAATATCCGCCGATGCCAAGTCCTAGGCAGACCGGCACCCAGCCGAAAAGATGCCCGCGCTGGTGCAATATCACATTGCCGACCCGCCAAAGACCGCCCATGCTTGCCCCCGTTCACTGCACTGGATAGACAGGCGGGAACCCTAGCCCCTTCGTGGTTACTGAAAGGTAAACACCTGTTATGTCACAGCCTGTAGTCACCCGTTTTGCCCCGTCGCCGACTGGATTTCTGCACATCGGCGGTGCGCGCACCGCGCTGTTTAACTGGCTTTATGCGCGCGGTCGGGGCGGGCAGTTTTTGCTGCGCATCGAAGACACCGACCGCGCACGTTCATCCGAGCAAGCAACGGCGGCCATTTTGCAAGGCATGGCGTGGCTGGGCCTTGACCACGATGGCGATGTGGTCAGCCAGTTTGAAAATGCCCCGCGTCACGCCGAAGTGGCACATGAACTGTTGCAACAGGGCAAAGCCTATAAATGTTTTGCCACTCAGGATGAAATCACCACCTTTCGCGAAGACGCCCGCGCCGCAGGCCGCAGCACGCTTTTCCGGTCTCCCTGGCGCGACGCGGATGCAGGCAGCCACCCGGACGCGCCTTTTGTCATCCGGATCAAGGCCCCGCTAGAGGGCCAAACGGTGATCCGCGATTCTGTGCAGGGGGACATAACAATTGGCAATGACCAGTTGGATGACATGGTCCTGTTACGATCCGATGGTACGCCGGTATATATGCTGGCCGTTGTGGTGGATGATCATGATATGGGGGTCACTCATGTGATCCGGGGGGATGATCACCTCAACAATGCGGCGCGCCAGATGATGATCTATCACGCGATGGGGTGGGACGTGCCAATCTGGGCGCATATTCCGCTGATCCACGGGCCGGATGGCAAAAAACTGTCCAAGCGTCACGGCGCTTTGGGCGCGCAGGAATATCAGGCCATGGGTTATTCTGCCGCTGGCATGCGCAATTATCTGGCCCGCCTGGGCTGGAGCCATGGCAACGACGAGTTTTTCACTGACGCGCAGGCAAAGGACTGGTTCGATCTGGACGGGATCGGCAAAAGCCCGGCAAGGTTCGATACCAAAAAGCTGGAAAATCTGAGCGGTCAGCATATTGCCATTTCGGATGACGCTGCACTGCGGCGCGAAATTCAGGCTTATCTGGCAGTGGCGGGCGAAGACCCTTTAACGCCTGCGCAATGTGACGGGTTGGAGCGGGCGATGTATTGCCTGAAAGATCGCGCACGCACGTTTCCGGAACTAATTGAAAAGGCTACGTTTGTGCTTACCAACCGCCCAATCATACCGGATGAGAAGGCCTCAAAACACCTTGATGTGGTATCCCGTGGTATACTCAGAGAATTGACGCCGCACCTGCAAAGTGCTAGCTGGGACCGTGAGACGCTTGAAACTGTCCTGACCCTCTTTGCCGAGGCGCGTGACACCAAGTTTGGCAAACTCGCTGGGCCCCTACGGGCCGCACTGGCCGGACGCGCTGTGACACCTTCGGTGTTTGATATGATGCTGGTTCTTGGTCAGGACGAAACGCTGTCCAGATTGACAGACGCATCAGGCTGAAACCGGCTAAGACCGATTTTCACGCCCTGTAAGAAAATTTGAAGGTTCATGTGTAATTGCATCGAACCTGCGATCAGAAAATCTGATTGTTATGTTGAAAGGGAAAAAGAATGGCTAAAAGCACGAAAAACGCAACGCTGAATATTGACGGATCCAGCTATGACTTGCCGATCTTTTCCCCGTCCGCCGGACCAGATGTCATCGACATCCGCAAACTCTATGCAAACGCCGGTGTGTTTACCTACGACCCAGGCTTTACCTCAACCGCAGCCTGCGACAGCACGATAACATTTATTGATGGCGACAAAGGTGTGTTGTTGCACCGGGGCTATCCCATCGAACAACTGGCCGGCAAGTCCCACTATCTAGAGGTCTGCTATCTGCTGCTTTATGGTGAGTTGCCGTCGCCTGCCGAGCTGGAGGATTTCGAAGCGCGGGTCACGCAGCACACAATGATCCACGAGCAAATGCACAATTTCTTCCGCGGGTTCCGGCGCGATGCGCACCCGATGGCCACAATGGTTGGCGTGGTGGGCGCGATGTCGGCGTTCTATCATGACAGCACAGACATCAGCGATCCCTGGCAGCGTGAAGTGGCCTCGATCCGGTTGATTGCCAAAATGCCGACAATTGCAGCAATGGCCTACAAATATTCGATTGGTCAGCCGTTTGTTTACCCGCGCAACAACCTCGATTATGCATCGAATTTCCTGAACATGTGCTTTTCCGTCCCGGCCGAGGATTATGAGGTGAACCCGATCCTCAGCCGTGCCATGGACCGGATTTTCACCCTGCATGCGGATCACGAACAAAACGCATCAACCTCGACCGTGCGTTTGGCATCATCGTCTGGCGCGAACCCGTTTGCCTGTATTGCCGCTGGCATAGCCTGCCTTTGGGGGCCTGCACATGGCGGCGCCAATCAGGCCTGCCTGGAGATGCTGAAAGAAATTGGCACACCAGACCGTATCCCCGAATTCATCGCACGGGCCAAGGACAAGAACGACAGCTACCGGCTGATGGGCTTTGGCCACCGGGTCTACAAAAACTTCGACCCGCGCGCGACGGTGATGAAACAATCCGCCGACGAGGTGCTTGAGCTTTTGGGGGTTGAGGATAACCCGGTCTTGCAAGTGGCAAAAGAGCTGGAAGCAGCCGCCCTTGCCGATCCGTATTTTGCTGACAAAAAGCTGTTCCCCAATGTGGATTTCTATTCCGGCATTATTCTGGAAGCGATGGGATTCCCGACGTCGATGTTCACGCCGATCTTCTCGCTGGCGCGGACTGTGGGCTGGATTTCGCAATGGAAAGAGCAGATCAGCGATCCACAATTGCGGATCGGTCGCCCGCGTCAATTGTACCTTGGTGCCACCGCACGCGACTATGTGGATATCGAAAACCGCTAAGGTCAGGATTTCTAAAAGATCACCACCGCCTTGGCAGAAATGTCAGGGCGGTGTTTTTTTGCCTTTTGCTTTCCGAAATACCGGGTTTGGACCGAATCACTTGAGCGTAAGCGCCCCATATTCGTTGGCAGACTGATACATCGAATGGCAACAATCCATCGCGGCCATATGGGATTGATGAATCGACTGTCATCCGGAGAATGGCAAATTGTGACGGAATTGTGGCACTGTTTCCGCCTCTGTTACAATGATGCCCCTCGCCTTGACGCAAGCGCTTTTGCGCCATTATCGTCTTTGCCAAGGGCATAATTTGTGGGTGTAAGTGGTCATGTTTTGTCGACCGAGTAAGAGTGAAACAATTCCAAAATTGCTGCCGTTGGCGACCGGATTTTTGCGCCAACGGCAATTGATCGCCGAAAAATGTGGCAAAACTGGATACCTGCAACGCGTGGCCCTACATCTGAATGGACAGCGCCCAACACCGCTTTTCGGGCAATGGCTCAAGTCTCCAACAACGAGGAATCTATGACCCTTCGTGCAAATACATCGCCGCACAAGTGGGATGGCGCCGCGGAAATGATGCCTTTGTCGGTGACGCATGGTCACGGACCTGAGGGGGCGTTTCTGCCTGACGTCGCACGAAAGGCCGATCAGATTGCAGTTGTCTACGATTCTGACGAAACGCCACCTGCCATTTCGATCTGGCACGTCTCTCAAAGCGTTTGTGCCGTGATGGCAAATGGCGTCGCCGTGGCGGTTGTGGCCTGCGCAAACGGACCCTCACTTAAGGCGGAAGATGTCGTTTTGGTGGCAAGAAGCGTCTAGCGCCCCTCGAACTTTGCATCCCGTTTTTCCGTAAAGGCCAGAACACCCTCTTTAAAGTCGCGCGACTTGCCGCACTTGCCTTGTTCGCGGGCTTCAAAGGTCAGTTGATCTTCCATTGAATTGTCCCAACTGCCGCGAATGACCTTTTTGACGGCTGCATATGCCGCCGTCGGCCCTGACGCCAAATGCGCCGCGCGTGATTTCCAGTGCGCGTCAAATCTGTCGTCTGCCACGGCTTCCCAGATCAGACCCCAGTCATCCGCCTGTTGGGCGGTGATTTTATCGGCAAAAAGGGCAGCCCCCATGGCCTTGGCGGACCCCATACTGCGCGGCATCACATAAGTACCGCCCGCATCAGGGATCAGACCAATCCGGGTGAACGCCTGCAGGAAATACGCGCTTTGGGTTGCGATCACGACATCTGCTGCCAAGGCAAGATTGGCGCCAGCCCCCGCGGCAGGGCCATTGACAGCAGCAATCGTCGGCACAGGGCAATCGACGATGGCGCGCAGCATCGGCGCATATTCGTCGCGCAAAGTGCGTTCCAGATCAAGATTGGCGGCACTGGCGCGGTCGCCCAGATCCTGGCCGGAACAAAACGCCTTGCCGGCACCTGTGATCACCACCACCCGCGCGGTTTTGCCAGCCTCGGTGACCGCATAGGCAATCTCGGCGCGCATCTGGGTGGTCAAGGCGTTCATTTTTTCAGGACGGTTCAGCGTTATCAGGCCAATGCCGTCATCCAGCGAATATGTCAGCGTCTGGTAGTCCATGGATGCGTGTCCTTTCGCGACGGTCCGGCATTTGGCGCGGCCCTTTGCACAAGACATATCAAATCGGCATGGGACGAAAAGCGAAACCGCGCGTCACTCGTCCAGAATTTCGCGCAATCGTTTGGATTCTGCGTCGTTGAGCGCCGCCTCTTGTGGAGCTGCAGCGCCTGCGCGGCCACGGACGTAAAACACGCCAACGCCCCCCGCCAAAAGCAGCATCAATGGCCCCGCCGCCCATAATATCCAGTTAGAGCCGCGTGTGGATGGCGTCATCAAGACAAATTCGCCGTAACGGGCCACAAAGAAATCTTTGACTTCGGCGTTTGTCGCGCCGTTTTTGATCAGCTCGCGAATGGTGCGCCGTGCGTCATGGGCCCAGTTTGAATTCGATGAGGCGATGGCTTCGGACTGGCACACAACGCAGCGCAATTCGTGATCCATCAGCCGCGCCCGCGCCTCCAGCGCCGGGTCAGACAGCATCTCGGACGGATCAAGCGCCCAGAGCGGCGTGGCAAGCAACACCAAAATCAGGGCAAGCCGTTTCATTCTGCCGCCACCGATTTTGCCGCGACCTTGCGCGCGCCTGCCGCGATCCTGAACCGCCGGTCGCTCAGGCTTAGCAGCCCGCCAAGCGCCATCAAGCCACAGCCAATCCAGATCCAGTTAACCAAGGGCTTGATGTAGGTCGTGATTGCCCAGCCTCCGTTTTGCTGCGGATCGCCGATGACCACATAGACATCGCGCGCCAGAGTGTAGTGAATTGCGGCCTCGGTCGTCGGCATTTGCGCCACCGGATAGATGCGTTTTTCGGGATGCATCACAGCAATGTCGCGCGCGCCTTTGGCCAAGGTCACCGTGCCTTTTGTTGACAGGTAATTCGGCCCCTGACCGTTTTCGACCCCGGCGAGGGTTAGGGTATAAGCGCCGACTTCAAAAGGTTCATTCAGGATTGCGACGCGGATGTCTTCATGTTGCCAGGCGGTCAACCCGGACACCCCCATGATCGTCACACCAAGCCCCGCATGCGCAATCATCTTGCCCCAATCGGCCCGCGGCAACCGCAGCAAACGTCCCAGACGCGCCCTGCCCCGTCCGGTTTTGCGCGCAAGGTCGACGATTGTGCCCATGATCACCCAGGCCGCCAGAAACATTCCCATCGGGCCAAGCAGGCTGCGGCCTGACTGCATCACATAAGCCAACCCGCCAAATGCGATGGCCAGCACAAAAACATACCGCAGCGGTTTCAGGCTGCGCGACAGTTGCGCACGTTTCCACGGCATTGCCGACCCTATCGGCAGGATCAGCCCCAGCAAAACCATAAACGGCGGAAACGCCACGTTGAAGTACGGCACGCCTACGCTGAGTTTGCGGTCAAAGAACATCTCGGCGATCAGAGGCCACATGGTTCCGACAAACACCACAAAACAAGCCACCGCCAACAGCACGTTATTGGCTAGCAGTGCTGATTCCCGGCTGACGAGTGAAAACACGCCCCTGGCCTGCATAGCGCCCGCGCGCAACGCAAAAAGCGTCAGCGCGCCGCCGACGAAAAATGCAAGGATGAACAGGATAAACACACCGCGTTCAGGGTCATTGGCAAAGGCATGCACGCTGGTCAGCAGCCCTGAGCGGACGATAAATGTGCCGATCAGCGAAAACCCGAAGGCAAGGATCGCCAGCAAAATCGTCCAGCTTTTCAGGCTTTCGCGTTTTTCCACCACAATGGCGGAATGCAGCAATGCCGCCGCCAAAAGCCACGGCATGAAACTGGCGTTTTCCACCGGGTCCCAAAACCAGAACCCGCCCCAGCCCAATTCGTAATACGCCCACCATGATCCAAGCGCGATGCCAATGGTCAAAAACACCCATGCCGCCAGTGTCCAGGGCCGCACCCAGCGCCCCCATGCCGCGTCAACACGGCCCTCGATCAGGGCGGCGACAGCGAAACTGAACGCCATGCTCAGACCAACGTACCCAAGGTACAAAAAGGGAGGATGAAACGCGAGACCGGGGTCTTGTAACAAGGGGTTCAGATCCTGCCCGTCAAAGGGGGGGACCGCCAGACGCAAAAACGGGTTCGATGTGAACAGGATGAACGCGAAAAACGCCACTGCGATGGCCGCCTGCACGGACAGAACCCGTGCCTGCAATCTGGGGGGCAGATTGCTGCCAAACCACGCTGCAGTGGCGCCAAACAGTGTCACGATCAGAACCCACAGCAACATCGACCCTTCGTGGTTGCCCCATGTGCCACTGATTTTATAGAGCATCGGTTTGGCGGAGTGACTGTTTTCGACCACAAGTTTCAGGCTGAAATCCGAGGTGACAAACGCCCACATCAATGCGCCAAAGGCAAAGGCCGTCAGCAAAAACTGAACACTGGCGGCGGGTTCAGCGGTGGCCATCCACCCGGACCAGTTTTTGTGGGCGCCGACCAACGGCACAATGGCTTGAAAGATCGCCACGCAAAAACCCAAAATCAGGGCGAAATGTCCAAGCTCTGTCATCATGCGGGAACTATACGTGCCCTGTGAGGGGCACGCCAATCAAAAACAGACAACACAGGCGTTCACATTGTCGCATGGCACCTGCCAGCGTTTCAGATTTACGCGGTGCGGCGCGCCTTCCACGCGGCCAAGGCCGGGTTCAGGTCAGGTAGGACCGACGCCGCCGAAAGCTCCGCGCTGTCGCTGGCATTTGCAACATCGGGTGAAGTGGCGCGCAGTTCGCGCAATGCGTTCACATTTTCGATCACCTGCGGCACGCGTGCCATCGTGTCTGCGATATCACGGTGGAACTTTTGGCTTTTGACCTGATGACGTGCCCCAAAATAGAAAGACACGATAACCCCCAACAACCACCAAAGCGGCTCTGGCACCAGCGCAACCCCCTGCATACGTTCAGAAAACCACAAGGGGTCGACCATAGCCGCCACAAACAGCCCAAGCGTGCCAAGCGCCAGTGCCGGACGGGGCAGCCGATTAACCCCATCCATAAACCGGTCAAACCCGCCTTGTCTGGGCACCACAAATTCCTGCCCGTACTGCTGCATCGCCTGAGATTGCACAGCCTGCGACCGCACCGCCCCCGCTTCGGCATTCTCGCGAAACACTTCTGCTGTTTCGCGCACCACATTGCGCCCGCCACCAAAAAGCGCACTCATAATTGCATTGATCAAGCCCATGCCGCGATCCTTTGCTGAAACTGTGCACCTGTCATATGATATTTGGGCGAGATGAATTCCTCGGCGCGGCGGATCCACCCGCCTTTGCCGCCCGCCCGTGTGCGCGCATATTTGCGACTGGCCCTGCGGCGATCGGCAATGCGGAAGTAATAGTTCCGCCGCGCGATCCCATAGGCATCCACCAGATGATCCGGCGCGTCGCGGTAGGCGCTTTTAGCGGCAGCAATGCTTTGCGGCCCCAACGCGCCGTCAACCGAAACCGTCTGGCCCATATCACACAGCAGACGTTGCAAAATCTTAACCGCATTGCCACCGGCGTTGACGTACATATCAAACACACTTGGGTGAAGCGCCTCGGGCAACGCGGCGATCCTTGGCCGTTCAAAATAATGCGTGACAAAGATATCGACGGCTTGCGCCCGGGTCAGCATCCGCACATCCGCCACACCAACGCTGCCGTCACCGTTCAAATCCAGGCCCAACCGGCGCATGGTGTGAATTGTCACCCCAAAGTTGGTCGCCCCGCCGGGATCGTCGGGATCGTTCACATAGCCGCCTTCGCGCGCTACGATTTCTGTTGCGATCTCCTGCACCGTTTTCATGCCATGTCTCCACACCAGGTAAATTGGCGCAGAGAATGGGACGGAATTGATTAACAGATCGAAACACCAGCGCGCGGGCCAGGGTCCTGACCCTAACCTTCGGGGGCCTGGTACACACCTTGTTCTTTCAGCGCGTCAATGACCTCGGACGGCATATAGGTCTCGTCATGTTTGGCAAGGATTTCATCAGCTTGAAAGACACCGTCAATGTAGCGTCCGGTCCCAACC
>JBAUHN010000393.1:0-3548 GCA_049680295.1 Sulfitobacter sp.
ATTATCAGTTTCATCGAATGTCGCTTTGTCCGGAGGCTGTGTGTAAACTCGGTTTATCATGGCCCCGCGGACCGTTTTTGACGTTCACGGGCGTCTCGGCGCAAAACCTTCAACTCGACTGTTCTGATGGATTGTGGGGGCGGTCATGGCGACATCGGGAACATCCTTACGTTTTGGTTCTAAATTGAAGGCGAATGAGGCCTTTTACGCCTTCATGGCCGCGATCATCGCTGGAATGCCCATGATGTTCATGACGCGGGTCATGTTGTAGGCCAGCACGTGCAGCGCCATCTCCGTCGCTACCTTTTTCAGAGTTCGCATTTTGAAGTGCGTTGCCCCCATCCAAGATTTGATTGTGCCGTAGGGATGCTCGACGGTCATGCTGCGGACAGCCAGTTGGGCTGGATCTTTGTCCAAGCGTTCTTGGACGCGATCCAGAACATCCTCCTCTACCCATCGTCGGACGCGCCGTTCTTTGCTTGCCGTGCATTTGGCTTTGATCACGCAACCCGCGCAAGCGCCCGACCAGTACGTTTTGAGCGCCTTGCCGTCTTGTTGGCCCGTAAATCTGTAGACTAAATCCTCGCCAGCCGGGCAGAGGTAGACATCCTTTTCCGCATCATATGCAAAGTCTGCCTTATCAAATTGACCGCGCGCTGCGGCATTCGATGTCATTGGTTTGGGAACAACAACCGAGATGCCAGCCTCTTCGCTCGCAACGATTTCCTCACCCTTGTAATAACCCTTATCCGCGATTGCCATGAGCTGATCTGTTGTCATGACATCGTTCGCAGCCTCGGCCATCATCGACAAAGCGTCGCGATCAAAGCCAAGCATGGTTACTTCATGTGCAACGATCAGATGGTTGTCCGCCTCGACGGCGGTTTGAACATTGTAGCCAACAATGCGCGGCATACGTGCCGTTGTTGCCATCGATCTGGCGTCTGGATCGCTGAATGAGACCTGTGTTTCTCCAGTCTCATCCATGCGCTGTGCAATTGATCTGTAGCGCACGGCTTCTTTTTGCAGATGTTCCAGCTTTCTCAAGGTCCGTTCCATCCGAGCTTCTGGAAGTACTGTTCCGGTCTGCTCAAACACTTCGTCGGCGCGGTCCAACTCACCAAGATAACGCTCAATGGCCTTATCGATCTCGCCCAACTTCTGGCGCAGCTTGCCACGGGTGTAATTCTTGGCCTTGGAATTGACCGCCTTAAATCGGCTGCCATCGATAGCGACAACGTCACCGTCCAGCAGATCCATATTGCGGCACAGAGCAACAAACTGCTGGCACACTTTGCGGATCGCTGGGCCGTTGTCTTTCCTAAAGTCAGCAATCGTCTTGAAGTCCGGCTTCAGCCGACCCGTCAGCCAAACCAGCTCCAAGTTACGCCCGCATTCCCGTTCCAAACGACGCGATGACTGCACTTGATTGAGATACCCATAAAGATAGATCCGCAGCATCAACCCTGGATGATAGCCAGGCCGGCCAGTGGCGGCGGGCTGCGTGTTGAAGCCAAGGACAGCGAGATCTAGCAGATCGGCAAAGGCATCAATGGCACGAACGGGGCTATGTTCATAGACGTAATCGTCCAGATGTTCAGGCAGCAACATCGTTTGATGGCGGTCCAAACCTTCGATGAAATGAGACATAAACAACCTCCATACCGAGTACGGAAATTATACCATAAATTGGGAAGCTTGGGGGAGTTTTCACACAGCCTCCGGACAATGCTGCCGTTCGCGGCAACCGGGAAAAACTAACCTTTGGACGAAAGCATCGACAGCAAGGGGCTGATTGTGTTGAAAAACTCATTGGTTTTGACGTGTCGAAGCGGGCTATCGCATTGATTTATTTTGGATGTCGGTAGGTCGACCACCTTGTCATCTGACTACTGGCCCCACCGGCTTGAGTTTCGCTAATTTCCGGAGGTTTTGGGCTGTTGCAGCAAGTGTAAACTCATCTTGGACGCCGCATGGGCCGCGTAATCGGAGCCTGCCCAGGCCGAGGATGCGTTTGAGGTGAGCAAAGAGCATCTCGACTTTTTTTCGTCGGTTCTGCGCGGTCGGGTTGAAGTCTGATGCGGTACATTGGCGGGCGAACTCCCGGACGATCTCATATTTCTCGCGGTGGATCGCGCGGGTTTCTGATTTGGGACAGCATTTGGCTTTCAATGGGCAGTCTGTACAATCGGATTTAAGGGCCCGATATTTGCGCGTTTTCCATTCGGGTTCGTTGCGAGTGGGATCGGAATAGGTGCGCCGCGTGTGCTTCATCTCTTTGCCACCTGGGCAGACGTAGCGGTCGTTCTCATCGTCCCACGTGAAGTCTGATCTGGAGTATGTTCCGTCAGTGCGCTCGCCCTTATCAAAGACGGGAACGAAGGGCAGAATCTTCCGCTTGATGGTCAGCCAGACGAGGTTGTCTGATGATCCATAGGCCGTATCAGCAGCGATCCAATCCGGCTTCAGGTTAAAACGCTCTTCGGTCCTATCAATCATCTTGCGCATTGCGTCCACCTCGGCGGTTCGGTTCGAACGGCTGGCGGCCACATCCATGATGATACTGTGATCTGTATCGATCAGATAATTGGTGGAATAGGCAAAGAATGCAGGGCCCTTCTTGGCCGCAGTCCATTGGCTTGCCGGGTCGGCATGAGCAGTGAACTTCGGCTTGGTTGTCGTAGCCGCACCAAAGGCCTCGTCGTCCAAGGTGTCGAGATATTCCCTCACAGCGCGCGGTGCATCATCGATTTCGGTCAAACGAGACGCCCAATCGTCGGGGTTGCTGGAGTTCTGTTTCTGGACATCAGCGCTGATCAAACTGGCATCGACAGCAAATCCTTGACCACCCACAAGACCCTCTTGCATGCATCGTGCGACGGTCGTCTCGAACACGTGACGCAGGAGTGCGCTTTCCCGAAAGCGCCCGTGACGGTTCTTGGAAAAGGTCGAATGATCCGGGATGCGGTCGGCCAGGTCGAGGCGGCAGAACCAGCGATAGGCAAGGTTCAGATGAACCTCTTCGCACAGACGACGCTCAGAGCGAATACCGAAGCAATACCCAACCAAAAGCATCCGGATGAGAAGCTCAGGATCAATTGATGGACGACCGGTGTGGCTGTAGAAATCTGTCAAATGCGTACGAATGCTGCTCAGATCAACGAACCGATCAATCGACCGCAGCAGGTGGTCTTTTGGGACGTGATCTTCCAGCGAGAACCATAAAACAGCGCCGCTTGCGCTTCCTGCTTTGGTCCCATCATCGCCAAATCCCCTAATCAATAAAGGAATTGAATCAGCAAACAGACCCTCAAACAAGGAAGAGTTTTTCAACACAATCGCTGAAAGTAGTTGTTCGCTGCGCGATGGTTGGACGTCCGGTTGACGCGTTATAGACATATCGTAACCGCAGCAGCGTGAGGTCGGGGTTTGAAGGAAACCATGTAGAATAAGATCCCGTCGGAGATGGGGAAGTCGTGGAAGCAGCTTTCCAATTTGGAACAGCCTGACTGCCTACGCGCTGCTATTTTGCTAAAGCAGAGCAGGTG
>JBAUHN010000394.1:0-40476 GCA_049680295.1 Sulfitobacter sp.
TAAATCTTAATACCCGGTGCCGCGCAATACGACGCCGACGGTGGCCCAAAGCACGGTCACGTCGGTTTTCAGCGACAGGCTGCGGTTGTAGATGGTGTCGAACTTGGCGCGATCGGCAAACGAGCTTTGGTTGCGCTCGGACACCTGCCACAGGCCGGTGATGCCGGGACGCAGGGCATAATAGCACTGACCGGGGTACATCGGCTTTTGCTCGGGCAGCATCGGGCGCGGGCCCACAAGGCTCATGTCGCCTTTGAGGACGTTCCACAGTTGTGGCAGTTCATCCAGCGACGACTTGCGCAGGAACTTCCCCAAAGCGGTGATCCGCGGATCCTCTTTCAGCTTTTGGGTTTTGTCCCATTCGGCGCGGGCGAATTCGTTTTTGGCCAGGTGGGTTTCCAGCAGCTTGTCAGCATCTGGCACCATTGTACGCAGTTTCCACATGGTGAAAGTGCGCCCCCCCAGACCGATGCGTTTCTGGCGGTAAACCGGATTGTGGCCGTCAAGGGCGACCATCAGGGCCATCATCAGGACGGTGGGCAGCACAATCGGCAGGGCGGCGATCACAAACAACATGTCAATCGCGCGTTTGACAACGCTGCGGTAGATCGACGTCTGGTGGGTGTGGGCCTCTTGAACAGAGGTGTAAACACCTGCTGCAGACTGGTTATCAAGATTGTTAGAAAACAACACGTTCATCATTAACACCTTTGTCAAAATACTGGGTCTGCGACCCGTTACTCATTACAACAATGACCCATGTTTCAGGCGGGCCAAACAAATACACGGGGCTTTTGCGTTACCCCAAAAACTGAATGACCAGCAAACCAATGAAACATTGCGCGGCCATTGCGGTCATCAATGCGCGGCGTCGATCGATCCGGGCGCGGACCATCTCTTTTGTGACGGGTGTGGCGTTGACTTTGTCCGGCGAGGTTCTGAAGTCGCGAGTTTGCAGGTCTTTAGAATAGTTTGTCATCTTATCAATCCATCTCAAACCAGCAAAAAACATGCTGGTCGTAAATGGGCCGTGCAGGGACAGATGCACGGCCCGTTACTCGTTAACATTACAGCCTGCTGCCGGTATTGGGCTATTGCGCAGCAGGTACAAAACACTTTGTCGAAACTTGGCGACATTAATCTTCTGCCAACCAATATGACGAAAGGCGCAGGTTTCGCCAATTGATTGAATGTGGAAAGTTTCGAGAGACTAATTCACCACATACGTGTGATTGGTTTACCCTCAAATCCGAGAACATTCGCTCTGTTCCCCTTAGGTTTGTTCAAGGTTCCTGCTACTTCGCCATATTACCGCCGCAATGCTGCCGAATTGCGCACATAGTGTGGCAATTCTTAGGCAGTTACGCGCCGGGTTTCGGCTAGGCGCTGGATCACGGTACCCTTGGAAATTCCGTACGGAATACCATCTGAAACCGCTATTTGATTGCCTTCCGAATCCTCTTGCCGCAAATTTCGGTGATGTTCGCACGTCTTACTGCATTATTGATTGTAACATTCGCGCGGGCGGTCACAGCCGTGCGCGGGCTTTGGTCGGGCATAGAACCTGTTGCCAAACAGCGCGTTTACTTTGCGAACCATGCAAGCAATGGCGATTTTGTCCTGATCTGGACGGTCTTGCCCAGCAAATTGCGCAAAACCACACGCCCCGTAGCTGCGGCAGACTATTGGCTGACCTCCAGACTAAAGGCGTTCATCGGCCAATCGGTGTTCAATGCCGTCCTCATTGATCGCAACCGCACTGCCCGCACCGGTGATCCTGTTCGACAAATGGCCGATGCGCTAAGTGCGGGCGACAGTCTGATCTTGTTCCCCGAGGGCACACGCAACATGACCGACACGCCGCTGCTGCCCTTCAAGACCGGGCTTTTTCATCTTGCCACCGCGAAACCGGACGTCGACATGGTGCCGGTCTGGATCGAAAACCTGAACCGGGTGATGCCGAAAGGAAAGCTCGTTCCGATCCCGCTGGTATGCACAATCACCTTTGGCCCAGCGATGCGGCTAAAGCGAAACGAAGCCAAGGCTGAATTTCTCGAACGCGCGCAAACCGAATTGCTGGCGTTGTCGTGCAAAGCAAAGGAATAGAGGTAGTGGCGGACAGTTTTCTTTTTCTATTGGGTTGCGTACTGGCCGTCCTGTTGGTGGCCTCAGCGATCGGGCAATTTCTAAAATTCAAATCGGGGTCGGACGGCCCGAACATGACAATCGAAAACCTGAACGCGCGTATCAATGCGTGGTGGGTTATGGTTGGTCTGACGGCGCTGGCATTTTTGGCCGGTAACACCGGCGTTGTCGTGCTTTTCGCGATCTGTTCATTCGCCGCCCTGCGCGAATTTCTGACACTGACCAACACCAAGGTTGCCGATCACTGGGCCATTGCAGCTGCCGCCTTTATCGTGTTGCCGGTGCAATATGTCGCGGTCGGTATGAACTGGTACGGGTTTTATTCGATCTTCATTCCGGTCTACGCATTTTTGCTGATGCCGATTGTCTCCAGCCTCAGCGGTGAGACCGAGAATTTTCTGATCCGCATCGCCGAGGCCCAATGGGCGTTGATGATCAGCGTGTTTTGCGTGTCGCACGTGCCCGCGCTGCTCAGCCTGAATATTGTAGGATTTGAGGGACGCAATCTGTTCCTGATCTTCTTTTTGGTTGTCGTCGTGCAATCCAGCGACGTGTTTCAGTATGTTTGGGGCAAGCTTCTTGGAAAACACAAAATCGCACCGAAAGTGTCACCTTCGAAAACATGGGAAGGCCTGATTGGCGGCGTGGTCACTGCCAGCGCGCTGGGGGCGTCGCTGTACTGGATTACACCTTTTACCGTTGTTCAGGCGGTAGGTATGTCCGTTGTGATCACCATAATGGGATTTTTGGGTGGGCTGGTTATGTCTGCGATCAAACGCGACCGCGGCGTCAAGGACTGGGGCCATTTGATTGCAGGACACGGTGGGTTTATTGATCGGCTAGATTCCGTGATCTTTTCAGCGCCGATCTTTTTTCACATCATCCGCTTTTACTGGGATGTCCATTGACCGGCTTTGCGTTCGCAGCGCTCAAAAGCACCCGGGTGCATGTAGCATTTGCATTTGTCGTCATGGGCGGCTGGGCGATCTATGCAAATCTGGCACATCCGATGCCAAAGCTCGTGTTGGCTGGGCTGGTACAGGGCGGCATTTCAGCAGGCCTGACCCTGTTTCTAAAACGCAGCGTCGACTGGATGCGCCCAAAGTTCCCTTTTGCGATCGGGCATGTTGCCCCTGCTGTGATCGCATCTGCGGTGTCGGCCGCAGGGCTGATCACGGCGCACCGTTTGGCCGGAACGCCCGAGGTAGCAAAAACAGTCTTAGTACCTTTGGCGGTGTCGGTGTCATATATTTTGACCTACAATTTCATCCGCCAGCGCAAATCAAAGGGCGATCCAAATGAATGACATAAAAAACCGCCGGCCTTTGGACAGTCGCAACTCAAATTGGGCCGCCAAAATCACACAGATACTGGCAGCACGGGATATCACACCGAACCAGATTTCGCAGGCCAGCATTGGGGCTGCACTGATCGCTGGCGCTGCTTTCTGGATGACATCGCTGACGGATCATCCGGTTTTGGTCGCAGTTCTGCTGGTTCTGGCAGCGCTGGGATGCCAGGCACGTCTGCTGTGCAACCTGTTTGATGGAATGGTCGCGATTGAGGAGGGCAAAAGCGCAGCCGACGGGCCGTTCTGGAACGAATTTCCCGACCGTATCGCCGACATCATTATCTTTGCGGGCCTCGGTCTTGGCATTGGATCGCCCGCCCTCGGGTTTGCGGCGGCGGCGATGGCCGTATTGACCGCATATGTCCGCGAACTGGGCGCGAGTATCGGTCTGGCCCCCAACTTTTGCGGACCAATGGCCAAACAACATCGCATGGCACTGATCACCGTCGCCGCCGTGTTGACGATTTTTGAACCGTTGGCGTTACCTCAGGGTACAATCCTGACAAGCGTGCTGTGGGTCGTGATCATTGGTGCGATTGTAACAACCCTGCGGCGTGCCCGTGATATCCGCGAACGCCTGATTGCAGGGCGAAAGTGATGAGGCTCAGGTCAACGCGTGGCCAGTCGTGGGGTGTTCCCACTCGGCAAGCAGCTTTGACATTCGGGCCAGTCCGGTGTCCAGATTTGCAGCCACACCACCGCCAACGCCGACACGGATGTGGTTTGGCAGACCGTAGGCACTGCCGGGCAACAAAAAGGTCTTGTAGGGATCGGCCAGCAGGCGCTTGGCAAATACATCGCTGTCGATACCCGTGGGCAGCCGTGCAAGGCCGATCAGCCCGGCCTCGGGCGGATGCCAGGACAGGTTAGGCTCGGCTGTGATATATCTGTCCAGCTGTTCCAATACTGTACGGCTGTCGCCACGTGTTTTTTCCAGCGCTGTGCTAAGCCGGTTCGGACGCAGTGCGATTTCCGCAATGGTTTCGCCCAGCACATTCATAATCTCACTGCAGTTTTCGCGCAGGATAACCGCGTCCATCACCAGCGCCTTGTCGCGACAAATCAGCCAACCGGTGCGCAAGCCTTGCAATCCCAAAGCTTTGGATACGCTGCCTGTTGTGATGCCGCGCTGATAGATGCCTGCAATCGACGGCGCCCGGTCCGCGGTCCATTCAAGACCGGCATAGACTTCGTCAACGATCAGCCACGCGCCGACCTTGTCTGCAATCTGTGCAGCCCGGTGCAGGTCCTTACTGGTCAGCAATTTTCCGGTTGGGTTGTTTGGGTTGGTCAAAAAAATCAGTCGGGTTTTGTCGGTGACGGCATCCTCAAGCTGGTCCAGTGGCAATGCCCAGCCATCAGTCTCATCTCGGGTCACCAATTTGACCCTGACTTGCCGCGCCTTGGCCAGCACTTGGGTTTGCGGCCATCCCGGTGTTTCTGTGACAACCTCGTCTCCGGGCTCAACCAGTTGCATGAAGGCCAGATAATTGGCCTCGGCGGCGCCTGCCGTGATCAACACGTCATCGGCTCCACACAGGCCACCCAATCCGGCCTGATCAATGACCCGCTGGCGTAAGTCCGGCAGACCCTGAAACGACTTCTGGTTCCAATCCAATGACATCTCAGGATCCAGGTCGGCCAGAAAATCGCCCAGTTTCGGCGATTGGGCCAGCGAGAACCCTACGAATGCTTCAGGATCGGCCTGGGTTGTATCCAGCAAATACTGAAAAAGCGTATGAATCTTGACTTTCATTTTCGCCTCGCGATTGTAGGAGTGCTACCGGAAGGAACCCTATGCGAGCCAAAGGTTTTTTGAAAGGACGGCCAATCTCACTGCATGTGTTGGACTATGGGCTGTTCAAAGTGCATGCCAACGGCAGAGTTATCGGTATTTGCGGGTTTTTGATCCAGACGGATGCGGGCGAAGCCATTCTGGTCGACACCGGGTTTCCCAAAAAATATGCCGAAGACAAAATCACGGCCACGCAAGAGGATAAGCTATACGAGTTTGGCGAAGTTCTTGAATGCCAATCGTTGAACACACCGGCCGCGCAGCTTGCCCTAGCCGGGCTTTCACCAGATCAGATTGATCTGCACATCCTGACCCATTCGCACATCGACCATGTCGGCGGCTTGGGGGATTTCCCAAAAGCGCCTATTCTGGTCGCAAAAGCTGAGCGCCAATTGCCGAAACCCCTATATTGGGGCGAAGTCCAACCGCTTGAATGGCCAGATCAGAACTATCTGGTGATTGACAAGGACGTCTTGGTCGGCCCTGATTTTACGGTTCACCTAGTGCCTGGACATGCGCCGGGACAGTTGGCGCTGAGCTTGAATTTACCCGAAACCGGCGCCGTTTTATTGACCAGCGACGCGATCTCGCGCCCAGCGGAAATTGACGAAAAATTTGCGGGATCATGGGATGAGGTCAAAGCCATCGCCAGTGCAAAGCGTCTGATGTCCATCGCCAGCCAGACAAATGCTTTTGTGGTTTATGGCCATTGCCCCGATCAGTGGCCCGCACTTAGAAAGTCGCCGCGATCTTACATCTAGCGCACGTCGCGCCCCTGATTGAGAATAATGACATTGCCGCTGGAAATATCCCCGGCTGGAGAGATCAGAAACCCGACCCAATTGGCAATCTCGGACGGGTCCATCGCTCGGCCATGGGGCATCGCTGAAATCGCCTGTTGCAGCACGTCTTCGGTCAAGACATCGAACAGCGGCGTCGTCGTCATCGCAGGCGCAATCGAGTTAACGGCTATTTTTTCCTCGGCATAGCGTCGCGCAAGATCTTTGGTCAAAGTGTCCATCGCAGCCTTGCTGGCGCGGTAATGCGGCGGGTCAAAAGCGTCAAAATTATACGCACCATTGGATGAGATATTGACGATTTTGCGCACGCCGGGGCGGCCCATCATCAATGGAACTGCTTGCTGACAGCAATAAAACATTGAATTGAAATTGATCGCCATTTGATCGCGCAGTTCCTGCCCGGAAATTTCAGGGAAATCAGACATCAGGCAGGTTCCGGCATTGTTGACCAATGCGTCGATACCGCCATGTTGGCCTTTCATCTTGGCAAACGCGTCCGTGACGGCGCTTTCGTCGGTCAAATCAACTGTCAGACCCTGAAACCCATCACCGACAGTTTCGGACGTTTCTTGTAAGCTATCACCCGATACATCAAGCCCGACCACAGTTAACCCGTCCTGCATCAGCTTAAGGCATATTGCACGGCCCATTCCTCCGCCTGCGCCGGTAACAACTGCGATTTTTTCAGTCATGCGAACTCAAACCTCTTGTGCGTTACTCCGGGGTTTAAGCGAGGCTAAATGCGGATGGCCCGCTTGTACAGACAATTGCCCGTCGGCCCGGAAGTTGCCGGTACGCGAACAAACCGGCACTGTATCAATGCGGCCACTACCTGTCTTTCAACGCCGCTTTGGATTGGCCGAACTTACCTGACACAAAGGTTGTTGCCTTGGCAGCAGCCAAGACCCCAGCGTTGCCCGTGCTCGCCTGAACCGCCTCTCGTATCCGGGAAAGCGCTTGGGTTGAGGAACTTTTCATGCTGTCGTAGGCATGGAAATTATGCGGCATATCCGGCCAGACATCCAGCATCAGATCAGCGCCCTTTGCCGCCTGCACATCTGCAAAGTCACAGATCATGTCATGCAGGATTTCGCGCCCGCCGCTTTGCAGATAAAGCGGCGCCAGACCAGCGAAGTCATACGAGATCGGCGACAACATAGTGCGCCCAAATTTGCCGTCCGGGTCCAGCCATTCGCCAAATCGCAATGCCATCCATCCTTGAACAAGATCGTATTTGTCATTCTCAAACAAGCTGTCGCCACGGGCGCCGATATCGGTCCAGGGACATAGACCAATGCATAGCGCGGGTTGTCGCAGCCCCTTTTCCCTGAGGGTCTGCAACAACATCAACGCCATATGTCCGCCTGCACTGTCACCAATCACGACGATCCGGTCCGGGCTGTGTGTCTGGGTCAAAAACTGCCAGGCGGCCAAGGCATCTTCGGCCTGCGCCGGATGCGGATGTTCTGGCGTCAAACGGTATTTTGGCATGAAAAGCCGTACCTGACTGTAGTGGGCCAACATGGATGCAAAACGTGTGCTGATCGGACCGTTGAAGGTATAGCCGCCACCGTGCAGATAAAGCAGCACTGTATCGCTGGCGGCGCGGCGCGGATAGAACCATTGCCCGTCAATGCTGTCGCAGCGCTCAACCCTGACGTCATAGACGTCATCCGTTTCGGTCTGCAAGCTGTCGAATATCGCACGGCCCAGTTTCATATCAGACTGCGCCATTGCTTTGGTAAACTGACGTCGCCAAAAGCGAATTCCAATTTCGGAATGCGCGTCCCAGCTGGGTTCGATTTTCCTGCCAAATGCGCGACTGATGTAGGTCGATAATAATGCCCGGTTAAGTGTCAGGAAACTGGCAAGCCTATGTTTTAACGGTCCGTGGAATCGCAGCTTTGACATCGGTGTCACCTCTTATGTCCAGATCACTTGATGACTAGCCCTCGTGCCATGGGCGATATAGAACGATTGCGTCAATCAAGGGTTACCCATGTCGCGCACCAGATCGTTGCTGCTGCTTCCACCCAGAGAGCTTTCAAGCTGCATTGCCGTTGGGGTTTTTCGAGATACCAAAGGCGCACGCTTAAGCGATCACGAAAGGTTCAACTACTTTCCCGCGGCCCCGCTGGTCACGGCGACCCACGTGATCAGCGGCGAAATTCGTCTCGTCAATCAACCCGGCCAACTGGAGGAAGCACGGCGCGCATCCCCCATACCCCGTGTGTCGATCATCCCCCCAAAGAACCTGCCAACCATCAGTTGGAGCCCCGGCCCCGTGACCGCCTTGACCATAGGTTTTTATCCCGATGCATGGTCGCAACTGGGGTTTGACGGCCCTGACCGTGCCGCACTGATGGCCGCCCTATCTACTTTTGCGAGTGCAGTTGATCCGGTGGTGAATTGGACAAACACCTGCGCGCAATTGGCCAAGATATGGCACAGTGTACGTGCGGCCAGCGAGACGTCACATTGGGTTGGGTCGGACCGTGTTTCAGACTGGTCGCGATATTTGCTGACCCGGTTCGCCGCCACAGGTGGCGCGCGCAGCGCCCGGACGCTGGAACGCAGGCTTAAACGGTTTAGCGGCCAGACAAAGCAATCATTGAACTTCTACGCATCGATAGAAAACCTTCACCGCCATGTCGTTGAAACACCGCGTGGCAAGCTGGCCGATGTTGCAATTGACGCAGGCTATTCTGACCAATCCCATATGGGGCGTGCGGTGCGTCGCGCGACAGGGTTTTCCCCGGGCAAGCTGAACCATCTGATCGAAACAGAAGAAGCGTTTTGGTGCTACCGCCTGCTGGGTGAACGGTTTTAGTGGGGCGGTAAAACTGAGCGGCAAAAAGACATTTACGGTCAGAGTTGCTGAAAAAAACAGTCAAAGGCCAGTGGCCGGATAAAGCAAATCGATTTAACTAGAAACGCTATTGGAAGGCGAAAACTTGACGGCATCCCAAAAAAAAATGGTTCATGCGCGCGACAGTGCGGCCATTCGTGTGGCCAGAGTGTTGTGTATCTTTTTCATGATGTCGGTGCATCTTCCGGGTGCGTATAGTGCCAGCTTTATCACGCAGGGTGATGGCGCGATCATCGGGGAAATATGGCTTAACTTTTTTGGACGCGCCAGTGTCGCAGTCCTGAGTTTGGTCAGCGGTTTTTTGTTGTTCGGATCGCTGGAAAAAAGTCGCCCGATGCAGATATTACGCGACAGACTGCGCGTCCTGGTTTTACCGATGATAACCTGGAACCTGATAACGCTGGTCCTTATTTTTGGCGCGACTGTTGTCGGGGTGCAGGTGGGGTTGGAGTTTCCAGCCTGGACCTTTCCAGACATGACCAACGCGTTGACCGGGGTGCTGGCAGATAGCATCAATCTGCCCTTGGATTTCCTGCGCGATCTTTTTGTTTCTTCGGCGTTGCTTGCTCTGCTTTGGCGATTTATCCGGCGTCATCTATGGGTGGTTTTTGGCATCGTCCTCCTATTGACAGTGTTTACGTTGACGGCCCCTGTTGTGTTCCGGCCCACGATCCTTTTGTTCATGGTGGCCGGTTGCCTGTTGCGCGCCAATCACATTCAACTAGGCACCATGGCGATGCCCAAGCCGCTGATTTGCGGTCTTCTTGGCAGCGGCATTGTCTACTTGATTTGTCATTTCATGGGCATGCAAGATGGCCCCATTGCCGAGATCGAAAACCTGGCCAAACGGGTGATTATGACCTTTGCAATGATCGCGGTAACCGTTGCAATTGGAGGAAACAACAAGGTGCAGACCTTTTTGGAAAGGTTCGAGCCTGTCGCATTCCTTGCCTACCTCAGTCACGTCATACTGGCCAAAGTGATCTGGGTGGTAATGTCCGCCGCCGGTTTAACGATGATGGCCCCGTCTTACCTGATCTATTTCTTCACTGCGCCGACCTTGATCTTTGTGATCGCACTTGGCCTGCGCAGTGTGATAGATACGATGCCAGCTCCCCTGCCGGTGTTACTGAAAGGCAAGAAGCCTTGATTTCATAGGCTTGTGGACGCTCAACATCTGGCAACTTAAAGATCATTTTGCCGGTGGGACCAAATTTTTTCATGGTTTCGCCTGTGCGCACCGCAGTCAGCCGCGATATCGGCTTTTGTCTGTCGCCGTCGCGACAAGCGATACGTGGCACTTTTTCCATCACCTGCTGAGTGCCACCAATCTTGTCGAGCCTGGTTAAAATACTGCGGCGCAAGATGCGATAAATACCTCCCTAAAGATCAATCCGAACCTGTCGATTTCAGCGATGCAGCGGCAGTTCGCCAGGTCTCGAAGTCATCCTGAAAACCGCAGGGCATGGTTGGAAAGCTTAGAAATGGCCGATCTGCCGGACGGGTCAAACGCCCTGCACCTGCCAGCTGGCCGCAACCGTTACTTAGCTGTGATCGCATAGACATCCTGCGCATCCGCGAACCCTTTCAGGGCCACGCCGTTCAGCGGTTGCGCCATGACTTTACCGTCGAGTGCTTGAAACGTTGCACAGTCTACCAGCACATCACAGACCGCTATTTTTGTGTGCGCTTCCAACCTGGACGCCAAATTCACCTTGCTTCCGATGCAGGTATAAGTCGCGCGGTTTTGGGTCCCGGCGTAGCCTGCAACAACTTCGCCCGTGGCAATGCCAATGCCAATTTTGATCGGTGGTTTATGCGCGCCTGTCCGCTCTTGATTGAACTGGTCCATCAGAAGCAGCATGTCCTGGGCCGCTAGGACGGCTGAAATTGCAGTGTTTTCAATCGGTTTTGGTGCGCCAAACAAAGCCATCAACCCGTCTCCGACCATAAGTGAGACAATGCCGCCCTGACTTTCAATCGCCTCAAACATCAGCATGTAATAGACATTCAGCAATTCAATCGTTTCTTCCGGCGGTTGGTATTCAGACAGCGAGGTAAAGCCGCGAATGTCGCAAAACAAAACCGACGCCTGCACACGCCGCCCGCCCAGCGCAAAGCCCGAATGCTGCAAATCCTCGGCCACCTCGCTGGTCGCAAATCGCGCAAGCAGTTCCTTTTGCTGATCGCGCAGGCGTTTCTTTTCCAAGCTGGAGGACAATCTGGCCTTTAGCAAAACCTGATTGACCGGTTTGGGAAGATAATCCTCGGCGCCCAGTTCAACGCAGCGCACAATGCTGTCTATCCCCTCGACGGATGAGGTCACAATCACCGGCAAATCGCGCAAGGCAGGGTCCAGCTTGATCGCTTCCAACACCTCAAACCCATCCATTTCCGGCATTTCAATATCGAGCAGGACAAGATCGAACTGTTCCGATTGCAGCATCCCCATTGCCGATCTGCCGTTTTCGGCGACCGCCGCACGATGGCCCAACAGTTCGACACTGCGCGACAGCAGCAACCGGTTTACCCGGTTGTCGTCAACGATCAGAATGCGGGTTGCAGGATCAGCCATCGACCAGTTCTTTCAAAGCGGCGGCGGCCTTCGCGAAACTGGTCTCCAGCGCATCCAATTGTTGCGGCGTTGTCGCCTCGGCTGGTTGTGCGGACACTTCCATCACGCGGGCAAGTTCGCTTAGGTTCTGAGCGCCAAAAATACTGGCGTTCGATTTGATTGAATGCGCAGCACGGCGGAACCGGTCCTGATCGGCCTGCGCAACCGCATCTTTTAAGTCAGCTATCATCACAGGCGCTTCGTCCAGAAAGGCAGCGACCAATTCGCCAACGAAATCCGCGCCGGTTGTTTCGGCCAGTTCTTTAAAGACACTGGTGTCTATCGTGTTGCTGATCATTTCGCATTCCTGTCGCGTTTGGGAACATTTTTCAGGGCATCCACCAGTATATTCACCCGAATGGGTTTGGCGATATAGTCATCCATTCCTGCCGCCATACACAGCTCACGGTCGCCCTGCATCGCATTTGCAGTCATCGCGATAATCTTGGGCCGCGCGTCTTTTGCATATTTTCCGGTGATTTGCCGCGCAGCCTCAAGCCCGTCCATCTCGGGCATCTGCACATCCATCAGCACGACATCATAGGTTTGCCGGGCAACGCATTCCAGCGCCTCGACCCCATTGCTCGCAATATCGGTGCGGTAGCCCATTTGTTCCAACAATCGGATGGCGAGTTTCTGGTTCACCAGATTATCCTCTGCCAACAGGATGCGCAGGGGATGGCGCGATGCCAGCTCCGGGTCGATCTTTGGCTTGTCGGCTGTTTTACCGATCACCTCTTTCACACCCTTCGGTTCAAACAGGGTCACAAGCGTGTCAAACAGGTGCGACTGTCGCAAAGGTTTGGCAAGGTAGGCGCGAAACAGATCTGCCTGCACATCGTCTTCGCGCAGACCAAGTGAACTGAACAGGATCAAAGGCAGTTCCGGGTACGAGGCTTTTACTTTTTTGGCAAGTTCAATGCCGTCCGTCTCGGGCATGTGCATGTCAAGGATCGCCAGGTCAAATTCAGGCTTAGTCTTCAGCAGCTTCAATGCCTCAGCGGCGCCATTGGCACAGGTCGTTTGCGTACCCCATTTGCTGGTTTGCCGCTCAAGGATCAGGCGGTTGGTTGCATTGTCATCCACCACTAAAATGCGCTTGCCGATCAGTTCAGATTGCTCACCAATCAGACTGCGCGAGGTTGTGGACTGCAGTTTTGCCGCCTTCGCTTGGATCGAAAAGTGAAAACTTGATCCTTTGCCCAGCCCATCACTGGTCGCCCACATTGTGCCCTCCATCAGTTCGGCCAGACGTTTTGAGATCGCAAGCCCCAGACCGGTGCCGCCATATTTGCGCGTGGTGGAACTGTCCGCCTGACTGAACGATTGAAACAATCGCTTCATGCCTGCCTTGTTCAACCCTATACCGGTGTCGCGCACTTCAAAAATCAGATCAAACCGATCGCCCGCCAGCGTCTTGCACGATACGGTCAAAACAACCTCTCCGGTATCGGTAAATTTGACCGCATTGGACAGCAAGTTCAGCAAAATCTGCCGCAACCGCGTCAGATCAGCATTAACCCCCTGCGGGACGTCGTCAGCAATGATGTAGGCCATATCCAGTTGTTTGTCAGCGGCCCGGCCTGCCACCAGATCAATCGCGCCCTCAACGCAGTCGCGCAGATTAAAGGGATGATTTTCGATATCCATCTGACCGGCTTCGATTTTTGAGAAATCGAGGATTTCGTTGATAATCGCCAACAGCGCATCGCCGCTGTCACGGATCGTGCGGGCGTAATCGCTTTGTTCGGGGTCTAAGGTGGTATCCATCAACAACCCGCTCATCCCGATTACGGCGTTCATAGGCGTGCGGATTTCATGGCTCATGGTGGCGAGGAAGGCGCTTTTGGCCTCGTTTGCCTGTTCGGCTGCGGCACGTGCGTCTTGCGCTTCTTGAAACAGGCGGACGTTTTCAATGGCAATAATCGCCTGATCACTGAAGGTCTGTGCCATCGCGATCTCTTCGTCGGTGAAGGCACGCGGCGTCTTGCGCATAAATATCAATATGCCAAGGCACTTATCGCCCCGCAGCAACGGCAGTCCCAGCGACGCGCAAGGACCCCATTTATCAAGCTCTTTTTGGTCCTTCACCGGCAGGTCGATCTTGGACCAATCCGGGATGTGCTGCATCTGTTTGGAAACAACGACCCGTGATGGCAGATTATCGTCGGGATCAACCGGATGGCGCTTTGTGAATGAAACTTTAGCCAGGCCCTGAGCATCCGCAACTGCAACGTTCCACAATTCCTTTTCGTCGGTCTGGATCACCAATGCCAGGTCGCACGACACCAGATCAATCGCTGACTGAACGATCTCTTCGAACACCGGCGTCACATCCGTGGGCGAGCCGCTGATGACCCGCAAAATATCAGCGCTGGCGGTCTGTCGCATCAGCGAGGTCTGAGTTTCCTTGAACAGGCGCACGTTCTCGATCGCAATCACGGCCTGATCGCAAAAGGATTGGGCAATGTTGATTTCTTCCTGAGTAAACGCACTGATTTCTTGGCGTACAAACGCCAGAACCCCCAGGCATTCCTTGCCGCGCAAGAGCGGTAGAAAAATCGAGGATTTCAACCCGTACTGCTCTTGCACCTCCTTCTCAAAGGGCGGCAGATCAATGTTTGTCCAATCCGGCAGATGCATGATTTCCCCAGACCTTATGACCTGCGAGGGAAAGTTGGCCTTGGGGTCAATTGGGGTTTGAGCAACTCGTTTTAAGTCGACCAAACCATCGTCCGAGGCCCGGGCGACCGCCCAGAATGTGGAATCATCGGCCATCATTGCCGTCACGCCATCGCAAGACACCAATTGAACGCCCGCTTGCACAATCGCCTCGAACACCGGCGTTACATCCGTGGGCGAGCCGCTGATCACGCGCAAGATATCGGCGCTGGCGGTCTGGCGCGCCAAGGCGGCCTGCGTGTCATTGAACAGCCGCGTGTTCTGGATCGCAATAACCGCCTGATCGCAAAACGACTTTGCCTGTTCAATTTCGGCAGTGCTAAAAGCGCGCGCCTTTTTGCGGGCCAGTGTCAACACGCCGACGCAATCGCCGCCGCGCATCATCGGCAGATAGAGGCACGTGTTGATGCCGAACTTTTCCCAGGACGCCATTTCCTGACTTGGGAAATCCTCGGGCGATCGTTGCGTCACATGCACAATGGATTTTGACAAAATCGCGCGGGAGGGAAAGTTCAAAGCGGCGTCAATCTTAACCTCATGGCTGCTCAGGCTTTCCAGGGACGCGTTTTTTTCCGCACCTGCAATGGGCGTGAACGTATCATTGTTGCACAGCATGATTGCTGACCCATCACAGGACAGTAACCCGATTGCAGCCTTCGCAATCGCGTCAAACACGGGGATCACATCCGTCGGCGAGCCGCTGATCACCCGCAGGATATCCGCACTGGCAGTTTCACGCGCCAGGGCGGCCTGCGTGTCGTTGAACAGACGCGCGTTCTGGATTGCGATCACGGCCTGATCGGCAAAGCTTTCCAGCAGGCTCATCTCGCGCGGTGTAAACGGTGTCCATTCCGGGGTTGCCAGTGTGCGCGCCACAAAAATCGCGCCAACGGCCTGCCCGTTCCGGATCATCGGCGAAATGAGAGACGATATGTTGTACGCCTGCTTTGCCATCCCGGACAAAGCCCGGAAGGTGTTGGCACCCTTTCGCGCGTCCGGGTAATGCTGAATGGAACCCGCCTCGACCGCCCTGGAAATCACCGTTTGCTCCAGCGGTAGCGGCACATATTCATGGACAGCTTTTTCGGCCGTCGGCCCGCGCACCGCTTTGAGGTGCACCAATCCATCTGCCTCGATGGTGAGAACCGACAGGTTCGCGCAAGGGATCACACGGGTGCAACTGTCGAGGATTTTTTCGAATACCGGTTGGGTGTCTTCGACCGATTGGCTGATCACGCTCAGAATTTCCGCCGACGCTTTTTGCTGTTCCAGTGCTTCGGTCACTTCCGCGGTGCGTTCTTGTACTTCGGCAAACAGGCGCGCGTTGCTGATCGCGATCACGGCCTGCGCGGCAAAGGTTTCCAGCAAGGAAATCTGTTTTTTGGAAAAGGCCGATGTCTGTTCGTCGGCCATCGCGATCACCCCAACCGTCGCGCCGTTCTTGATCAGCGGCACAGCCAAGGCCGATCGAAAACCACCCCGACGTGACGCTTCCTTCCATTCATAGCTGTCATCGTTTTCGGTGTCTGTAATATAGACAGTCTGGCACAGAAGAGCCGCACGACCGCTGATGCTTCCATGCACTGGCCGAATAGGGTGGGCCTTTAGGAATGCGTCAAACTCTTCGTCTACAAAACGAGTGGTCACGACGTGATAAAGACCATCCACCGGATCCAGCATTGCCACATAAGCGTATTGCGGTTCGCACAGCCGAGACCCCACATCGAGTATTGCATCCAGCACTGGCCGCAATTCATTGGGCGAGCGGGAAATCACGTTCAGCACTTCTGACGTCGCGGTTTGATATTCCAACGCCTGAACAACCTCAGCGGTACGTTCCTGCGTTTCGCGCAGAAGGCGGGCGTTTTCGATGGCGATAACTGCTTGGGCAGCAAAGGATTCGACCAGTGCAATTTCGTCAGCAGAAAACGGGCTTACATCCTTGCGGCTAAGGGTGATGTTTCCAAAGGCAACGCCGTTCTTGAGAAGCGGCACGTTGAGATGCGTGCGGATCCCTTCGACATCAACAAGAGCAACCCGCCCGGGATGCCCGTCACGGTAAAGGTTGGTGTCTTTCAGGTCTTCAATCTGGACGACACGCGCCTCGTTGACGGCAATGCACATACCCAAAGGTTCATTCAGATCAAACGAGAACCCAACCGGAAAGGAGCCTTTGTCGTCACCTTTGGACCCCATCATCAGCAAATGGGTACCGGCCTCGTTGACCAGTTGCAACCCACTTCCCTGCGCACGGCACAGCCGCTCGGCACGGTTCATAATGGCGCGGAATACCGGGGTTTCATCTTCCCGGCTTTGGCTGATAACGGCGAGAATTTCTTTGGTCGCTTCTTCGCGCTCCAACCGCGTCTGCACCTCGCGGAACTGCCGTACATTCTCAATAGCGATGACAGCTTGTGCCGCGAAAGTCTCAATGAGCTGGATCTGAGATGGCTCAAAGGCCCGAACTTCCCTGCGGCTTAACGCAATCGCGCCAATGGATATGCCGCCGGTCAGCAAGGGTACGACCAATCGTGTCCGAATGCCCTCAACTTCGACCATTTGGATGGCATCCGGGTCGCGGTTTTTGTATCGTTCGGTCTCGGCGTAATCCAGAATGTGCAGAACCTTACAGGACCTTATCGCCACACCGGCAGTCAATGGTGAATCGAATGGCCATTTTCGACCAACTTCGAACGTGGTGCTATCGTGACCCCAGTTTCCAGCAAGAAAAAAAGAACTGCGGCTCTCATCGACGAGAATGAGCGCCGATTGATCCGCACGACACAGTGTTGCTGCTTTTTGCAGAATGATGTCAAAGACCTCGGTCTCATCTTCGCGGCTTTGGCTGATCACGCTCAGGATGTCGCTGGTTGCGGCCGCCTGCGCCTTTTGCGCGGCCAATTCTTCGCGCAAAAATGCAATCTCTTTTTGGTGGGGCGCGTTGCTGTTTGATGGGTGTTGATCTGAGGCCATAATTCAGCAAAGTCCCAAAAACGGTGGTTTCAGACGTAAATGCGTCGACGGTTGTCAAACCCTAACCCTCATGCCGTTGATTTGAAATCGTTTTAATAAACTGCCCGATAGCCTGCCTGCGGTTTTGTTGACAATCTTTCGGGATAATGCGCTTTGGGTGGTGAACTGGTTGTTTGTCTGACCACCTGCCCCTGCACGAAATACGGATATCGAAATGACACCACTGGACACCAAATTTGCAAGCCTTGGGTCCGAAACAGCCCCCGGCCAAGAGCTGCGCCAAAGCAATGACAGCCTTGGGCAGTTCATGCGCGGGGGTACAATCGCCGGGCGCCCGGTCGATTTTTCGCATGGCGATGTCGATGCGTTTGCACCAACACCCGGCGCGCACGACGCATGGGATCAAGGCTTTGCGCGGGGCGGGCAACGCGCCTACACGGAATACCGCGGCGATGCAGATATCCGCAGCGGTGTCGCGACCCATCTGGCACAATTCACAGGTGCGGCTGTCGATGCCGATCAAGGTCTTATCATCACGCCGGGCACACAAGGCGCATTGTTTCTGGCACTGGGTGCGGTGGTCGATCGCGGTACCAAAGTCGCCGTTCTGGAACCCGATTACTTTGCCAATCGGAAGCTGGTTAAGTTCTTTTCAGGAGAAGTCGTGCCGATCCCGCTGATGTATCAAGACGCGGCCGGTAGCCGTGGCCCGGATCTTGCGCGGTTGGAGCAAGCTTTTGCAAACGGATGCCGGGTTTTAGTGTTCTCCACGCCCAATAATCCAACAGGTCTGGTCTATTCCAAACACGCCATTGACAGCATTGCCGCTTTGGCAGCGCGGTATGATGTGACGGTGATTGTTGACCAGCTTTATTCCCGCCTTCTGTATAGTGACGCGGTTTTTCCCCATCTGCGTGCCTGCACGGAAGGGCCGGAAAACCTGATTACAATAATGGGTCCGTCAAAGACGGAATCTCTTAGCGGATTTCGTCTTGGGGTCGCGTTTGGCACCCCTAAATTAATCGACAGGATGGAAAAATTGCAGGCCATCGTGTCGCTGCGCGCGGCGGGATACAACCAATCCGTATTGGCGACGTGGTTTCGAGAACCGGCCGGGTGGATGGACAGTCGCATTGCCCAACATCAGGCCATTCGCGATGACCTGTTAGACGTCTTTCGCGCTGCCGGATTGCCAACGGCCACGCCACAGGCGGGCAGTTATCTGTTTCCCCAGTTGCCCCAGCTTTGCGTACCCACCGATACTTTCGTGCGTTTGTTGCGCCTTCAAGCGGGTGTTACAGTGACTCCCGGCGCTGAGTTCGGGCCAAATTCCGACGACAGCATCAGAATGAATTTCTCACAAGATCACGCTTCGGCCGTCGCTGCTGCCCATAGGATTGTGGATATGGCGGATCGGTATCGGGCGTGAAGAACGGGCTGCCGAAACAGGCAGATTACTGCCCCATTAAAGCATTCCGCGTTAAACCTGAATCACCCAACGCTGCCTGAAATCAAAGATTTCAACGCGTTAGGTGATACGTGATGTTTCAAGTTAAACGCAAAACGCTGTAGGCGCAGTGCTGGGGATTGATGCGAAAAGTTCTGCAAGACGTGTGACCATCATGTGTGTCGCGCACAAAAGATTGTAAGTGTTGGTATCCGTACTGGCTGGCACATCCGTCGTGATTGTAGAAAATGCGCCAGGTGGCGAAAGCGAAGCCCCGCCACCGGATGCAGGTCGCGATATTCACGTCATCCGAAACTAGGGGTCATTTCCCCGACCAGCGTTTGACCAATCGAAATCGAATCCGCTTGCCCCGGTGGTCTTAGGGCAGTCCCAACGCCCGTTTCTTGCTTTCGGCCCATTTCATGATTGTCAGATCAAAAGTCAGCGCCATCACCGCGACACAGATACCAAGCACAAAGTTCTTGCCCATGTCCGTGCCAGCCAATGTGCGCTGCAATTCCTGCCCCAGATCTTGCGTGCCTATAAAGGCCGCGATGATAACCATGAAAAACGCAAACATGATCGCCTGGTTGAAACCGACGGCCATTGTTGGCAGCGCCAGAGGCAATTGCACGTTCCACAGCTTTTGCATCCGCGTGGCACCTGACATGTCTGCCGCTTCGGTCATTTCCGGTGGGACCGTGGACAGACCTTCGATCGTGTAGCGGATCAAGGGGACCATTGCGAAGACGAGGATCGAGAAAATCACCGCGATGTCGGTGATACCAAACAGCATGATCGCTGGGATCAGATAAACGAAGCTCGGGAAGGTTTGTGCCGTGTCGCAGATCAGCAATACGCGGGTCGACCATTTGCCGGAACGGGCCGCGATGATGCCAATGGGCAGGCCGATCAAAGCCGCAAGTGTTACGGCGGCGGTGACGGAATAAAGCGTAATGATGGCCCGATCCCACCAGCCCGAAAATGCAACAAAACCAAAAAAGATCAGCGCATAAATTGCTTGTTTGCGCCCCGCCAAAGCCAGTGCAAAAGCAGCAACCAACATGATAAACGCAGGTGTCGGGATCGACAGCATGAAGTTTCGGAATGGGATCAAAACCTGGACATTCAGAAAGGCGCGCAAGAAACCTGTGGTTGCCTTGACCCACTCAATGTTGAGGAAACCTTTGATCAGGTTATCAAGCTCTTTTCCTTGCGAAAAATCCTGCCCGCGTCCGATTTCCGAGGCAATGGGCAATACAAGCGACAACAGGGTGAAGAAGACAAACAGAGCAACTCCAAGCAACAGCATCTGATGGCGTTTCCAGTAGGGTGTGCCACGCTCAAAATGTTCGGGCTGCTTCACCACCCACGCTTTTGACATCCGGTCCAGTGTTACCGCCAGCAACACGATTGTGACACCAATTTCGAACGACCGTCCCAGTTTGAAACTTCCCATCATGGCCAGCAGTTTGGCACCCAAACCTGGCATGCCGATAAAGGCGGTCAGAACAACCATCGCAAGACACAGCATTATGACCTGATTGACGCCAACAAGAATTTCGGTGCGCGCAGAAGGCAAATAGACATGACGCAGCATTTGATACTTGGAACAACCGCTCATCTTGCCAGCCTCGACAACTTCTTCGGACACTTTTTGCAGGCCCAGCGTTGTCATCAGGATCATCGGTGGGATAGCATAGATTGTCGTGGCCACAGCGCCCGCTGTCGGGCCGACTTTGAAAAAGATCACGGCGGGCAGCAGGTAGGTAAAAAAGGGCAATGTTTGCAGAACCGACAAGATCGGTTTGATCGCCTTGTCCACCCAGGCGTATTTCCATGCAGCAATGCCAAGCGACAGACCTATCACAAAGGCCAGCGGCGCGGCGATCGCCAATACGGACATGGTTTGCATCGCAATTTTCCATTGGCCGATAAGCGCCGTCCAAAGGAAGGTCCCACCGCCCAAAAGTGCCAATCGCCAGCCACCCAAATAGTAGCCAATGACAATCGCGACTGCCGTAAGTGCGGTCCATGGGATTGGCCCCACATTGGGCCAACGGCGTTTCCCGAAAAAGAGGTTGGCAGACGCATCAAGCAACCATTCCAACCCTTCGGTCAGTGTGCGGGTCACAACCAACAGCCCCATATCGTCTTTGACAAAATTGAAAATCGCATCCAGCCAACCGGCAAAGTTGGGCACCACTGCTTCGGGAACGCGGTGCAGCCAATCAGGCAACATACCTGCGTATTGAACTGCGGTCAGGATCACGGCAGCGGCAAGCAATCCATAGGCAATTTGCCTGTTACTCAGCGGCCGTGCCGGGTTCGCGGATGGGGCGTCGCTCATCCTTCTGTCCCAAGCAGGATATCAAGCGCCGCCTTGCGTGGCATTGCGCCGGTCACTTTACCGGCTTTTTGGACGGGGATCATTTCGCGGCTGTCGTTGACCAGCATCCGCGCCATATCGTGCACGGTGGCTGACGCGTCAATCGGTTCGCCGTCACCTTTCGCCCCGATCTCGGCCAGGACGCCCGCATGCACGACCCGCGCTTTGTCGACATCTTCGGTGAACTTGCGCACATATTCGGTGGCCGGGTTCATGACGATACGGTCCGGCGTATCGCATTGTTCAACCGAGCCGTTTTTCATAATCGCAATGCGGTCTGCAAGACGCAGCGCTTCGTCAAAGTCGTGGGTGATGAACACAATTGTCTTGTTCAGCATCTGTTGCAGGCGCAGGAATTCATCCTGCATTTCTTTGCGGATCAGCGGATCAAGCGCGCTAAAAGGTTCGTCCAGAAACCAAATGTCCGGCTCAATCGCGAGACTGCGGGCAATGCCTACACGCTGTTGCTGACCGCCCGACAGTTCGCGCGGGAAATAGTCTTCGCGTCCTTCCAGACCGACCAGTTTCACAACTTCCAGCGCGCGTTCGCGGCGGGTGTGTTTGTCTTGCCCGCGCATCTCCAATGGAAAGGCAACATTGTCCAGCACCGAGCGGTGCGGCAGCAGGCCAAACGATTGGAATACCATGCCCATCTTTGATCGGCGCAGGTCTATCAGTTCTTTCTCAGGCAAGGACATAATATCCTGCCCTTCGACGGAAATCGTACCTGCAGTAATGTCGTGCAAACGTGAAAAGCAACGCACCAGTGTCGATTTACCAGACCCCGAAAGGCCCATGATCACCAGCATTTCGCCTTTGTGGACGTCGATAGACACATCCTTGACCCCGGCAATATAGCCTGACGCGCTGATGTCATCATAACTCATCCCCGGCGTCATATTGTCATAGAAGCTCTTGGGATTCTTGCCGAAAATTTTCCAGACGTTCTTGCAAGAGATGACGGGTGTATCAGCTGGCATGTGAATCCTTATCAAAAATGTCCCCGCCCGGACGCGCCGGACGGGGATTGGTCGTACTCAGGTCAGGCTCAGATCAATTGACCCAAGCTTCCCATACGTCCTTATTATTGTCCAACCATTGTGCCGCTGCATCTTCGGGCTCCAGCTCGTCAATGTCGACAAGTTTCGCCATCTGGGCGATTTGCGGATTGGTAAAGCTGATCTTTTCCAGCACAGCATAGGCGTCTGGCCATTTTGCTTCCATACCTTCCCAAGCGGCCTTTTTCAGATAGCCGTTCGCAGGGTTGCCGCAGTCATATAACGCATCTGGATTAGGACCCACGGCCGGATCTTTGTCACACCCCTCAACCCATTCCGGGAATTCAACGAATTCACCGGGCCAGACAGCTTCGGCAAAATTGGGTGTCCAGTTGAACACAACAACCGGCTTTTTGTCGGCCTCTGCCGCGCCAATTTCAGCCCAAAGTGCGGCTGCCGATCCGGCGTTAACCACAACAAAGTTCATATCCAGCGCTGCAACAC
This sequence comes from Sulfitobacter sp., assembly GCA_049680295.1. Classification (GTDB taxonomy): domain Bacteria; phylum Pseudomonadota; class Alphaproteobacteria; order Rhodobacterales; family Rhodobacteraceae; genus JBAUHN01. Next base: position 22,568 of record JBAUHN010000394.1, read on the forward strand.
GTTCCTGACCATGCTTTAGCCAATCGACCGGACCATCGAGATACCGGCCCTTGTCGCCGGTTTCCGCCGTCGCAAAAATCGCCGCGCAATCGTTCAATGCTTCCCAAGATGGCAGGCCGGGGCATGCATCTTTTGTCCACATCGGATACCACCAGTCTTCGCGTGTCACCGCATCATGGTCACCGACATCTACGATGCCGCCCTTTTCCATAGCCGCGCGGAACGAGGCGCCAAAGGCACCTTCCCAGACTTCCAGTTCCATCGTCACGTCGCCAAGGCGGACCGATTCATAGACCGCCTGACTGTCCGTGGTCACATATTCAACTGCATTGCCTTGCGCCTCTAAGATCTGGCCTACGACATTCGACATTACGATCTGGCTGGACCAGTTATGGATCGGGATCACGATCGGATCGCTACTGTCTTCGGCGAGTACGGCCATTGGCATCATTGCCAAAACGCCAGCCGTCAATGCTGTGGTCATTTTTTTCATGTGTAGTCTCCCTGATTGTTCGCACCTGAATTACAGCGCCTTGGACGTGCCCCCCATTGAGGATCGTCCGAATGTTCAGCGATTCTTGGGACCGCCAGTTTCATTCCGGTACAGTTTCGCATGATTTTCCCCACAATCAAGTTTCTTTCTTGAGATTACCGAGGGTATCGCGCTTTAGTTTTTCATGAATACGCTTGTGCGGACCCCGCGACGGTTTCAAAAGGCAGTTTTGAAAACGGTTGATGGGAATTCACAAACTAACACGAAAAGTTTCACTACAAGCCACTAAATTATCCTTACAGGAAACATATGTGATAGAACAATATCTATGACCGGAAGTATTCTCCGCGACACTTGCGACATTCAGTCTAGCGGTTAAGAGGGGGTGACCGCAGGAAGACGAGGTAAAAACATGCCCGAGGCCCATCTTAAACAAGATCCGCACCGCCTTGTAGAACGCCGAGAAAAGGTTCTTGAAGTGGCGATCGGCCGCGAGGTACGCGCGTTTCGCCGCCAGCAGGAAATCACCGTGGCCGACTTGTCGGCCTCAACAGGGCTGTCCATCGGAATGCTGTCCAAGATTGAGAACGGCAACACGTCGCCGTCACTGACAACGTTGCAGACGCTGGCCAATGCGCTGTCGGTGCCGCTGACCTCTTTTTTTCGTGGTTTTGAAGAAACCCGGATGGCGGTGCATACAAAAGCGGGTCAAGGTGTTGAGATCGACCGCCTAGGCACTCGTGCCAACCATCAATACAATCTTTTGGGACACATAGGCGCGAATTCCAGCGGTGTTATTGTTGAGCCCTATCTGATCACGCTGTCCGATGCAGCGGACGTATTTCCTGCCTTTCAGCATGCAGGCATCGAAACGATCTATATGCTGGAAGGTGAAGTTGACTATCGCCATAGCGAGGAAATCTATCCGCTAAAGCCCGGTGACACGTTGTTCTTTGATGCCGACGCTCCACATGGGCCAGAGGTCTTGGTCAAACTTCCGGCCAGGTATCTTTCCGTGATCAGTTATCCGCAAAATGGCTAGGGCTGTTTTTGCCCAAACATTGGCAAAGATATTTCACGCATCAATTTGCGCCGCATCGCGCGGGCGAAATCCTCATAACCATTAGCGACCATCGCAAAGCCATCTGGCCCCAAGATCACTTGCGTCTCGTAGTAGGTCAACAACTCTGCAAGGCTGGTGCCACCGCCCTCGCCTGACGCTTTTGCCGGGTCGCCCACCACCAGCGCATTGACAGTGATCCCACTAAACCCGCCAAAGGCATAGACCTGACCCGGTGTCGCCCCGATGTTGTTCTTTCCGTCACCTGACACGTCAATGGTGCGTTTCCAGCAATGGGATTGATCTTGTAGCAGGTCTGCGGCCCGGTTCAGCGCGGTGCCAAGGGCGGTCTTTAACCCAGCGCGAACTTTCAGATGCGACCGGATCCGCAAGATCGCCGCATCGAGGGCTGCGTCGCTGTCCAAAACGGTCCATGGCTGGATGAGATGTTGATGGTTGCGCGAACTCCACTCGAATACCGCCAATGACACAGGCGCCGCAGCACCGACCAGGATCAATGCGCGGACTTGCGGGTCATTTAATGCGGTCGCCAAGCCTTCTACTTGTTGGGCATATTCAGTGGGGTTGACCGAGCCCGACACATCCAGCGCCAAAACCAGCGCCTGTCGACAGTCGCGTGACAGTGCGGGTCCAGCCGTCAGCGCGATCAAAAACATGGGCAAAACGCGCATGATCTGACGGCTCCAGAACATGCGCGTGAATGCCCGCATCATATGCTACTTTTTCAGCGGCGGTTCTGTGTCGATATCCGGCCAGATGCCCGGGGATGTCGGCTGTCCGTCATCAAAATTGGCCAAATAGTTCAGCATCAACGGGCGGTTGTCGATGAAGCCTTTGTAAGTCGCCAGTTCATCAGGCAGATCACGAATGACCCGGTGCAAACGGCGCCCCCATTTCGGCACGGTCATCAGATCCTGAAAACTGCACAGATAGCAACGGATCGGAAACACCAGTGCATTCGACCGGGGCAATCGGAAAAACGTCTGCAACTCAACCCGCAAATGCTGTTTGGCACCAAGGTTTTCGGGTGTCAGCGTGGTCTTTTGGATGCCCCATTTGTGGTAATTCTCGGGGCTTGTATCCAGCAGCGGGTTTACCGTCATTGTCCAGTTCAGCCGCCGCGCAGGCGCGCCTTGCTGGATGTTCAGCAAAAACTTCAGTGCCCGCACAAAGATGCCCTTTTCGTGGGCCAATGGCACAGGCGCGTGCCATTCAAAAAAATTCATGCCGATGTCAAAATCCAGTGACCAATCCGCTTGGGTCGTCACCATGCCTGCGTCCATCCACAGGTTGTCGTCACGCTGGTCCAAAACGGCAAAGTCGCCCTGCGCCTGACGGGTAATGTATTCCATCGGGCCATAGGGCAGCGTCGCTTCGTCGAGGAAAGTGAACGTGTCATCAATGCCCATCGGCTTATTTACCCAACGCCATGTGTTGCCGTTGCGGTGCAATTCAAACAGGTCGGGATAGTCCTCGGATTTGGACACCATGATCAGTTCCAGCAGGTCCCAGCCCGCAAGTGTCATATGTGGCAAAGACTGGCAGCGCAGGGGATCATCGGCCAACACCATCGCGCGGTCCCGCATTTCCGAGACATAGTGTTCGTCCACGTCGAACCGCATTTCATAAACGGAATCGACAGGTCCGCCACGGTGCTGTTCCATGTTAACCGAATACATGTAGCTGTCTTCGTGAAACGGGAATGGAAAGCGTTTGATCGCCCGTTCAGAATTGTAAAACGAATAATCGTCGCGAAAGCTCTCGTCGTTGAATTGAATGGTCATGATGGCCCCTTATCTGTCCAACACGAGGGTTTTGCCCTCAAATCGCGAGACGCAGGGCATGATTTTTTCGCCGCTTGCGTGTTCATCGTCATCCAGCCAATGGTCGCGGTGGATGAAATTACCTGCATAGTCAATCACTTGCGTCTCGCATTGCCCACATGCACCGCCGCGACAGAGATACGGCGCGTCAACGCCCTCGCGCTCCATCGCTTCCAGCAGGCTTTCACTTTCGCCAACCTGAATAACCTTGTTACTTACCGCCAGCTTGACCTCAAAGGGTTTTCCGGGCTGCGGGGCCAGAAATTCTTCGTAGTGGATCGCCTCGCGGGGCCAGCCTTCGGCGGCGGCAGTCTTGCGCACCCAGTCGATCATTCCCTTTGGCCCGCAGACGTAGACATGGGTGCCCAGCGGTTGCCCATCCAGCAGTTTGGCCAGATCAATCGCCTGGCTTTGGTCATCGAAATAGACATGCGTTTCATTTGGGTAGTGATCGGTCAGGTCATCCACATAGGATCCCAATGCCTCGGAGCGGCAGGCGTAGTGCAATTCCCAATGGCCGTTGAAGCGCTCTAGCTGTTTGATCTGGGCCAGGAACGGTGTAATCCCGATACCACCGGCGAGAAACAGGTGTTTCTTGGCCCGCAAATCCAGCGAAAACAGATTGACCGGATATGAGATTACCATCTCATCCCCAACCTTGACCTTTTGGTGCATGAACAACGACCCGCCCCGCCCTTCTTCATCGCGACGCACAGAAATCGTATAGGCGGTTTGGTCCATCGGGTCAGACATCAACGAATAGGGATTCAGCCGGGTGATACCGCTATCGCGCATTTCAACAACAGTGTGCGCACCGCCCGAGAATGTGGGCAGCAGCCCGCCATCCGCCCGTTCAAACCGGAACCGCGTGACAAGATCATTAAGCGGCACAACATCCGTGACCTTTACGGCGATTTTCTCAGCCCCGCTCATTCGTACAGTCCCTTTTGTGCGGGCACATTGCCCGGATCTTCGGCGTCAATGCAGACGGCTTGGTACGCGGCCATGCGGCGCGAATAGTGATCGCGGACAAACAGGTTCAAACCACAGTGACCACAGACAAACGGATCGGTTTCCACGTCTTCTGTGATGCCTTTGCAATGCACACATTGCATCCGCCGCGCGATGGACCCGCGATGTTCGGTCTGGATCGCGGTGTGCGGTATGCCTGCATCTGTTGCCTCATTCATCGCCTGCCCGATCAATCCTTCAGTGCCTGCCAGATAGACTTGTAACCCCATTTTGGCGTCGCTCAAAGTCTTGCGAATGCGCGGCAGAGCGGCGGCATAGCTTGGTCCTTCATAAAACTGCGCCGCGTTCAGCGCCCTTAGATCACCTGCAAATCCAGTCCCGCGCGCGATATAGATGATATGGGCGTGGGCCATTATGTCGCGATCACTGCGGGCAAGATCGAGAATTGCGCCTGCACCATCTGCATCGACAATAAACAAATGAGCGACACCCGGTCGTGATTCCAACGTCCCATAGACGGGGCGGCTGAGGATGCTGGGGGGGAAGGCGAATTTAGACATATCGGTCCTTATCTGTCTCGGGTGCGCAACCATCGCTGCACACCCACTGTTGATCAACCCTTCGCGGTGCGAACGGATTTATCTTTGTCATAAAACGGCATTTCCTCGGCTGTTGCTGCAATCTCGGTCCCGTCTGCATTGCGTACCACCAGCTTTGTGCCGGGTTTAGCCGCAGCAACCGGCATCCGTGCGATCCCCACATTGTGTTTATTCACATCAGAGTACATGCCAAAGGTGACGTGACCCACCGCATTGCCATCTTGCAACAATGTCGCCCCTTCATCCGCCGGGGTCGTGCCGTCCAGCAGGACGCCGTAGATTTTGAACCGTTCCTTACCTTTCAGTGCATAATGGTTCTCGGCGCCGATAAACCCGGTCTTGCCCGGCGATACGGTGAAATCCAGACCCAATTCCCACAAGGTGTCACCACAGGGGCTGCCATCTTCAAACGGATAGGTTTCCGAATTGTCGCCGGGATAGAACAGCAAATAACTTTCGGTGCGCAATAGATCGAGAGTTGAGAATTGAACCGGGCGCACGCCCATATCCTTGCCCGCGTCCAGGATGCTGTCCCATAGATGGACCGCGTCCTTGCCACGGCAGAAAATCTCGTAGCCGCGTTCGCCGGTGTATCCGGTGCGTGAGATCATGACGTCACGACCAAACAGGCGCGTCTGCATAATGCCAAAGTAGTTCAGATCACGGATACCCGCGATTTCCGTGGCCAGCAGATCAACCGAAATCGGCCCTTGCAGCGACATATCGTGCAGATCATCGTCAAACAGGATTTCACAGTTCTTGCCCGCCGCGACCAGCCCCAACTGTTCCATCCCGGTGCCAGTTCCGTGCACAACCATCCATGTATTCACCGCTAGATGATAGATGATGCAGTCGTCAATGAATTTGCCTTCAGTGTTCAGAATGGACGCATAGGTCGAACGGCCTGGTGCGATCTTTTCGACGTTTCGCGTGGTCACGCGGTCAATGACATAAGCTGCGTCTGCGCCGACCACGTGAACTTTTTTCAGACCCGACACATCCATTAGGCCCGCTTTGGTGCGGACTGCCTCATAGTCAGCCTTGGCGCGCTCGGGTGTATCGTCATAAAACCAGGCAGTGCCCATCCCGTTCCAGTCTTCCAATTCGCCACCAATTTCGGCGTGACGATGCGCCAGTACCGACGATCTCCAAAGTATGGACATGTGTTTCTCCCCTGTTTTCGACTCTTTTCAGTTGCGCGGTATTCAGCAACAGGCTGGCTGAAAAAGCAACAATGGTATGCAATTTTTTTTCCTCACAGGCAAATATTTCGCCGGTTTGGCGGCGATTGCGCAAAGCAAGAGCAAGAATATTTTAACTGGACCGTTGACAGCCGCCGGATTTGAACGCCAAGTAAAAGGAAAAAAAATTTACTGACAGGCAAATAATCGCCTGCACCAACAAGAGGAGACAACGTCGTGGAGGGGAACCTAAACGCACTAACCACTGTATTCACCGAGTTCTACTATTGGGTGACAGTTGTATTCATGTTTTTGATCCATGTAGGATTTTGTATGTACGAAGTCGGCGCAAGCCGCGCGCGCAATCACATGCACACACTGATGAAGAATATCATGATCATCCCTTTGGTCACGGTCACCTTCTTCTTCTTTGGCTGGTGGATTTACTGGGCTTTCCCAAATTTCTACATCTTCGGCGGCGCCATTGACTTTGATGCCGGCGCAGCCAACACGCCTTGGTCACCCAACATGGCCACAAACCTAGAAGACCGCATCACCGGTGTTTTCTGGGCCGCGTTCTTGCTGTTTTCATGGACCGCTGCTTCGATTGTGTCGGGTTCGGTCATCGAACGGATCAGATCTTCGGCACTTTGGGTGCATGCAGTTCTGATCGGGTCGGTGTTCTGGATCATTGACGCGGCTTGGGGCTGGCACTGGGATGGCTGGATGGTCAAACTGCTGGGCTATCACGATGCCTATGCGTCCGGTGTGATCCACGCGATTGCGGGCGGTTATGCGCTAGGTGTGATCATGGTCTTGGGGCCACGGATCGGCAAGTTTGCCGCGGACGGCACGCCGCGCGATATCCCGCCACATAATCCATGGATGCTGACGATTGGTATCTTCATGATCTACACTGGCTTTTGGGGCTTCTATGCCGCCTGTAACGTCCCAATTATCGCGCCCGAAGTGATCGACGGCCAAATCGTTGGGGCGACATGGACGGCAACCAATATCTATCTGGCGCCAACCACCCTGTCTGCCATCACGTTCAACTTTTTGATGTCGCTGTCCGGTGGGCTTATGGCAGCCTATGTGGTGTCCAAGGGCGATGCGTTCTGGACCTTCTCAGGGGGTCTTGCCGGCGTGATTACCGCTTCGGCCGGGAACGATCTTTACCACCCTATTCAGGCCATGATCATCGGGGCCGTTGGTGTGGTGATCGTCTACAGACTTCATTACTGGGTTGAGCGTCGGTTCAAGCTGGACGATGCAGTTGGGGCGGTCGCTGTGCATGGGTATTCCGGCGTAGTCGGTCTGATCATTGCGGGCTTTGTCCTTTGGGGCGCACCAAGCTCACCTTATGAGGGCTATGCAACCGTGAGCCCATGGGGTCAGGCCATCGGGGCGTTTATCATGTTCTTTGTGCTCGGGTTCGCCCCAGCCTGGATCGTGTCGAAATTGCAGGCCGCCGCTGGCGTGCTGCGCATTCCCGAAGAGGTAGAGCTGCAAGGTCTCGATTACGCCGAGCATCATGCCTATGAGGACGCCAAATCCGAAATCATCGCAGCCGACAAAGCTGCGCTGGCCGCAAAAACCTAAAGCAAGGAGAACGTCGATATGTCGATTGGTTATGATAGCTGGGCGGTTGACCTTGCCGAAGTAGGTCCGATCTATCCCATGCAAGGCTGGGAAGTCCCGATGGTTGTGATTGGGGTGATCTTTTGGATCGGCTGGCACCGTATTCAGTTTGTCCGCGAAAGCGAACATCTGGAAAAGGCCAAGAAAATTGGTGATGCCGGTAAGGTCGCCAAAGCGTTGGAACGCTACTGAGGCGCTTGTCGCTGTGAACATAATTGGGGCGGCTTTTGTCGCCTCAATTGAGATTAAGAAAATTGCCCTTGATGAAAAAAAGTTTCCCACTAGTTGAGCAGTTGTATCTTTGATGCTAGCTTCAGATTCGTGGCATCACCCAATGGGCGCCTGTAATTTTCGGAGATTTGAATATGTGCGGAATTGTAGGACTATTCCTGAAGGACCCGTCGCTTGAACCCAAGTTGGGTGAGATGCTGACGTCCATGTTGATAACGATGACGGACCGCGGTCCCGATAGCGCAGGCATTGCGATTTATAGCGGCGAGACAGCTGGCCGTACCAAAATGACGGTACAATCGGACGATCCGGACGTGGCTTTTGCCGGGCTGGACAAAGCACTAAGCAAAGCGCTTGGCGGCACCGTTGGCATGCAAATCAAAAGCACGCACGCGGTGCTGGATATTCCCGCAGGCACGACCGCAAACACGCGCGCTCTGCTCGCGGAAATGGACCGTGGCATTCGCGTGATGAGCCGCGGTGACAGTCTTGAAATTTACAAAGAAGTCGGCCTGCCCAAAGACGTGGCCGCCCGGTTCGACGTGTCGCATATGCAAGGCACTCACGGCATTGGGCACACAAGGATGGCAACAGAATCTGCGGTAACCACGATGGGCGCCCACCCTTTCAACACCGGCGATGACCAATGTCTGGTGCATAACGGATCGCTGTCGAACCACAATTCCCTGCGCCGTAAACTGCGCCGTGATGGCATCCATATCGAAACCGAAAACGACACCGAAGTCGGCGCGGCTTACCTGACTTGGCAGATGCAAAACGGCGCCACGCTGGGCGAAGCATTAACAAGCAGTCTCGACGATCTCGATGGGTTTTTTACCTTTGTCGTCGGCACCAAAGACGGCTTTGGCGTAGTGCGTGATCCGATTGCCTGCAAACCTGCGGTGATGGCCGAAACGGATCAATATGTTGCGTTCGGTTCCGAATACCGCGCGCTGGTGGATTTACCGGGCATTGAAACCGCCCGCGTCTGGGAACCCGAACCCGCCACCGTCTATTTCTGGAGCCACAACACGGCTTCGCCCTCGTCTACAAAGGCCGCCTGAAGATGCAAAAAATCGACCTGTCCGAAATCGGTCTGCGCGAAATGAACAAGACGCTTCATGCGCAAGCTGCCAACACCAATCAGACCGTATGGGAAATTGTGAACCCCAAGGGCGCGCATGCTATCGCCTGCGGTCTGGATGCGCCGATTGAAGTCACCGTAAAGGGATCAACCGGATATTATTGCGCCGGAATGAACCAGCAGGCGACGGTCAATATCCACGGATCAGCCGGGCCGGGTACTGCGGAAAACATGATGTCCGGCAAGGTCATCGTTGATGGCGACGCCTCGCAGTATGCCGGGGCGACGGGTCATGGCGGGTTGCTGGTGATCAAAGGAAATGCCTCGTCCCGCTGCGGCATCTCGATGAAGGGTATCAACATCGTCGTGCATGGCAACATCGGCCATATGTCTGCCTTCATGGCGCAATCAGGTAATCTGGTGGTCTGCGGAGATGCGGGCGACGCCCTGGGGGACAGCTGTTACGAGGCACGGCTTTTTGTGCGCGGATCGGTAAAATCCCTGGGCGCTGATTGCGAAGAAAAAGAGATGCGGCCGGATCACCTTGAAATATTGCGCGATCTGCTGGCGCAAGCAGGCTCGGACGCCAAACCAGAAGACTTCAAACGCTACGGATCTGCCCGCAATCTGTATAACTTCGACGTTGATAACGCTGCAGCCTATTAAGGATACCGAAATGAACAAACACGACCCAAAGGGTATCCCGCACACAACGCCGCGCCAGTCGGCGACCTTTACCCAAGACATCAATTCAGACATTCGCCGTGCGGCTGCCACTGGCATTTATGACATTCGCGGCGGTGGTGCCAAACGCAAGGTGCCGTCTTTTGACGATCTGTTGTTCATGGGCGCGTCAATCTCGCGGTACCCTCTCGAGGGCTATCGAGAAAAATGCGAAACTTCCGTAACTATCGGCGGGCTGCACGCGGAAAACCCGATTGAACTGGACATCCCGATCACCATCGCTGGCATGTCTTTCGGTGCCCTCTCTGGCCCCGCCAAAGAGGCATTGGGCCGCGGCGCATCTGCCGCCGGCACCTCAACCACCACGGGCGACGGCGGCATGACACCCGAAGAACGCGGCCATTCCAGCAAGCTGGTCTATCAATATCTGCCATCGCGTTACGGTATGAACCCCGATGATCTGCGCAAAGCGGACGCGATTGAGATTGTTGTCGGCCAAGGTGCTAAACCCGGTGGGGGCGGTATGCTGCTGGGCCAAAAGATCAGCGACCGCGTGGCCGAAATGCGCAATCTGCCCAAGGGAATTGACCAACGTTCGGCCTGTCGCCATCCCGATTGGACCGGCCCGGATGATCTGGAAATCAAGATCTTGGAGCTGCGCGAAATCACCGGCTGGAAAGTTCCGATCTACGTCAAGGTCGCTGGCGCACGGCCCTATTATGACACCACGCTTGCGATCAAAGCGGGCGCTGATGCAGTTGTCTTGGACGGCATGCAAGGCGGTACTGCGGCGACGCAGGATGTGTTCATCGAACATGTGGGTCAGCCAACTTTGGCAATTGTCCGACCCGCTGTTCAGGCGCTGCAAGACCTTGGAATGCACCGCAAAGTGCAACTGATCCTCTCAGGTGGTATCCGGTCGGGTGCAGATGTGGCCAAGGCGATGGCACTGGGGGCAGATGCGGTCGCCATTGGCACTGCCGCCCTGATCGCACTGGGTGACAACGACCCTAAGTGGGAGGCTGAATATAACGCTTTGGGCACCACAGCGGGCGCGTATGATGACTGGCACGAAGGCCAGGACCCCGCGGGCATCACCACACAAGACCCTGAACTGATGAAACGTTTCGACCCCATCGAGGGCGGTCGCCGGTTGCGCAATTACCTTAAGGTGATGACCCTTGAGGCGCAGACGATTGCGCGGGCCTGCGGCAAAAATCATCTGCACAATCTTGAACCAGAAGACCTTGTTGCGCTGACGATGGAGGCGGCCGCAATGGCGCGCGTGCCTCTGGCGGGAACCGAATGGTATCCCGGCAAGCCGGGGACAGGGTACTGATATGACAGGGCGCGGACCGAAAAAGGTACGCGCCCTTTTTTTACAATAAAGACGACAGGGAAAAAAGAATGGCATTAGACCTCGCAAAATTCGCCGAAGACAACGGCGTCAAATACTTCATGATCTCCTTCACCGACCTTTTTGGCGGACAACGCGCAAAACTGGTGCCCACCCGTGCCATTGCCGACATGCAAGAAGACGGTGCCGGGTTTGCAGGATTTGCCACATGGCTTGATCTGACCCCAGCGCACCCCGACATGCTGGCTGTGCCGGACCCGGACGCGGTGATCATTCTGCCCTGGAACAAGGAAATCGCATGGGTTCCCGGCAATTGCGTGATGGAGGGCGAAGACGTCGCTCAGGCACCACGCAACGTGCTGCGTCGCCTGATCGCCGAAGCCGCAGACGAAGGCATGCATGTAAAAACAGGAATCGAGGCAGAGTTCTTTTTGCTGACACCATCAGGCGATGAAATCAGCGATGCCGATGATACCGCCGCCAAACCCTGCTATGACCAACAAGCGTTTATGCGCCGCCTCGATGTGATCCGCGAAATCAGCGATTACATGCTTGAGATGGGATGGACCCCTTATCAGAACGACCACGAAGACGCGAATGGCCAGTGGGAAATGAACTGGGATTTCGACGACGCATTGGCCACGGCTGACAAGCACAGTTTCTTTAAGTTTATGGTCAAAACGGTTGCGGAAAAACATGGGTACCGTGCGACGTTTATGCCTAAACCCATCGAAGGCTTAACAGGTAATGGCTGCCACGCGCATATCTCGGTCTGGGATGCGCCGGGGGCGGCATCCAAGACCAACGTTTTTGCCGGCGAAGGTTCCGGACAAACCGGCGAGCTGGGTCTGTCAGAGCGTGGAAAACACTTTCTTGGCGGCATCATGAAACACGCCTCGGCGCTGGCCGCGATCACCAATCCCACGGTCAACAGCTACAAACGCATCAACGCTCCGCGCACCACCTCCGGGGCTACCTGGGCGCCCAACACCGTGACATGGACCGGCAACAACCGCACCCATATGGTGCGTGTTCCCGGTCCGGGCCGTTTTGAATTGCGTTTGCCTGATGGCGCGACCAACCCCTATCTTTTGCAGGCTGTGATCATCGCCGCAGGCCTGTCTGGCATCCGCTCCAAGGCGGACCCGGGCAAGCGGCATGACATTGATATGTACGCCGAAGGTCACAAGGTTCGTGGCGCGCCAAAACTGCCGCTTAATATGTTGGACGCCCTGCGTGAATACGACAAAGACAAAGGGCTGAAAGCCGCGATGGGCGAGGAATTTTCCGCAGCCTACCTCAAAATGAAGCACCAAGAATGGAATGATTTCTGCAGTCATTTCTCATCATGGGAAAAAGCCAACACACTTGATATCTAAGGCGGTCAGCGTTCCGTTAGCGGGATGTCACTGACAAAACTAGCCTATGCCAACGGTCCCGCCGTCGACCCCAATTCGGTGGGAACATGCACATAAAGGATCAATGACGATGACCAAACGTATCGCGATTATCGGGGCCGGACCGTCTGGTCTGGCGCAACTTCGGGCCTTTCAGTCCGCCGCCGCAAAAGGTGCCGAAATCCCCGAGATTGTGTGCTTTGAAAAACAGGCGAACTGGGGCGGCCTGTGGAATTACACCTGGCGCACAGGTCTGGATCAATACGGCGAACCTGTGCATGGCTCGATGTACCGCTATCTGTGGTCAAACGGCCCCAAGGAAGGTCTGGAATTTGCTGATTATTCCTTTGAAGAACATTTTGGCAAGCAGATCGCCAGCTACCCACCGCGTGCGGTTTTGTTCGACTACATAGAAGGTCGCATAAAAAAGGCAGGCGTGCGCGATATGATCCGGTTTGAAACCGCCGTGCGTTGGGTCGAAAAGGACGGCGACAAGTTCAACGTAACCGTTAACCACCTGCCCGAGGACCGGACCTATACAGAAAGCTTCGATCACGTCATCGTCGCGTCAGGCCATTTCAGCACGCCCAATGTTCCGCAATTTGACGGGTTCGAAACCTTCAAAGGCCGGGTGCTGCATGCCCATGATTTCCGCGACGCAATGGAGTTCAAGGACAAAGACCTGCTGATCGTAGGAACCAGCTATTCCGCAGAAGACATCGGTTCGCAGTGCTGGAAATACGGCGCAAAATCCATCACTGTCAGTCACCGCACGGCACCCATGGGTTTCGATTGGCCCGACAACTGGTCCGAGGTACCGCTGCTGACCCATGTTGATGGACGAACCGCGCATTTCAAGGACGGCAGCAGCCGTGAGATTGATGCGGTAATCCTATGCACCGGCTACAAGCACCATTTTCCTTTCTTGCCAGATGATCTTCGGCTGAAGACGGCAAACCGGCTGGCAACGCAGGACCTTTACAAAGGTGTCACTTTCGTGCCCGAGCCCGCCTTGTTTTATCTGGGAATGCAGGACCAGTGGTTTACCTTCAACATGTTTGACGCCCAAGCCTGGTGGGTGCGCGACGTCATCATGGGCCGGATCGAACAGCCTGACCAAGCGGCAATGATCGCTGATGTACAAGGCCGTATCACGCGCGAAGATGCAGGCAAGGATGACTATGATGCGATCTGGTATCAGGGCGATTACGTCAAGGAATTGATAGATGAGACCGACTATCCGTCGTTCGACGTCGAGGCCGCCTGCAAGGTGTTCAAAGAGTGGAAAGGCCATAAATACCAAGGTATAATGACCTTCCGCGACAATAGCTATACGTCTGTTATCACAGGAACATTGGCCCCAAACCACCACACTCCGTGGCGCGAGGCACTGGATGACAGTCTTGAGGTGTATCTCAAGAATTAGCCGCCGACCCACTGGCCGGTTGAGGCTGATCCAAGGGGAAATTACGGCATTGATGCAGTTTCGATCCGCAAGAAAACAAGGGTTCTTTGCGCCCCGCCCTTATCTTTGAGCGAGGCATATGCTGTACCTTGTCCCATGGTAAACAAACGCAAATCATAGCTGTCTGGATGATTGACCCGGCCGCTATTCGTAAGTGTTTGTTCTGGCCCAAGACAGCTGTCCAAAGCGTCTAACAGTCGCACAAAAGCAAGCCGCGCCGAAGCACTGCGATAGGCAAACGACCAGTTGCAATGAAACGAGCGCGCGCCATACAACGCCAAAGACTGACCGCAGTTGGCAACAGCTGCATCCTTGTTCGGCAAGCTTAGGGTCGCGCTTTTGCCACCCGCAAAACTGTGCAGATCATCGCAAAAAGTACCGGAAAATGCTGGAGAAGCTGTAAGTACAAAGGACAAAGCTGCTGACGATGCCCAAGCGAAACCCATGGCTATTTCGCAACCAATTGTTCGCCTTGGACCACTCTAAAGGGAGTGGGCGGTGTTGATTTGCTGACCCAAAAATAGTCCCCTGCCCATTCCATTACGTACCAGCCTTCCCACTCGTTGTCGCGAGGCCATATCGACTGGTATTCATCGTTTGCGGCATCCAGTCGCCATCGGCCCCGTGTGGAACGCTGACCTTCCTGGGCGTAGATGGTCGACCCGTCGGTGGCAAAAAACTGGCGGTAGTTTGCGCCTGACCATGTGCCGATAGCGGTATTTCCCGACAGTAATGCCTCAATCTCATGCGCCTGCAATTTGACCGATTGTGCCGAAACCGGTGTTGCCAGGACTGCGATAAAGCCAATGATAATATCTCTGCGTTTCATGCGCCTGCAACATTTCCATCGTTGACCAGCATCATCGCCACCCGGCGAAGGGTAGCGCGCAACCGGTCGATGTGGGGGCCTGCGTGGCCCAGATCATCCAATGTGCGATCCATGATCGTCAACCAATCCTCGGCATCCGCTGTTTCGATCGGAATATGCGCGTGGATGGTTTTCACGTTCATGTGTCGGTGTTTTTCCAGATAGTATTGCCGCCCACCCATGAACCCAGACAGAAAGTTGAACTGCTCTATACGGGTGTGGGCAAGCCCGTGATGCTGCCTGTGCAGGGAAACGATCTTGCGACCTTCCGGAACCACCTCAACCAGATCATAGAAATGCTCGACCAATTCGCGCAGCGCGTCTTCGCCTCCGATCTGATCAAGCACTGTTTGGGTCATGAGCGCGGGCGTTCCTTATTCGGATCATAGGCAGCCAGGGTCTCGGATATCCGGGCTGGGATGCGTTTTTGGTGACCGTCCAGTTTGCCAATCTCTAACGCTGTCCCCGGTGCGGCATGCGCCACGTCGACCCGCGCCATTGCTATGTTTTTACCCATCAGCGGTGACCTTATCGACGATGTCACCTCGCCAATCTGCGCGCGACCAACATGAACGCAATCACCGTGGCCGACGTCAACATTGCTGTCGATCTCAAGGCCCACCAGCTTGCGCATCGGGTTTTCCTTACGCCGGATCAGCGCGTCGCGACCCATAAAATCATCTGTCTTGGATTTCAGTGGCACCGTAAACCCGATGCCAGCCTCAAACGGGTCGGTCTGATCCGAGAAATCATACCCGGCAAAGATCAACCCGGCCTCAATGCGCACCATATCCAGCGCCTCAAGCCCCATAGGTTTGATCCCATGATCCTGTCCCACCTCCCAAATCGCATCAAAAATCGTCGCGCAGTCTTTGGGATGGCACATCACCTCATAGCCCAGTTCGCCGGTGTATCCTGTGCGGCTTAGGACAAAGGGCGTCCCGGATTCGTCGTGCAACCGCGCAGGCGTGAAACGAAACCAACCCAGTTGATCAAACTCGGGGTTATGCGGCGCGGTCCAGACAATCTTGCGCAGCAAATCACGGCTTTCCGGCCCCTGTACTGCGACATTGTGCAATTGATCGGTCGAGGCGCGGATCAATACCTTCAGTTCAAGTTTTTCGGCCAGTTCACGCAGCCATTCACCGCCATAATCCGCCCCACCAATCCAGCGGAAATTGTCTTTACCCAGCCGGAACACTGTCCCGTCATCAATCATCCCGCCGTGCGCGTAGCACATCGCAGTATAGACGACGCCGCCTACGGGCAGCGTTTTCATATTGCGGGTAAAGGCATATTGGCACAGCGCCTCGGCATCCGGCCCGGTGATCTCGAATTTGCGCAAAGGTGACAGGTCAAGAATAACGCATTTCTCGCGGCAGGCGTGGTATTCGGCAATCGGGCCCGCATCGGCATAACAATTGGCCAGCCAATACCCGTTGTATTCAATGAAATTCCGCGTGTGCTTGGCAAAGCTGTCGTGGAAACCGGTTTGCTTGGTCATTTTCGGCTCCGAATCTGGGGTAACGCGGGTCGCGATGGACCGCTGAAAGGTTTCCTTGCCGCTGTAGGTGCGGACGTGAATATCGGTTGGGTTCCAGCCATTGGCAGGGCTGGTATCGTCAGGACAGGCTGAGCTGACACAGACAATATCGGTCAGCGCGCGCAGCAACACAAAGTCGCCGGGGCGTGACCATGGTTCGTCCGCATACATCACGCCATGGTCGTCGATCGCGGTATTGAAGAAAAAGTTGATTGCCATCCAGCCACGGCGCGGTGCGACGCCATGTTCGGCCAATGCCGTGTTGAAATTATTCGAACAGTTTACGTGCCCGGGATAGCCAATGTCGTTGTAATATTTCTCGGTGCAGGCCATGGCAAAAGCATCATGCCGCCCGCAGGTGTCCTGCACGACCTCGACCAGTGGGATCATTTCCTGATCATAGTATTTCGCATGCAGCCCCGGCATTGGATAGGCATGCCCCATCAGCGTGCGCGTGGTGGTCACGTCCAGCGCATGCTCAATCCCCTTGTCCAGTTTACGCGCCGAAAAGCATTCAAAATCGGTACATTGCCTGCCATCGACATCAATGATCTGAATGTAGTCACCGGCTTTGACAAAAAACGATTCAGCGGTCTGCGTGTGCACGCGAATGTCCTGAACAGGATCGGCCAGCGGGTCCGGCAATTCAAAGCGCACAGGGCTTTTTAATACCGCGCGCTTGACCTTGACGGTCAGCGGTGTTGCCGTGTTCTGCGCCTCAATATCCATCGCGTCACCGGGGGCAGCAATGATCACCGCACCATCGCGGGTCGCGGTGAATTGCGCATCGGTTCCTGCGGGTGTTGTGGCCTCAAAAAGATGCACTGCCTGTGCCTTGGCCAGGTCAATGCCGCGGGCGTCCAACCCCATGCGGAAGCCACGCAAAGATTGGGTGTCGCTGCGCAACAGTGCCTTTAATCCTGCCGCATGGCCATGCGCCGATGCCCCGATAATGCCCGCGTCAATCTGCCCGCGCGGGTCACTTGCCACGATCTCGCAATGCTGCCCACCTTCGTCATTGATGATTGTCAGGTGATCGCCCGCTTCGACCGGGATTAACACGGCGCCCTGCCCGGCCACGACATAGCGCTCTACGCCCGGAGGCAGCGAAAACACTTGCGGCTGAATGATCTTGCTGGGTCTTGGCGGGCCGGGTAGTACCTTAGGATAGTCGTCAAGCATTTGATCTCCCCGTCTCGCGCTGTTGCATGAACGGAATAAATATTTATTACTATGAATACATACGCGATCCCCCACCGCAAACAAAATCGGCCAAAATGAGCTTTCATGAGATCAATTTCCCCGG
This sequence comes from Sulfitobacter sp., assembly GCA_049680295.1. Lineage (GTDB taxonomy): Bacteria > Pseudomonadota > Alphaproteobacteria > Rhodobacterales > Rhodobacteraceae > JBAUHN01. The sequence goes on from JBAUHN010000394.1 coordinate 40,293, forward strand.
CCTGCTCTCCAGAAGCTGCTGCAGATTGTCGTTTTTACCCGCCCGCAGACCCGACAAAAGAGAATTCCCGGCACATATTGATCCGATTCTTTGCGATGAGGTTGGCGCATGAGCGCTCTTGCCCTGGGTTTGGTCGCCGCAGTTTGTTGGGGCTTTCACGATATCTGCGTGCGGTTCCTTAGCC